>CAZGYD010000187.1:0-44055 GCA_964530115.1 uncultured Rhodocyclaceae bacterium | reverse complement strand
CGCATCAGCCGCGCGGTGCGCCGGGCGAGGTTCAGGGATTCGCCTTCCTTGTCGGTTTCCGCCTTGTCGAAGCAGCGCACGCCGAGATTGACGATGCGGGTGTCGGAAAGCACGCACCAGCCGACCGAGGCGATGCCGATGTCGAAGCCGAAGGTCAGGTTTTGCGGGGTCTTGTCGCCCATGTCATTCTTCCTTATAATTCATGTTGTTGTGGCTATCCGGGGTGAGAGCCGTTGCTACAATAAGCTGGAGTCGCAAGACTCCGAGTCGTATCCGGCCCGACGGGGAAACCCGCCGGGCCTTTCCGTTTTCAGCCTGCTGCTTCAGGCAAGAACTCATTGTCATATCGGCGCGACTCAAGTCAAGTTGAGGAACTGTGATGTCTGACACCCGCCTGATCCATGGCTTCCACGCCGTCACCGCCAAGCTGCGCCACGCGCCGGAGGACGTGAAGGAGATCTGCGTCGCCGAGGGGCGGCAGGATGTGCGGATGCGCGATCTGCTGAAGGCGGCGCAGTCGGCGGGCGTGCGCGTGCTGCCGGTCGACGGGGCGCGGCTGGACGGCATGGCCGGCGGGGCGCGGCATCAGGGTGTGGTGGCGAGGGTGGCGGCGACGGCGAAGCACCTGACGCTCGACGACGTGCTGGCGAATCTTTCCGAGCCGGCGCTGCTCTTGGTGCTCGATGGCGTGACCGATCCGCACAACCTCGGCGCCTGCCTGCGCGTGGCCGATGCCGCCGGCGCGCACGCGGTGGTGGCACCGAAGGACCGCAGCTGCGGCCTGAATGCGACGGCGATCAAGGTCGCGAGCGGCGCGGCGGATACGGTGCCCTATCTCATGGTGACCAACCTCGCGCGCAGCCTGCGCGAGATGCAGGAGGCGGGCGTCTGGGTGATCGGCGCGGCGGGCGAGGCGGAGAAGGACCTCTACGCGATCGACCAGAAGGGACCGACGGCCTGGGTGCTGGGCGCGGAAGGAGCCGGGCTGCGCCGGCTGACGCGCGAGACCTGCGACGCGCTGGCGCGGATTCCGATGTACGGCTCGGTCGAAAGCCTCAACGTGTCGGTGGCCGCGGGCATTTGCCTCTTCGAGGCGCGGCGGCAGCGGCGGTAGGGTCTCGTCCGCAGCGCCGCGTTTTCTGCAATTCAGGCCGTGCCGGGGTGTCCGGCCGGCGTGTTACCGCGGCTGAGTTTGGCAGGGCCGGGAATTCACCAAAGCCGCCACCAGGGCGTTTCGGGGCGCAGCGGGCTCGCGCGCCACGGGCTGTTCGGGAAGTTTTTGTCGAGCACGCGCAGGGCGTCGTCGCGCAGGTCGTTCATGCCGAGCGCGTCGTAGCCCTTGGCCAGAATGGCGAGGGCGCGTTCCGTGGCCGGTGCTTCAGGGTAGGTCTTGATCGCGAACTGGGCGCGATTGACGGCGGCCACATAGGCGCCGCGGCGCAGGTAGAAATCGGCGACATGGACTTCATGCGAGGCGAGCGCATTGACGAGGTAGCTCATGCGCTGGGTCGCGTCCTGGGCGTAGCGGCTCTCGGGGAAGCGGGTGACGAGCTCCTTGAAGGCGTCGAAGGCGTCGCGGGCGGCCTTGGGGTCGCGCTCGGTGAGGTCCTGGCCGCCAAGGGCGCCGAGGATGCCGAGGTCTTCGTTGAAGTTGGCGAGCCCCTTTAAATAGTAGGCGTAATCGACGTTCGGGTGGTTCGGGTGCAGGCGGATGAAGCGCTCGCAGGCCGCGATCGCCGAGGCCGCCTCGCCCTGCTTGTAGTAGGCGTAGGCGACTTCGATCTGCGCCTGCTGGGCGAAGCGGCCGTATGGGTAGCGCGCCTCGAGCTTTTCGAAGTACTTGATCGCCCGCTCCCAGGCGCCGTCGGCCATCGCGTCCTTGGCCTCGGTGTAGAGCTTGTTCGCGGACCAGCCGATCGTCTCGTCGGCCTCTTCCGGAAACAGGCCGCAGCCGGCCATGGCGAGGGCGGCGAGCAGGGCGAGGGCGCGGAAGAGTGCGGATAGACTACGCATGATGACGATCAGTCGGACAGAAGGGGGCGATTATAGCCCGGCGGTTGTCGCGGTCCCGCCGGAGTGCGCCGGCCTGCGGCTCGATGCGGCGCTCGCGCGGCTGTTCCCGCAGTATTCGCGCAGCCGGCTGCAGGCCTGGCTGAAGGAAGGCCGCATCACCGTCGATGGTGCGGGGGCGGAAGCGCGCCGGCGCGTGCTCGGCGGCGAACAGATCGCGCTCGCCGCTGCGGCGCTGCCGGAGCAGGCCGCGGCCGTCCCCGAGGCGATCCCGCTCGCGGTGGTCTATGAAGACGACGATCTGCTGGTGATCGACAAGCCCCCGGGCCTCGTCGTCCATCCGGGCAGCGGCCACTGGTCCGGGACGATGATGAATGCGCTGCTCTACCATGCGCCGGGGCTTGCGGGAGTGCCGCGCGCGGGCATCGTGCATCGGCTCGACAAGGACACCAGTGGACTTCTGGTCGTGGCGAAGACGCTCGCGGCGCAGACGGATCTCGTCCGCCAGCTGCAGGCGCGCACGGTGAGGCGGCACTATCTCGCGCTCGTCCATGGCGACGTCGCCGCGCCGGGCTCGGTCGACGCACCCATCGGCCGGCATCCGACCCAGCGCACGAAGATGGCCGTGGCACGCCGCGCCGGCGCGGGGCGGGAGGCGCGCACGCATTACGCGCCCGTCGAGCGCTTCGGCCAGGCGACGCTCGTCGAATGCCGGCTGGAGACCGGCCGTACGCACCAGATCCGCGTGCATATGGCCTCGCTCGGCCATCCGCTGGTCGGCGATCCGGTCTATGGCCGGCGCCGCTGCGGCGATTCACTTCTCGACGGCTTTTCCCGGCAGGCGCTGCACGCGTGGCGCCTCGCGCTCGTTCATCCGCGCACGCGACAGGAGCTGAACTGGGAATCGCCGCTGCCCGGAGACTTCGCGGCATTGCTGGAGACGTTGCGTGGTGGCTGACTTCATCGTGCCGGAATGGCCCGCGCCGGCAAACGTCCGTGCGCTGGTGACTACACGCGCGCACGGCAATCTCGCCGATCACGTCGATTTCCAAAACTCAGCCGTGGTAACACGCCGGCAGGCGCTGCGCGCGCATCTGCCGGCCGAGCCGGTCTGGCTCCGGCAGGTGCATGGCGTGCGCTGCGTCGTCGCCGAGGAGGTTTCCGCGGGCGTCGAGGCCGATGCCGCGCTCTCGCGCCGGCCGGGCACGGTCTGTGCGGTGCTCACCGCTGACTGCCTGCCGGTGCTCTTTTGCGACGAAGGTGGCACGGTCGTCGCGGCCGCGCACGCGGGCTGGCGCGGCCTCGCGGCGGGAATACTCGAGACGGCCGTTGCCGCCATGCGGGTGCCGGCATCGGCGCTGATCGCCTGGCTCGGGCCGGCGATCGGGCCGGCGGCCTTCGAGGTCGGCGAAGATGTTTTCGCGGCCTTCACGCGCGGGGACCGTGAGGCCGAAGCGGCCTTCGTCGCGCGCGGCGGCGGCAAGTGGCTGTGCGACCTCTATGCGCTCGCGCGATTGCGCCTGGGCAGGCTTGGGGTCACGCGCGTCTTCGGCGGTGGCTTCTGCACGTATTCCGACTCGGCACGTTTCTTTTCCTACCGGCGCGAGCGCGACACCGGCCGCATGGCCAGCCTGGTCTGGCTCGTATAATCGGCCGATGAACACGCTCGCCTGGATCCTCGCTGCGGCCTTGTGCGGCGGCCTGCTTTCCGTCGCCGCCGCCGGCGCGCTGGCACTCAATGCGCGACCGGCATGGATCCCGCGGCTGGTGAGCTACGCGATCGGCGCGCTGCTCGGTGCGGCCTTCCTCGAGGTGCTGCCCGAGGCGATCGTCGCCAGCGGCGACGCCTCGCAGACTGCGGCGATCGTGCTTTGCGGCATCCTCGGTTTCTTCGTGCTGGAGAAACTGGTGCTCTGGCGCCATTGCCACATCGAGTCCTGCGAGGCCCACGAGCCCCATGCAGACCTGCAACACGACCACGGCCGCAGCGGCCTGATGATCCTCGTCGGCGACACCTTCCACAATTTCGTCGATGGCATCCTCATCGCGGCCGCATTCATGGCCGACACGGGGCTGGGTCTGGTCACGGCGCTCGCCATCATCGCCCACGAGATTCCGCAGGAGGTCGGCGACTTCGTCATCCTGCTGCATTCGGGGTTTTCGAAGGGCCGGGCGCTCGCGTTCAACCTGCTCTCGAGCCTCGCCACGGTGGCCGGCGGCCTGCTCGCCTGGTTCGGGCTCTCGGAAGCGCAGGAGTGGGTGCCGCAGCTACTCGCGCTCGCGGCGGCGAGCATGATCTACGTCGCCGTCGCCGACTTGATCCCCGGCCTCCATCGTCGCCCTGAGCTCGCCGCCACCGTCGAACAGATACTGCTCATCGGCGCCGGCATCGCCTCGATCGGCGGCGTCCACCACCTGGTCGAGCGGCTCGGCCTGTCGTGAGCCGACGGGCAGGCCGCCCCGGTTGACTTGACTCATGCTGCAACGCAGAATCGGCCGCTCATAACGACAAGCGGCGCTTCGCGCCGGAAAGGGCAGTGGATGTCGACCAACCCCGATCCCGCTTCGCTGATGCAGATGTGGGCCCAGGCCTGGCAGCCCCATGGCGAGGCGCTCACGGCCCTTCACGAGGAATGGCGCCAAAAGCACGCCGAGCTGTGGCAGGCCATGGTCAGGCGCAAGCCGGGTGAGCCGCCACCGAACGTCGTCCCCGGCGAACCGGGCGACCGCCGCTTCGATCATCCGGCCTGGAGCGAAAGCCCGATCTACGATTGGCTGCGCCAGGCCTACCGCCTCAACGCCGATTACCTGAAAAAGATCACCGAGGCCGCACCGGTGCCGGAAGGCCAGGCCAAGGACCGACTGCGCTTCCTCACGCGCCAGTTCGTCGACGCGATGGCGCCCTCCAACTTCGTCGCCACCAATCCGGAATTCGTCCGCAAGGCGCTGGAGACCAAGGGCGAGAGCATCGCCCAGGGGATTCGCAATCTCATTTCGGACCTGGAAAAGGGCCGCATCTCGATGACCGACGAAACGGCCTTCGAGGTCGGCCGCAATCTCGCCATCACGCCGGGCGCGGTCGTCTTCGAGAACGAACTGATGCAGCTGATCCAGTACGCACCGCTGACCGACAAGGTGGCCAGGCGGCCCTTCGTCATGGTGCCGCCCTGCATCAACAAGTACTACATCCTCGACCTCCAGCCCGAGAACTCCTTCGTCCGCTACGTCGTCGAACAGGGCCACACGGTCTTCCTCGTCTCGTGGCGCAACCCGAAGCTCGAACAGGGGCATCTGACCTGGGACGACTACATCGAGCAGGGCGTGCTCGAGGCCTTCGAGGTGGCGAAGGAAATCTGCCGCGTGCCGCAGGTCAATGCGCTCGGTTTCTGCGTCGGCGGCACCATCATCTCGTCGGCGCTGGCGGTGATGCGGGCGCGCGGTGGCGACGACGTCGCCTCGCTGACGCTGCTCACGACGCTGCTCGACTTCTCCGAGCCCGGCGAACTCGGCTGCTTCATCGACGAGGCTTCGGTCGTTGCGCGCGAAAACACCATCGGCAAGGGCGGTCTGCTCACGGGGCGCGAACTCTCATCGGTGTTTTCTGCTCTGCGCGCCAACGACCTGATCTGGCAGTACGTGGTCGGCAACTATCTGAAGGGCGGCAAGCCCATGCCCTTCGACCTGCTCTACTGGAACTCGGATTCGACCAACCTGCCGGGGCCGTTCGCGGCCTGGTACCTGCGCAACATGTACCTGGAAAACAACCTGCGCGTGCCGGGCAAGCTGGCGATGTGCGGCGTCAAGGCCGACCTCGGCAAGGTGGACATGCCGGCTTTCATCCTCGCCACGCGCGAGGACCACATCGTGCCCTGGAAGACCTCCTACCTCGGCCGCAAGCTCCTCGGCGGCGAGACGACCTTCGTCCTCGGCGCCTCGGGCCACATCGCCGGCGTGATCAATCCGGCGGCAAAGAACAAGCGCAGCCACTGGGTCAGCGACAGCACCACGGCGAGCGCCGACGAGTGGCTGGCCGGCGCGACCGAGGTGCCGGGCAGTTGGTGGCCGCGCTGGGCCGAATGGCTCAAGCGCTTCTCCGGCGGCGAGGTCAAGGCGCGCGGGCGGCTGGGCAGCAAGACCCATCCGCCGATCGAGCCCGCGCCCGGCCGCTACGTCAGGGAAAAGGCATGAAGACCGGGCGAGCCGCCTCGACGAAACTCAGCCGTGGTAAGACGCCGGCGAGGGCAGGGAGGGCATGATGCAACGCGTCGCACTGGTGACCGGCGGCATGGGCGGCCTCGGTGAAGCGATCTGCATCAAGCTCGCGGCGCTCGGCGACCGGGTGGTGACCACCTACAGCCCGACCAACCGCAACGCCGACGAATGGCTGCGCAAGATGAACGCCCAGGGCTACGCCTTCAGCGCCTATCCGTGCGACGTCACCGACTTCGATTCGTGCAAGACCTGCGTCGAGCAGATCGTCCGCGACATCGGTCCTGTCGACGTGCTGGTTAACAACGCCGGCATCACCCGTGACATGACGTTCCGGAAGATGACCAAGGCCGACTGGGACATCGTCATCCACACCAATCTCGATTCGGTGTTCAACATGACCAAGCAGGTCATGGACGGCATGGTCGAGCGCGGCTGGGGCCGGGTGATCAACATCTCGTCGGTGAACGCGACCAAGGGCGCCTTCGGCCAGACCAACTACTCGGCGGCCAAGGCGGGCATGCACGGCTTCACCAAGGCGCTCGCCCTCGAGGTGGCGAAGAAAGGCGTCACCGTCAACACCATCTCGCCCGGCTACATCGGCACGCGCATGGTCATGGCGATCCCGCGCGAGGTGCTGGAGAGCAAGATCCTGCCGCAGATCCCGGTGGCGCGCCTGGGCAAGCCCGAGGAGGTCGCCGGCCTGGTCGCCTATCTCGCCTCCGAGGAGGCGGCCTTCGTCACCGGCGCCAACATTTCCATCAACGGCGGCCAGCACATGTTCTAGCGCCGCCCGCTTTCACCAAAAGGAGAAGTGAAATGACTCAACGCGTCGCATTCGTCACCGGTGCCATGGGGGGGCTGGGCACCGCCATCTGCCAGGCCTTCGCCAAGGACGGCCACAAGGTCGTCGCCGCCTACCACCCGCAGTTCGACAACAAGGACGAGTGGCTCAAGGAGATGGCCGCCGCCGGCTTCACGGGCTTCGTCTGCGTTGCCGGCGACGTCTCGTCGCTCGAAGACTGCCAGCGCATGGCCGCCGAGGCCGAGGCCCAGGCCGGACCGGTTGACATCCTGGTGAACAACGCCGGCATCACCCGCGACCGCTTCTTCGCCAAGATGGAAAAGGACCAGTGGGACGCCGTGATCTCGACCAACCTGACCTCGCTGTTCAACATGACCAAGCAGTTCTCGGCCAAGATGGCCGAGCGCGGCTGGGGCCGCATCATCAACATCTCGTCGGTCAACGGCGTCAAGGGCCAGGCCGGCCAGACCAACTACTCGGCGGCCAAGGCCGGCGTGATCGGCTTCACCAAGGCGCTGGCGCAGGAACTGGCGACCAAGGGCGTCACCGTGAATGCCATCGCCCCGGGCTATGTCGCCACCAAGATGGTCATGGCCATCCGCGAGGACATCCTCAAAGGCATCATCGACACCATCCCGATGAAGCGCCTGGCCAAGCCCGAGGAAATGGGCGCGCTGTGCTCCTATCTTGCCTCCGATCTCGCCGGCTACATGACCGGGGCGACGCTCAACATCAACGGCGGCCTGCACATGCAGTGAAACTCAGCCACGGTAACACGCCGCGGCATCGCGAACCCCCGCCCCGGCGGGGGTTTTTGCGTTCTATAATTGCTGCGCCGCCGCAGGCGGGAACGAGCGAGGGGAGTCATGGCCGAGCAAGCACGACTGATCAAGAAGTATCCTAACCGCCGTCTCTACGACACGCGCACGAGCACCTACATCACCCTCGCCGACGTCAAGGATCTCGTGCTCAAGCACGAGGACTTCCAGGTCGTCGATGCCAAGTCCGGCGAGGACCTGACCCGCAACATCCTGCTGCAGATCATCCTCGAGGAAGAGGCCGCCGGCGCGCCGATGTTCTCCTCCGACGTGCTTTCGCAGATGATCCGCTTCTATGGCAACGCGATGCAGGGCATGATGGGCCAGTACCTCGAGAACAACATCCGGGCCTTCACCGAGATGCAGAAGAAGCTCCAGGACCAGGCCCGGCACCTCTACGGCGACAACGCGGCGATGAGCAAGGAACTGTGGTCTCAGTTCCTCAACTTCCAGGGCCCGGCCATGCAGAGCATGATGGGCGCCTACGTCGAGCAGAGCGCCAAGATGTTCCAGCAGATGCAGGAGAGCATGCAGGAACAGACCCGCAAATTGTTCGCCGGCTTCCAGTTTCCGGGATTTCCGCAGGGCGCGTCCGACAAGGCCGCCGAAAAGAAATAGCGTGCCTCGCCGCAGGAAGGCGCCTGCCGTCGGCTTCGTCTCGCTCGGCTGCCCGAAGGCGACGGTCGATGCCGAACTCATCCTGACTCGCCTGCGCGCCGAAGGCTATGCGTTGTCCTCCTCCTACGCCGGCGCGGATCTCGTCATCGTCAATACCTGCGGCTTCATCGATGCCGCGGTCGAGGAATCGCTGGCGGCGATCGGCGAGGCGCTCGAGGAGAACGGCAGGGTCATCGTCACCGGCTGTCTCGGCGCGCGCGAGGAGGTCGTCCGCGGGGCGCACCCCAAGGTGCTCGCGGTCACCGGCCCGCACGCGCTGCCCGAAGTCATGGCCGCGGTACATGCGCATCTGCCGCCACCGCACGATCCCTTCGTCGATCTCGTGCCACCGCAGGGCATCCGCCTGACGCCGCGGCACTACGCCTACCTGAAAATCTCCGAGGGCTGCAATCACCGCTGCACCTTCTGCATCATCCCCAGCCTGCGCGGCGATCTGGTCAGCCGGCCGATCGGCGACATCATCGGCGAAGCCGAAAAGCTCGTCGCCGCGGGCGTCAGGGAACTGCTCGTCGTCTCGCAGGACACCGGCGCCTACGGTGTCGACGTCCGTTACCGGACCGGCTTCGTCGGCGGCCGGCCGGTGAAGACGAAGCTTCTCGATCTGGCGCGCGAACTCGGACGGCTGGACGTGTGGGTGCGGCTGCACTACGTCTATCCGTATCCACACGTCGATGATCTCCTGCCGCTGATGGCCGAGGGGAAGATCCTGCCCTATCTCGACGTGCCGTTCCAGCACGCGAGTCCGCGCATCCTCCGGCTCATGAAGCGGCCGGGCGACGTCGACAGGATCCTCGACCGCATCGCCGCCTGGCGCGCGGCCGTGCCGGAACTGACGATCCGCTCGACCTTCATCACCGGCTTCCCCGGCGAGACGGAACGTGATTTCGACGAACTGCTGCAGTTCCTCGACGCCGCCGAGCTCGACCGCGTCGGCGCTTTCGCCTACTCGCCCGTCGACGGGGCGGCGGCGAACGCGCTGCCCGGCGCGCTGCCGGAAGAAGTCCGCGAAGAACGCCGGGCGCGCCTGATGGCGCATCAGGAAGACATCAGTACCCGCCGGCTGGAGCGGCGCATCGGCAGGACGATCGAGGTTCTCGTCGACGACGTCGATGGGGAGGGTGCCATCGCGCGCTCGGCCGGCGACGCGCCCGAGATCGACGGCGTGGTCTACGTCACCGACGGCCATGATCTCGAACCCGGCGAATTCGTCACGGTGCGGATCACCGACTGCGACGTGCACGATCTGTTTGCGGAACGGACATGAAAGCGAGACTCGGCCTCGCCCTGGGCAGCGGTTCCGCGCGCGGCTGGGCGCACATCGGTGTGCTGCGCGCGCTGGAGGAGGCCGGCATCCGGCCGGACATCGTCTGCGGCTGCTCGATCGGCGCGCTGGTGGGTGCCGCCTATGCCGACGGCGCGCTCGGCGACCTCGAACGCTGGGTCGGCGGGCTTCGCTGGCAGGACGTGGTGGGACTCATGGACGTGAGCCTTTCCGGCGGCCTGCTCAGAGGCGACAAGCTGATGGCCTTCTTCGAGCGGCAGTTCGTCGACAAGGACTTCGCCGCCCTGCGCCTGCCGTTCGCCTGCGTGGCCACCGACCTCGGCAGCGGCCGCGAGGTCTGGCTGCGCGAGGGCTCGGTATCGGCGGCCGTGCGAGCCTCGATCGCCCTGCCGGGCTTGTTCGCACCGGTGATCCGTGAAGGCCGGCTGCTCGTCGATGGCGCGCTGGTCAATCCGGTGCCGGTGTCGCTGTGCCGCGCGCTGGGCGCCGACGTGGTGATCGCGGTCGATCTCGGTTCCGACATCGTCGGCAGCTCGCTCAGGCGCAACGATGCCGAAGAGCGCCGCACGCCCGGCTGGAAGGACAAGGTCCTCGGCAGTCTCGGCATCCGCCGCGACGAGGATCCGCTGCGGCAGCTTTCGATGCTCGACGTAGTCTCGACCAGCATCGCCATCATGCAGACGCGCATCGCCCGGAGCCGGCTGGCCGGCGAGCCGGCCGACGTGCTCGTCGCGCCGCGCCTCGGCCACCTCGGCCTCATGGACTACCACCGTGGCAACGAGGCCATTCCGGAAGGCGTGGCCGCCGTGGAGCGCATGTTGCCGGCCATCCGCTTCGCGCTCGACCGATGAACACGCTCATCGAGAAATTGCGCCGGATTGTCGGCGACCGGCACGTGCTCACTGATCCGGCCGACATGGTGCCCTGGTGCACCGACTGGCGGGGCCGCTATACGGGCAGCGCGCTCGTGGTCGTCAGCCCCGGCAGCACCGACGAGGTTGCGGACGTCGTGCGCCGGTGCGCCGAGGCCGGCGTGGCCATCGTTCCGCAGGGCGGCAACACCGGCCTGTGCGGCGGTGCGACGCCGACGGGCGGCGAAATCGTCGTCAGCCTCCGGCGCCTGAACCGCGTCCGCGCCATCGATGTCGCCAACAACACCATCACCGTCGAGGCGGGCTGCACGCTGGCCGCCGTGCAGGAAGCGGCCGCCGCGGCGGACCGCCTGTTCCCGCTCTCGCTCGCGGCCGAGGGCACGGCGACGATCGGCGGCAACCTGTCGACGAACGCCGGCGGCGTCCAGGTCCTGCGCTACGGCAATGCCCGCGAGCTCTGCCTGGGCCTCGAAGTCGTGCTCGCCGACGGCCGTATCTGGAACGGCCTGCGCGGCCTGCGCAAGGACAACACCGGCTACGACCTCAAGCACCTGTTCATCGGCGCCGAAGGCACACTGGGACTCATCACCGCGGCCGTGCTCAAGCTGTTTTCGCGGCCGCGCAGCGTCGCCACCGCCTGGGTCGGCGTGCCCTCCCCGGAGGCGGCGGTCGGCCTGCTCACGCATCTGCGCGGGGCGATCGGCGGGCGCATCACGGCGTTCGAGCTCATCGGCCGGTCCGCGCTCGCGCTCGTGCTGAAGCACATCCCGGGAAGCCGTGATCCCCTGCCGGCCGTGTATCCCTGGCAGGTGCTGGTGGAGCTTTCCGACACCATGGAGACCGATCTCGCCGCCGCGCTGGCGGAGGTGCTCGCCGAAGCCGTCGAAACGAGCATGGCCAATGATGCTGCCATTGCCGCCAACGAGGCCCAGGCCCGCGCCTTCTGGGCACTGCGTGAAAACATTTCCGAAGCGCAGAAGATCGAGGGCCTGTCGATCAAGCACGACATCTCGCTGCCGGTCTCGCGTATCGCCGAGTTCATCGAGCGCGCCGATGCCGCGCTGTCCGCGGCCTTCCCCGGCGTGCGCATCGTCTGCTTCGGCCACGTCGGCGACGGCAACCTCCACTACAACCAGTCGAAGCCGCAGGCGCAGGACAACGCCGCCTTCATTGCCCAGAGCGCCGCGGTCAACCGCATCGTGCACGACCTCGTCCATGAACTCGGTGGCTCGATTTCCGCAGAGCACGGTCTTGGCCAGCTCAAGCGTGACGAGATCCTGCGCTACAAGAGCGATGTCGAGATGGACATGATGCGTGCCGTCAAGTACGCGCTCGATCCGCGGGGTCTCATGAATCCGGGCAAGGTGCTTTCGGCGAAAAAAAACTGAAAACGGCTTTACACGCCATGGCGCGATCCATATAATGCGCGCTCCCTTGTGGGGGTATAGCTCAGCTGGGAGAGCGCTTGCATGGCATGCAAGAGGTCAGCGGTTCGATCCCGCTTACCTCCACCAATCGGACGAGTCCCCATCGTCTAGAGGCCTAGGACATCACCCTTTCACGGTGAGAACCGGGGTTCGAATCCCCGTGGGGACGCCAAACAAAACAAGCCACCCTTGCGGTGGCTTTTTTGTTTGGCTTCTTCACGGGTGCGGCAGAACCCCGCGGGTTCGACCAGCGCGCCGCGGGAAGCGGCGCGCGCAGGACGCCCGCAGGGCGGTCCCGAGCGCAGCGAGGGATGGTCGGCGCCGGCAGGCGACGGCCACAGTCCCCGTGGGGACGCCAAACGGCCATAGCTCGCGGTGGCGGTTTGGCTTCTTCACGGGTGCGGCAGAACCCCGCGGGTTCGACCAGCGCGCCGCGGGAAGCGGCGCGCGCAGGACGCTTTTCGGGCGAGGCCGGGGTGGGGCGCAGTTCCACATCGCAATGGGCGGCCGCGTCGTGGTAGCGCATTTCCCCTGAGCTTTCCTTCCCGTCGGTGGCGTCCCCGGGTGGTGAAGCCCGGGCCATCGCTGGCGTCTTACGGCGGCTGAGTTTCGGGAAGGGCCTGCGCCACCGGGGCATGGCCGCCGTTGCGACTGCGGCCGTGATGCCCTGATATGCTCTGCGTCGGCCGGGCCGGCCCGAACCCTCGAGGAAGCATCGTCCATGAACGCTCCGGCGATTGGCAGCGACCGTTATCCCCATCTGTTCGAGCCGCTTGATCTCGGCTTCTGCAGGCTGCCGAACCGCGTGCTGATGGGGTCGATGCACACGGGCCTGGAAGAGGCGCCGGATGGCTTGCGGCGGCTGGCGGCCTTCTACGCTGCGCGGGTGCGTGGCGGTGTCGGCCTCATCGTCACGGGCGGCATCGCGCCGAACGAGGAGGGGCGGATCCTGCCCGGCGCGGCGATGCTCGTCGACGAGGCGGGCGTGGCCCGGCACCGCGTCGTCACCGAGACCGTCCATCGCGAGGGCGGGCGCATCTGCATGCAGATCCTCCATGGCGGCCGCTACGCGATGCATCCGCGCGCGCTGGCGCCTTCGGCGCTCAAGGCGCCGATCTCGCCCTTCGTGCCGCGGGAAATGAGCGAGGCAGACATCGCGCGGACCATCGAGGATTTCGCCCGCTGCGCCGGGTTGGCCCGCACGGCCGGTTACGACGGCGTCGAGATCATGGGCTCGGAGGGCTACCTCATCAACCAGTTCCTCGCGCCGCGCACCAACCGGCGAAGCGACGGCTGGGGAGGTGACTTCGCGGGCCGAAGCCGCTTCGCGGTCGAGATCGTGGGGCGGATACGCGAAGCCGTCGGTCCGGAGTTCATCGTCATCTATCGCCTGTCGATGCTCGACCTCGTCGAAGACGGCAGTAGCTGGGAGGAGGTCGTGGCGCTCGCCCGGGCGGTCGAGGCGGCAGGCGCGACGCTGCTCAACACCGGCATCGGCTGGCACGAGTCGCGTGTGCCGACGATCGCGACGATGGTGCCGGCGGCCGCCTTCACCTGGGCCACGGCCCGGCTGCGCGGCGCCGTGGCCATTCCGCTCGTCGCCACGAACCGCATCAACACGCCAGAACTGGCCGAGGCCGTGCTCGCGCGCGGCGATGCCGACCTGGTCTCGATGGCGCGCCCCTTTCTCGCCGACCCCGATTTCGTCGCCAAGGCCGCCGCGGGACGGGCGGAGGAAATCAACACCTGCATCGCCTGCAACCAGGCCTGTCTCGACGAAATCTTCGAAGGCAGGACGTGTTCGTGCCTCGTCAATCCGCTCGCCTGCCGGGAAACCGAACTGCTCATCCGGCCGGCCGGCGTGAAGCGGCGCGTCGCCGTCATCGGTGCCGGCCCCGCGGGCATGGCCGCGGCGGCCACCGCCGCCGAGCGGGGCCACGAGGTCACGCTCTTCGAGGCGGCGGACCGGATCGGCGGCCAGCTCGATCTCGCCCGCCGGATTCCGGGCAAGGAGGAGTTCGCCCACACCCTGCGTTACTTCGGGCACCGCCTGGCGCGTGCGGGGGTGGAAGTACGGCTCGGCCGGCGTGTTACCGCGGCTGAGTTTCGGGGCTTCGATGTCGTCCTGCTCGCTACCGGCACCGTGCCGCGGCGGCCCGCCATTCCCGGCATCGATCATCCGATGGTGATCGGCCATGCCGAGGCGATCACCGGGGCGAAACCGGTCGGTCGGCGCGTGGCGGTGATCGGCGCGGGCGGCATCGGTTTCGATGTCTGCGAGCTGATCACCCATGCCGGCGGCGTCGGCGATCCGCTCGATGCCTTCCGCGATGCCTGGGGCATCGATGCCGCGATCGGCAGCCGCGGCGGCCTCGGCGTGCCCCGGGAAGCGGCCAGCGGCCGCGAGGTCTGGCTGCTCCAGCGGAAGCACGCGAAGGTCGGCGAGGGGCTGGCGAAGACCACGGGCTGGATCCGCCGCGCCACGCTCGCCAGGCGCGGCGTGAGGATGCTCGCCGGTGTCGCTTATGAGCGCATCGATGATGATGGCCTGCACCTCACGGTCGAGGGCCGGGCGATGCGGCTGCCGGTCGATACCATCATCGTCTGCGCCGGCCAGGAACCAGAGCGCGGGCTGGAAGCGCCGCTGCGCGCTTTGGCTGCGGAAACCGGCATCGAGGTGCGCATCGTCGGCGGTGCGGCCGTGGCGGCGGAGCTCGATGCCCGGCGCGCGATCGCGCAGGGCACCGAGGTCGCGGCGTCTTTGTAGCGGGACGGTGGGGCATCGAGCCATCCCGCGCGTTGCCCGGGGCCGCCGGGCGGCTACCTGCGTTCCGTGAGCGCGTCAGCGCGGGAACGCCGGCTCAGGTTGCGGCCAGCGCCGGGAACAGGCTTCGCAAGCCCGTGGCCATCATCTCGATGGCGATCGCGGCGAGGATGAAGCCGCCGATGCGTTCGACGAGGTCGAGCGTCGAGGGCCGGATCTCGCGCTCGGCGTGGCTGGCCGTGCGAAAGATCAGCCAGCAGGCGATGCCGGTGGCGAGGATCGGGATCAGGATCGACACGAGTTCCGCCGTGCTGTTCCAGCCGGCGTTGGCCATCACGTAGCTGAAGGCGGCCGGGCCGGCCAGAAGGGGCACGGCGAGCGGCACGATCGAGGCATCGCGCGGCACGGATTCGCCGGCCGGCGTCTGGCCGCCCTTGAAGGTCGTTTCCTTGCCGAGCACCATCGCCACCGCGAGGAGGAGCACGATCACCGCGCCGCCCACCTGCATCGCGCCCATGGAGACGCCGAGCAGCGATAGCAGCGGCATGCCGAGAAAGGCGGCGACGAGCAGCGCCACGGTCACGGCGATGCCGATGGTGCGCGCGAAACGGCGCTTGCCCGCCGCGTCCAGGTGCTGGGACGCGGCGAGGAAAACGGGAATCATCGAAACCGGCCCCACCAGCGCGAACAGCGTGATGGTCTTCTTCAGCGTCAGCGCGGCGAGGGCGAGCATGGCAGCGGGCCTTTAGAGCCTGGCGGCCCGGCTCAGTGCAGGGAGACGGGCTGGTCGAGGATGGGCTTGCAGGCGTCGATGAAGTCTTCGAATTCCTCGATGTCGTGCGCTTCCTTGAGGAAGGCGCCGAGTTCGCCGCGCAGGCGCTCCGCCGTCGGCCCGCGTACCAGCCCGACGCGGCCGTTGCGCTTGTCGAGGATTTCCAGGGCGCCGATGCCCGGGTACTCGATCACGTACAAGAGGGGATTGTTGAACAGGACATTCATCATGGCGTTCTCCATCTCACGAGGCATAAATGCCGCTGGATCGGCCGGTTTCAAGTCTCCGGTAACGCCGGAAGCGCCGCCGGCGTAGTATGTGCGTCAGCCGCATCCGGCGGGCGGCCGGACGAGCCTGTGAGGAGGAAACCCGTGAGCAAGTTCCACGTCAGACGCGCGGCCGTGCTCGGCGCGGGCGTCATGGGCGCGCAGATCGCTGCGCATCTCGCCAACGCCGGCGTGCCGGTCCTGCTGTTCGACCTGCCGGCGAAGGAGGGCGATCCCGGCGGCATCGCCCGGAAGGCCCTCGACGGCCTGAAGAAGCTCAAGCCCGCGCCCTTCGGCGATGCCGAGCGGGTACTCCTGGTCGATCCCGCCGACTACGAGCGGCACCTCGCCGGGCTCGCCGGGTGCGACCTGGTGATCGAGGCGATCGCCGAGCGCTTCGATTGGAAGGCGGAGCTCTACCGGAAGGTCGTCCCGCATCTCGAGCCCGGCACGATCCTGGCCACGAACACGTCGGGCCTGTCGATCGCACGGCTCGCCGGGGCGGTGCCGGATGCGCATCGGCGCGCTTTCTGCGGCATCCATTTCTTCAATCCGCCGCGCTACATGGCGCTCGTCGAACTCATCGCCCAGCCAGCCTGCGATCCGGGCCTGCTCGATGCGCTGGAGACCTGGCTGACCACACGGCTCGGCAAGAAGGTGATCCGCGCGCACGACACGCCCAATTTCATCGCCAACCGCATCGGCGTCGCCTGGCTCCTGATGGTCGCGCACCATACGCAGCGTCTGGGGCTCGCCTTCGACGAGGTCGATCTGCTCACCGGCACGAAGATCGGCCTGCCCAAGTCGGCGACCTACCGGCTGCTCGACGTGGTCGGCCTGGACACCATGGCCCACGTGATCGGCACGATGAGGGATGGCCTGCCCGAGGATCCCTGGCGCGGGTACTTCGCCGTGCCCGGATGGGCAGAGCAGTTGATCGCAGCCGGGGCGACCGGCCAGAAGGCCGGCCGCGGCATCTATCTGCGCGAGGGCAAGGTCACCCGGGTGCTCGATCCGGGCCTCGCCGATTACCGCGAGGCGAAGGCGGAACTCGCGCCCGAGGTCGAGCAGTTCCTCGCGATCGAGGATGCCGGCGGGTGCCTGCGCGCACTGCGCGACAGCAGCCATCCGCAGGCGCAGCTCTTGTGGTCTTCGTTCCGCGACCTGTTCCACTACTGCGCCGTGCATCTTTCCGAGATCGCCGATTCGGCGCGCGACGTCGATCTGGCGATGCGCTGGGGCTATGGCTGGCAGCGCGGGCCTTTCGAGCGCTGGCAGGCGGCCGGCTGGCAGGCCGTCGCGGCAATGGTCGCCGAGGACATCGCCGCCGGCCGGGCCATGGCCGCCGTGCCGCTGCCCGGGTGGGTCGGCCGCATCGACGGCGTGCATGGCGAGGGCGGCTCGTGGTCCGTGCGCGAGGGCCGGCGCATCGGGCGCCGGGCCTTGCCGGTCTACCGGCGCCAGCTCATCGCCGAACGGCTCCATGGCGAGCCCCCAGACTCAGCCGTCGTAACACGCCAGCACTGGGCAAACGGCAGCGTCCGGCTGTGGACGCGCGACGACGTCGATCCGGGGATCGCCATCCTCTCGATCACCACGCGGGTTCATGCGTTGGGCCGCGAGGTGATCCTCGGCATCATCGAGGCCGTGGCCCTCGCCGAGCGCGAATTCGACGGCCTCGTCTTCTGGCAGGAGGCGCCGTTCGGCGTCGGCGCCAACCTCAAGGAGGTGCTCGCGGCGCTCGGCGGACAGCGCTTCGACGAGCTCGAGACCATGATCGCCAACTTCCAGCGCGCGAGCCTCGCCCTGCGGTACGCGCAGGTGCCGACGGTCGCCGCGGTCGAGGGCATGGCGCTCGGCGGCGCCTGCGAGTTCGCGATGTACGCGGGCGCACGGGTCGTCGCCTTCGAGTCCTATCTCGGCCTCGTCGAGGCGGGCGTCGGCCTGATCCCGGCCGGCGGCGGCTGCGCGCATTTCGCGCGGCGCGCGTCGGAACTTAGCCGGCAGGTGGCCTTCGGCGAGCCCTTCCCCTTCCTGCAAAACGTGTTCACCAACGTCGCCCAGGGCAAGGTCTCCGGCTCGGCGCTGGAAGCGAAGGCCATGGGCTTCCTCGAGCCGGCCGACACCATCGTCTTCCATCCGGGCGAGCTGCTCTACGTCGCCATCCGCCAGGCGCGCCAGATGGCCGAGGCCGGCTGGGTGCCGCCGACGCCGGCGAAGGCCATCGTCGCCGCGGGCCGCACGGGCATCGCCAACTGCGAGCTCGCGCTCGTGAACATGCGCGAGGGCGGCTTCATCTCCGAGCACGACTACCGCGTTGCCCGCGCCGCCGCCGTCGCCCTCTGCGGCGGCGAGGTCGAGGCCGGAACGCCGGTGAGCGAGGACTGGATCCTCGCCGTCGAGCGCCGTCTGTTCATCGAGCTATTGAGGAGGCCCGAGACGCAGGCGCGCATCGCCCACATGATGGAAACCGGCAGGCCGCTGCGCAACTGAGGAGAGCCAAGATGAACCGGACCGTCCAGGATGCCTACATCGTCGCCGCGACGCGCACGCCGGTGGCCCGGCGCAAGGGCGCCTTCGCCAGGGTGCGCCCCGACGACATGCTCGCGCACGTGCTGCGCCACGTCGTCGCCGCCGTGCCCGGACTCGACGCGGGCGAAATCGGCGACGTCGTCGTCGGCTGCGCGATGCCCGAGGCCGAACAGGGCATGAACGTCGCGCGCATCGGCGCGCTGCTCGCCGGACTGCCGGACCGCGTGCCGGCGATCACCATCAACCGCTTCTGCGCCTCGGGGCTCAACGCCGTGGCCATCGCCGCCGACCGCATCCGCCTCGGCGAGTGCGACGTCGCCATCGGCGCCGGCACCGAGTCGATGACCGTGATGGCGCAGATGATGGGCAACAAGCTCGCGGCCAACCCGGCCTGGTTCGCCGACGAGCACCGTGCGATCGCCTTCGGCATGGGCATCACCGCCGAGAAGGTCGCGGCGCGCTGGCGCGTCGGCCGCGAGGACCAGGACGCCTTCGCCGTCGAGTCCCACCGCCGCGCGCTCGCCGCGATCGAGGCCGGCCGGTTCCGCGCCGAGATCACGCCCTATCCGGTGCGCGAGCATCTGCCCGATGCCGCGAGCGGCGAGGTGCGCGTCCGCGAACGGCTCGTCGAAGACGACGAGGGGCCAAGGCCGGGCACGACCATGGAGGCGCTGGCGAAGCTCAAGCCGGTCTTCGCGGCGAACGGCACGGTCACGGCCGGCAACGCCTCGCAGATGTCGGACGGCGCCGCCGCGGTGCTGCTCATGAGCGAGGCGGCGCTCGCGCGCTACGGCGTCCGCCCGCTCGCGCGCTTCGTCTCCTTCGCCGTCGTCGGCGTGCCGCCCGAGATCATGGGCATCGGCCCGGTCGAGGCGATCCCGCGCGCCTGCGCGCTCGGCGGCGTGCGCAGCGAGGACATCGGCTGGATCGAGCTCAACGAGGCCTTCGCCGCCCAGTCGCTCGCGGTGATCCGCGAACTGAACCTCGATCCGGCGAAGGTCAATCCGCTGGGCGGCGCGATCGCGCTCGGCCATCCGCTCGGCGCCACGGGCGCGATCCGCACGGCGACGCTCGTGCACGCCTTCCGGCGCGACCCGAAGCTCAGGTACGGCATGGTGACCATGTGCATCGGCACCGGCATGGGCGCGGCGGGCCTTTTCGAGCGCACCTGAACGCGGCTGTTGCGTGCGAAACGAAAGCCGCTATAATTCGCCCTCCCGCCGCCAACGCGGCGGGAAACGGAGCGGTAGTTCAGTCGGTTAGAATACCGGCCTGTCACGCCGGGGGTCGCGGGTTCGAGTCCCGTCCGCTCCGCCAGATTCCCGAAAAGCGCCGCTCGCACGAGCGGCGCTTTTTTGTTTGCGCCGCGTCTTCCCGTCGGTTTTCGCCCCGGTTTTCTGGTGTCGTTCCCCGCCATGAAGCGAGTACCGATCGTCGCGCGATCCAGCCCTGCGCTCTGGCTGATGGTGAGGAAAAGGCAGTATCCTGGACAGGAAAATGCATAGTTATCTGGTAAATCTGCGCAATCCGGCGTCATGGTGATTTCGATTAGTCCGAACGGACTATGAGTTTTCCTCGTTTCGGGCCGTAAATACACCGTTTTCCTCTGGAAAGCCTTCATGCTTCTTGAATAGACTGGCAGCCAATCAACGCCATTCAACAAACCGTTTCAGGGAGGACAGCATGAAGATCGGATCGCTGACGAAACTCTCGCGGCTTTTCGCCGGCGCCGCAGCCGGCCTGCTCGTGACATCCGCCGCGCCGGCGTGGGCGGCCTTGGGGACACGACTCGAAGAGCAGATTTACATTTTTGGGGTCGGCGCTGGTGAGAGTGTGAACAACAATCGAGTCATGCCCGATGCGGCACCGTTGGCTTCCAACCAGTCGCTGAACTACGGCGGCACCGATCCCTATGTTTGGTCGGCGTCGGCTTTCGGCAACGGCTACGTCGAGCCCGGCATCATCCGTCTTTCGGTCGGTTCGGTGGCGAGCCATGCCTCGGCGCCCTCGACGTGGGGTGTGGGCGCGTACGCGGAGTATTCCGGGGGCTGGAGCGACACCTTCACGATCGATGGCGGCGCCTTGAACGGCACCCCCGGGCACCTCAGCGCGCGCCTGCGCGTCGATGGCAACTTCACGCACAGCTTTTCCGATGACTCGGGCAGCACCTCGTATTGGGAAGGAGCGTGGCTGAGTCAGGGCTACGGGGTCACCATCAGCATGGCCCAGAACAACCAGAACATCCACTACACCAATGCCGGGCAGGGCTGGACGGTCAGCAATCGCGGTATCGAAGAACACGATTTGACCACGCGTGAGCCAGGACTCTGGACCATCGAGGCCGATTTCGTCTTCGGCGTTCCGATCGATCTATACCTCAATGCCGGAGTCTCGGTCTATAGCACCACCGGCAGCTTCTGCGGTGGCGAGTGCGGCGAGGGCGTGCTCAGCAACGCGAGCGTCTCCGCGACTGCGGACTTCGGCCACACCATCGCCTGGGGCGGCTTCGCCAGCGTGACCTCGGGCGGCAATCCTGTCACCGGCTATACGGTCTCGTCGCTCTCCGGCTTCAATTACGCGGCCCCGGTGCCCGAGCCGGAGACCTGGGCGATGATGCTCGCGGGCCTCGGCCTGCTCGGCGGGCTCACGCGGCGCAGGCCGGCGCTGCCGGCCTGAGCGGCCCGCCGGTCCTGACGACGAAAGCCCCGCGCCGCGGGGCTTTCGTTTTTCCGGTCCCTCCGGCTAGAGGAAGACGCTGCCCGCCGTGAGCACGAGCCGCACCGCGCCCGCCGCGGCGAGCGCGATGCCGACCGAGAGGGCGACCGAGAGAAAGGCTTCGCGGCGGCCCAGCGCGTGCATCATGACCGCGAAGGTCGAGACGCAGGGCACGTAGAAGGTCAGGAAGATCAGGAAGGTCATGATCTGTACGCCGTTAAGCAGCGG
Source organism: uncultured Rhodocyclaceae bacterium (assembly GCA_964530115.1). GTDB lineage: Bacteria > Pseudomonadota > Gammaproteobacteria > Burkholderiales > Rhodocyclaceae > Fen-999. The sequence goes on along the minus strand of CAZGYD010000187.1, from coordinate 22,677 downwards.
CGAAATTTCCTGGGTGCCGAGCGCCTGATAGACCATCAGCAGCGAAAGCTCCTTGCGCAGCACGCCGAAGAGGATGGGCACGCCGAGCGCCGCCGGCAGGCCGAGCCACCAGTCGGTGACCGGCGTGAGTAACGTGTTGATGACGGCGTCGGCGCCCCAGTGCTCGAGCAGCGCGAGGACGACGCTGCCGGCGATGAGCAGCGGCGTGACGATGGTGACGATGTCGCTCGTGCGCCCCCAGGCCTTGGCGAGCATCCGGCGCCATTGCGGCAGTGCATAGGGTGGGATTTCCTGGATCATGCCGGGCGCGGCCTCGGAGAAGCGCGCCGCGAGCACGCGACCGAGCGCCGCGATCACCAGCAGGGTGAGCATGAAGATGGCGAACACGCCGAGGCCGCCGAGATACTTGCCGCCGAGGGCGAGGATGATCGCCGAGCGCGCCGAGCAGGGCACGAAGGTGATGAGCAGCGCGGCGATCAGGCGGTCCTTGCCGGAAGAGGTCGCCGCCGCCGCGGAAATCGCCGGCACGTTGCAGCCCAGCCCGATCAGGAAGGGCACGGCGACGCCGCCATGCAGGCCGATGTGATGGAAGCCGCGATCGACGACGAATGCCACGCGGTGCATGATGCCGGCCTCCTCGAGTGCGACGAGCAGCAGGACGAGCGGAATCATGTAGGGCACGACGATGCCGACGAGGCCGATCAGCGCGTCGGCGACGGCCTTGCCAACGATGCCCGCCGTCGAGTCCGGCTGCCATTCGCCGCTCCACTCGACGAGGCGCGCCGAGGTCAGCGAGTCGAGGAAGGCGCTGACCTCGAAGGTGAAGAAGAGCACCAGGGCAAACACCGCGAGGCTGCCCACCAGTCCCCAGCGCGGATGCAGGAAGATCTCGTCGAGCCAGCGCCGCCAGCCCTCCTCGGGCGGCCCGGCCGGACTGCTGACGGCTTCGAGCAGCAGCGCGGCCCGATGGTGCCGGTCGGCGTGCAGCTCGTCGGAGAGCGCCCGGGGCAGCGTGCGCTCGGCGGCGGCGCGCGCGGCCGCGAGTTCGGGCAAAAGCTGCGGGAAGTGGGCTTCGAGTTCGTGGCGGAAGTAGTCGTCGTTCTCGGCCAGCTGGCAGACGAGCAGCGGCCGTGGCACGCGGAAGGCTTCCTCCACCTCCGGCCGGCCGACCACCGTGTCGAGCGCGCGTAGCGCTTCGGCGAGGTGTGGACTCGGCGGTTGCGGCACGGGACAGGTCCGGGCGCGCGCGGCCTCGACGACGGCGTCGAACAGGGCGCGGATGCCCTTGCCCATGTGCGCGACCGTCGGCACCACGGGCACGCCGAGTTTTTCCGAGAGCGCGCGGATGTTGAGGTAGAGGCCCTTCGCGCGCGCCTCGTCCATGCGGTTGAGCGCGAGCACCAGCGGCCGGCCGAGCAGCGAGAGCTCCATCGTCAGTTCGAGGTCGCGTTCGAGCGTGGTCGCGTCGGCGACCTGGATCAGCACGTCCGGTGCGGGGAAGGCCGCAGCCGGCTGCTCGGATTCGTGACGGGCGATCGCCGGCCAACGGTCGCCCCAGAGCAGATACATGAGCACGACGCGGTCATGTTCGGAGAGGTGGTGCAGCGTCTCGATGTCCGGCAGGTCGACGAGCGAGATCTGGTCGAGGCCGACATCGACGATGCACTCCTGGTAGGCGCCGCCGAGGCCCGCGAGCCGCTCGTGATGGACCGCGGGGCTCGCGGCCGCCTGGAAGACGCTGCTCTTGCCCGTGAGCCTGCGGCCGACGAGGGCGACGCGCGGGCGGCGCGGGCCGCGCAGCAGCGGCCCCTTGAGCGGGATGGTCGCGGTGGTCATGGATGAGGTCGAAGGCGTGTCGGGATGCAAATGAGAATCGTTATCATAACAGGCTTCGCCGGCCGGTGTCACGGCCGCAGACGGAAGACGACCGGCAAAATGACCTCGCGGGCCGCCGTCCCCGGCAGCCTTCCCATGGCCCAGGCGGCACGCACGGCCGCGTCGTCGAGGATCCGGTGGCCGCTGCCGGCCGCCACCGTGGCGTCTTCCACGGTGCCGTTGGCGGAAAGCGTCAGCAGCAGCCGGACTTCGCCCTCGAGGCCCCGGTCGATCGCTTCGGGCGGATAGAACAGGTGTTCGGCCAGCTTGCGCTGCGCGGCCGCCGAGGCGGTGCGCGGCCGGCCGCGCGGATCGACGGTGGGGGCCGCGGGCCGGGGCGCGGGGCGTGGCTTCGCTTCGGCGAGCGTGTCCTTGAGCACCGGCTCGGGCGGCCGGGCGGGCGGTATCAGTACCGCCTCCAACATCGCCGGCGTCGGACGCGTCAGCATCGGGCGTGCGCGGTGCGAAAGGCCGTCGATGGCCGCGAGCACGCCCAGGTGGAGCATCAGCGACGCGACGAAGGCGAGAGCGAGCCGGGGCATAATGGCGGCCATTATGGAGGAGCCCATGCGGATCGAGCCGCGGAAATGGCTGAGGGCGATGGCGGTGATGCTGGTTTTCTGGCCGCTTGCACCGGCACTCGCCGCCTTGCCGGACCCCGTCGAACTCGGCATCGCCGTCGAGATCGGCCATCACGAACGCGTGCGCGCCTGGCTCGACGAGGGCATGAACCCGGACATGGAGGCCGACCGCATCGGCACCGGCCTGATGATCGCCGCCTGGGAGGGCGACATCCGCATGATGGAGCTCTTCCTTTCGCGCGGCGCCGACCTCCACCGGACCAACCGCTTCGGCGAGCAGGCGCTGCAACTGGCGGCCTGGCGCGGCAAGACCGAGGCGGTGCGCTGGCTGCTCGATCGCGGCGCGGCCGTCAATCGTGAGGGCGATCAATGGAGCGCACTGCATTACGCGGTCTTCGCGGGTCACGACGAGATCGTCCGGCTGCTGATGGCGCGCGGCGCCGACATCAATGCCCGGGCGCCCAACGCCGCGACGCCGCTGATGATGGCGGCACGCGAGGGCAAGGAGGAACTGGCGAAGCTCCTGATCGACGCCGGGGCCGATGCGCGGGCGAAGAACGACCGCGGCGACACCGCGCTCACCTGGGCGATGCGCTACGGCAATTTTCGCATCGCGAAGATGGTGACGGTGCCCGAGGTCTTCGCCGAGGCGGTCAAGGCCCCGCCGCAGACCTTCGGTGAGCCCAGGAGGTCCGTACCCGCGCCTTCCGAGATCACGCAACTCCTGGAAAAGATCCGCGAGGCCGAAGCGAAAAAGGAGCCGACCGAGGCGCTCCGGCTGGCGCTCTTCGAGGCCATCGAGAAATTCCGCGCCGAGGCGGTGCCGCTCGACGGCCGCACGGCGAGACCGGCAAAACCGGGCCGCGGCCAGGCGCTCGTCATCACCGCGAGCCGCAAGGGCAAGGGCGAGCGGGCCGAGGTGGTCAATGCGCCCGAACCGCCGGCGGCCGCCGCCATGACGCCGGCCAGGATCGGCTGGGACTACGAGGAGTCCCGTCTCGACGAATTCAAGGCGCTCCTTCGTCGGCTCGACGAAGCGGAAAAGGCCGGCCGGCCGAAGGCGGAGCTGGCGGCGATGCGCCGCGAGGTGCAAGAAGCCTATCGCCGGCTGCGGGAGCGGTAGCCCCGAAACCGTGGGGCTTTGCCACATCCCTCGCGCTGCTCGGGACCGCCGCTGCGCGGCGTCCGGCCCCTTCCCCGGAAACTCAGCCGCCGTAACACGCCGGCGGGAAGGGGGCAGTTCGCCACGAAGGACGCGGAGAGCGCAGAGGAAAAGCAACTTCACCGCAAAGCTCGCAATTGAAAGCAGGATTCACCACGAAGAACGCAAAGGCCGCAAGCAGAACAGAAGCGCACGCACGGGGCCTGCTTGCATCGTCGCCGGCGTTCTGGCGGGCGGCGCGGCCATTCGTTTCGCGGTGATCCAGGGCAGGGCGCGAGAAAGTCGAGCGGGCAAGGCCATACCCGCGTCCGACGCAATTCTCGGCGCCGGTGGTGCTCCTGCTGCTCCTGGCGGCAAATCCGGCTTTCCGAGCGCCCTGTGCCGGCTTTCCGTGCGCCCTGTGCGCGCTTGGCCGTGAATCCCTTCCCCGTGGGGGCAGCAGTGGGCCGTCAGGCCGCGAGCTTGCCCTTGCGGTAGGGGGCGATGACCTGGAGCATCTGCGCGAACACCTTGGGGGTGCCGCAGACGATGTTGCCGGTCGTGAGGTAGTTGGGTTCGCCCGAGAGGTCGCTGACCAGGCCGCCCGCTTCGAGGATCAGCAGCGCGCCGGCGGCCATGTCCCAGGGGGAGAGGCCGAACTCCCAGAAGCCGTCGAGTCGGCCGCTGGCGACGTAAGCGAGATCGAGCGAGGCGGCGCCGGGCCGGCGGATGCCGGCGGTGCGCCGGGTCATCTCCTTGAAGATCTCGGTATAGGCATCGACGTGCTCGAACATCCGGTACGGGAAGCCGGTGCCGATCAGCGCCTCGTCGAGCTTCGCGCGCTTCGAAACACGGATGCGCTTGTCGTTGAGGAAGGCGCCGGCGCCCTTGCTCGCCGTAAACAGCTCGTTGCGGCCCGGGTCGTAGACGACCGCGTGGGTCAGCACGCCGCGGTGCGCCAGGGCGATCGAGACCGCGTACTGGGGAAAGCCGTGGATGAAATTGGTCGTGCCGTCGAGCGGGTCGATGATCCACTGGTATTCGCTGTCCTGCTCGCCGGTGTGTCCGGTCTCCTCGGCTAGAATCGCGTGCTTTGGATAGACCTCGCGCAGGGTTTCGATGATGGCGGCTTCGGCCGCGCGATCCACCTCGGTGACGAAATCGCTTTGCTGCTTGATGCCGACCTTGAGCTGGCCGATGTCGAGGCTGGCGCGGTTGATGAGTTTGCCGGCGCGCAGCGCGGCCTTGACAGCGATGTTGAGTGTCGGATGCATGGCATGAATTCTAACAGAGCGCTTCCATGACGCCCGCCGACGTGCTGACGCGGATCCGCGTAGTGCTCTCGCGCCCGAGCCATCCCGGCAACATCGGCGCCGCGGCGCGGGCGATGAAGACGATGGGGCTTGCGCGCCTGTATCTCGTGGCCCCGAAATCCTTTCCGGATCCGCAGGCCGCGGCGATGGCGGCGGGGGCCGACGATGTGTTGGCCGGCGCCAGGGTCTGCGACACGCTCGCCGAGGCGCTTGCCGGGACCGTGACGGCGACCGCCCTGACCAGCCGCCGCCGTGAGCTGGCGACGGCGCCGCTGTGGGCGCGCGAGGCCGCTGGCGAACTCGTCGCCTCCGCCGAGGCGGGCGAGGTCGCGCTCGTTTTCGGCAACGAGACGACCGGTCTCTCCAACGAGGAAGTATCGTTGTGCCGGCGCTGGGCGATGATTCCGACCAGTGCCGACTACCGCTCGCTCAACCTCGCCCAGGCCGTGCAGATCCTCTGCTACGAGCTGCGGCTCGCCGCCGTCGATCCTGGCAGGCCGCCGGCGGTTCCCGACGCCGGGCTGCCGGCCACCCATGAGGAGGTCGAAGCCTTGATCGCGCACCTCGAGCGTGCTGCGGTCGGTAGCGGCTTCCTCGATCCGGCGAAGCCGAAACGCTTCGTGCCGCGCATGCGCCGGCTTTTTTCCCGGGCGGGACTGGAACGCGAGGAGGTCGCCATCCTTCGCGGCCTGCTCGCGGCGTTCGAAAGCCGCAAGTAAGCCGAAAGTTAGTTGACCCGGTAAGTCGGGTTTTTTAATATCTGCGTAATTTCTAATGCTTTCCTCCCATGTTCTCCCGACTCCGTGAAGACATTGCCTGCGTGTTCGAGCGGGATCCGGCCGCGCGAACGACATGGGAGGTGTTGACCTGCTATCCCGGCTTCCATGCGCTCCTCCTACACCGGTTCTCACACTGGCTCTGGGGGCATCGGTTGCGCTGGCTGGCGCGGCTCATGTCGCACCTGGGGCGCTGGCTCACCGGGGTCGAGATCCATCCGGGGGCGACGATCGGCCGGCGCGTCTTCATCGACCACGGCATGGGCGTGGTCATCGGCGAGACGGCCGAGATCGGCGACGACTGCACGCTCTATCACGGCGTGACGCTCGGCGGCACCTCGTGGAACAAGGGCAAGCGCCATCCGACGCTCAAGCCCGGTGTCGTCATCGGCGCCGGCGCCAAGGTGCTGGGGCCGATCACGGTCGGCGAGGGTGCCAAGATCGGTTCCAACGCGGTCGTGGTGCGCGACGTGCCCGCCGGCGCGACCGCGGTCGGGATTCCAGCGCGCATCGTCGAGCCGGGCCGCGAGCAGGCCCGCCAGGAAAAAGCCGCCGCCATGGGCTTTTCCGCCTATGCGGTGACCCGCAACGAGGACGACCCGGTGTCGATGGCGATCCACGGCCTGCTCGACCATGCGGTCGAAACCGACCGACGCATCGAGGTGTTGCTCCGCTACATCGAACGCTGCGGCATTTCCCTCGAAGACGACGTAGCCACCGCGGACAAGTTCGATCCGAAATATCTGTCGAAAATCGTTGACTAGAATGGTCGGGAACCCATATAGTTGAGCATAACGGTCAAGTATTGCCGTTCCCCATCAACAGCCATGTCGAGGTAACCCATGAGACTGACGACGAAAGGACGTTTCGCAGTGACGGCGATGATCGATCTCGCGCTGCGACAACACGCCGGGCCGGTGACGCTGGCCGGGATCGCCGAGCGGCAGAAGATTTCCCTGTCCTACCTGGAGCAGTTGTTCGGCAAACTGCGGCGCAACCATCTGGTTTCCAGCGTCCGTGGTCCCGGGGGCGGCTATTGCCTGGCCAAGCCGATGCCGGACATTTCCGTCGCCGACATCATCGACGCCGTCGATGAGACCCTCGACGCAACGCAATGCGGCGGCCGCGGCGATTGCCATGACGATCATCCGTGCATGACCCATGACTTGTGGATGGGCTTGAACCGCAAGATGCTCGAGCACCTGCGTTCGATCAGCCTCCAGGATCTTGTCGACCAGCAGAGGAACAATGCCGCCTGCGTCGCCGCGGTCCGTGAGGAAACGCCGGCACGGCGACCGATCCGCCGGATTCCGGTTGCGGTGAGCGCGTAAGTATCGGCATGTTCGCGCCCGCCTATCTCGATCACAACGCCACGACGCCCGTCGATCCGCGGGTGCTGGAGGCCATGCTGCCGTGGTTCGCACAGCGGCACGGCAATGCTTCCAGTCGCCACGAATACGGCCGGGCCGCGCGGACGGCGATCGACGAGGCGAGGGCGAAGGTGGCGGCGGCGGTCGGTGCCCATCCGACCGAAGTGGTCTTCACCAGCGGTGGCTCCGAGGCCAACAACCTGTTCATCAAGGGCACCGCGGCACGCATGAAGCCGGGCCTGATCCTGACCTCTGCGATCGAGCACCCCTGCGTGCGCGAACCGGCCCGCTTCCTCGAGACTCAGTCGTGGCGCCACGCCGAGATCGCCGTCGATGCCGAGGGGTGCGTCGATCGGGGCGCCTACGAGGCGCTGCTGTGCGAGCGGCCGGCGATCGTCTCGGTCATGCTTGCCAACAACGAGACGGGCGTGATCCAGGACGTGGCCTCGCTCGCCGAGATCGCGCGGCCCGCGCGCGCCTGGTTCCACACCGACGCGGTGCAGGCGCTGGGCAAGATCCCGGTCGATTTCCGCGCCCTCAACGCCCGCGGCGTCCATGCGCTGACACTGTCCGCGCACAAGCTCGGCGGCCCGAAGGGGGCCGGCGCGCTGATCCTCGACAAGCGCGTCGAACTCGCGCCCTTGATCCACGGCGGCGGCCAGGAGCGCGGCCTGCGCTCGGGCACCGAGAACGTGCCGGCCATCGTCGGTTTCGGCGTGGCCTGCGAAATCGCCATGGAAAACTCAGCCGCGGTAAACCGCCAGCGGAGTCTGCGCGAGGAGATCGAGCAGGGCCTGCGCGAGCAGGGCGCGACGATCTTCGGCGCCGGGGCCGAACGGCTGCCCAATACCGTGTATTTCGCCTTGGCGGGCATCGACGGCGAGACGCTGGTGGCGAAGCTCGACCGGGCCGGCTTCGCCGTCGCCAGCGGCGCCGCGTGCTCCAGCGCGCGGCCGGAGCCCTCGCACGTGCTCATGGCCATGGGCGTGCCGCCAGAACTGGCGCGCGGCGCGGTGCGCGTGAGTCTCGGCCGCGAAACCACGCAGCAGCAGATCCGGGATTTTCTCGCGGCGCTCGCCGATACGGTTTTTCAATTGAGAAGGCTGGCGGCACTCGCCGGCTGAGGAGAAAGGACGATGTTGAAACTGCCCATCTATCTCGACTATTCCGCGACCACGCCCGTGGATCCGCGGGTGGCGGAGAAGATGATCCCCTACCTGACCGAGAAGTTCGGCAATCCCGCCTCGCGCTCGCACCCGTTTGGCTGGGAAGCCGAGGCCGCCGTCGAAAAGGCCCGCGAGGAGGTCGCGGCGCTCGTCAATGCCGATCCCAAGGAGATCGTCTGGACCTCGGGCGCGACCGAGTCGAACAACCTGGCGATCAAGGGCGCGGGCCAGTTCTACGCCGAGACCAAGGGCAGGCACATCGTCACCGTCGCCACCGAGCACAAGGCGGTGCTCGACACCTGCAAGGAAATGGAGCGGCGTGGCTTCGAAGTCACCTACCTCCAGCCGCAGGAAAACGGCCTCATCACCATCGACCAGTTCAAGACCGCGCTGCGCAAGGACACGGTGCTGGCTTCGGTCATGGCGGTCAACAACGAGATCGGCGTCATCCAGCCGATCGCCGAACTGGGCGAACTGTGCCGCGAAAACGGCACGCTCTTTCATGTCGATGCTGCGCAGGCCACCGGCAAGATGCCGATCGACTTGGCGAAGCTCAAGGTCGATCTGATGTCCTTCTCGGCGCACAAGACCTATGGTCCGAAGGGCATCGGCGCGCTCTACGTGCGCAGGAAGCCGCGCGTGCGGCTCGAGGCGCAGATGCACGGCGGCGGCCACGAACGCGGCATGCGCTCGGGCACGCTGGCGACGCACCAGATCGTCGGCATGGGCGAGGCCTTCCGTATCGCCCGCGAGGAAATGGCGACCGAGAACGAGCGCATCCGCATGCTCCGCGACCGCCTGCTCAAGGGCCTGATGGACATCGAGGAGGTCTTCGTCAACGGCGACCTGGAACACCGCGTGCCGCACAACCTGAACATGAGCTTCGCCTATGTCGAGGGCGAGTCGCTGATGATGGCGATCAAGGACATCGCCGTTTCCTCCGGCTCCGCCTGCACCGCGGCCTCGCTCGAGCCCTCGTACGTGCTGCGCGCGCTCGGGCGCTCGGACGAGCTGGCTCACAGCTCGATCCGCTTCACCCTCGGCCGCTTCACCACGGAAGAGGAAATCGATTACACCATCAAGCTGCTGCACGAGAAGATCGCCAAGCTGCGCGAGCTGTCGCCGCTCTGGGAAATGTACAAGGACGGCATCGACCTGAACACCGTGCAGTGGGCCGCACACTGAGGAGAACGCCATGGCATACAGCAACAAGGTCATCGATCACTACGAGAATCCGCGCAACGTCGGTTCCTTCGCCAAGGACGAGGAAGGCGTCGGCACCGGCATGGTCGGCGCGCCGGCCTGTGGCGACGTCATGAAGCTGCAGATCAAGGTCGGCAAGGACGGCGTCATCGAGGACGCCAAGTTCAAGACCTATGGCTGCGGTTCGGCGATCGCCTCGAGTTCCCTGGTCACCGAATGGGTGAAGGGCAAGACGCTCGACGAGGCGCTCGCGATCAAGAACACGCAGATCGCCGAGGAACTGGCGCTGCCGCCGGTGAAGATCCACTGCTCGATCCTCGCCGAGGATGCCATCAAGGCGGCGGTCGCCGACTACAAGAAGAAGCAGGGAGCCTGAAAATGAGCATCACGCTGTCCGAACGCGCTGCCGAGCATGTCACGAGGTTCATTGCCAAACGGGGCAAGGGCATCGGCATCCGCCTCGGCGTCAAGACCTCGGGCTGCTCGGGCATGGCCTACAAGCTCGAGTTCGCCGATGCCGTCGAGCCCGAGGACATCGTCTTCGACAGCCACGGCCTCAAGATCGTCGTCGATCCGAAGAGCCTGCCCTATCTCGATGGCACCGAGCTCGACTACGCCAAAGAGGGCCTCAACGAAGGCTTCAAGTTCAACAATCCGAACGTCAAGGACCAGTGCGGCTGCGGCGAATCGTTCAGCGTCTGAATCCCCGATGGACTTCACCCAGGACCATTTTGCGCTGTTCGGCTTGCCGCGCCGCCAGGCGCTCGACGAGATCGAGCTCGAATCGCGCTATCGCGACCTTCAGGCGAAGGTCCATCCGGACCGCCATGCCCATCTGACCGATGCCGACCAGCGGCTGGCCATGCAATGGGCCACACGGGTGAACGAGGCCTACCTGACGCTGAAGAGTCCGCTCCGGCGCGCCGAGTACCTGCTGCGGCTCGCCGGACACGACCCGCAGCTCGAGCACAACACGGCCATGCCGGCCGACTTCCTCATGCACCAGATGGAGCTGCGCGAGGCGGTCGAGGAGGCGCGGCAGGGCGGCGACGCCGATACGCTCGACCGCATGCACCGGCAGATGAAGAAGGAAATGAAGGCCCAGCACGACGCGCTCGCCCGGGCACTGGATGAAGAGGCGGACCATGCGCGCGCCGCCGGCATCGTGCGCCAACTGATGTTCCAGGAAAAACTGCTCCACGAAATCGACGAAGCCCTCGCGACCATCGAGGCATAGGGACGGGTTCATGGCACTGCTGCAGATCGCGGAACCGGGGCAATCGACCGCGCCCCACGAGCACCGGCTGGCCGTCGGCATCGACCTCGGCACCACCAATTCGTTGGTTGCCACGGTCAGGAGCGGCCAGGCCGTCGTCCTCAACGACGAACTCGGCCGTCCGCTGCTGCCCTCCGTCGTCCATTACGGCGCCGACGGCCACGTCGAGGTGGGCTTCGAGGCCCAGGCGAAGCAGTCGCTCGACCCGAAGAACACCATCGTCTCGGTCAAGCGCTTCATGGGCCGCGGCCGGCGTGACATCGCCCACATCGAATCGATGCCCTATGACTTCGTCGATGCCGAAGGCCAGGTTCGGCTGCGCACCGTACAGGGGATCAAGTCGCCGGTCGAGGTTTCCGCGGAGATCCTCCGTGTGCTGCGCCAGCGTGCCGAGGCGTCGTTGGGCGGCCCGCTCACCGGCGCCGTGATCACCGTGCCGGCCTATTTCGACGACGCCCAGCGTCAGGCGACCAAGGACGCCGCGCGGCTCGCGGGGCTCGACGTGCTGCGCCTCTTGAACGAGCCGACCGCGGCGGCGATCGCCTACGGTCTCGACAACGCCGCCGAAGGCATCTATGCGGTCTACGACCTCGGTGGCGGCACCTTCGACATCTCGATCCTCAAGCTCTCGAAGGGCGTCTTCCAGGTGCTGGCCACCGGTGGCGATTCGGCGTTGGGCGGCGACGATTTCGACCAGCGCGTCTTCTGCTGGATCATCGAACAGGCGAAGCTCGCACCGCTCTCCCACAACGACGCGCGGCTCCTGCTCACGCGCGCGCGCGAAGCCAAGGAATTCCTGACCCTGCACGGCGAGGCGCCGATCACGGCGCGGCTGTCGACCGGCGAGATCGTCGATCTCAGGCTCACCTCGGAAACCTTCACCGAGATCACCCGCACCCTCGTGCAGAAGACGCTGGGGCCGACGCGCAAGGCGCTGCGCGACGCCGGCTTGGCGCCCGAGGAGGTCAAGGGCGTGGTCATGGTCGGCGGCGCCACGCGCATGCCGCAGATCCAGAAGGCGGTCGGTGAGTTCTTCGGCCAGGAGCCGCTCAACAATCTCGATCCCGACAAGGTCGTCGCGCTCGGCGCGGCGATCCAGGCCAACCTGCTCGCCGGCAACCGCGCGGCCGGCGACGACTGGCTGCTGCTCGACGTGATTCCCCTCTCGCTCGGCATCGAAACCATGGGCGGGCTCGTCGAGAAGATCATTCCGCGCAATTCGACGATCCCGATCGCCCGGGCCCAGGATTTCACCACCTTCAAGGACGGCCAGACGGCGATGGCGCTGCATGTGGTCCAGGGCGAACGCGAACTCGTCTCCGACTGCCGCAGCCTCGCGCGCTTCGAGCTTCGCGGCATTCCGCCGATGGTCGCCGGCGCGGCGCGCATCCGCGTCACCTTCCAGGTCGATGCCGACGGCCTGCTCTCGGTCACCGCACGCGAACAGACCACCGGCCACGAGGCGAGGATCGAGGTCAAGCCGTCCTATGGCCTCACCGACGACGAGATCGCCGCGATGCTCAAGGACGGCTTCTCCCATGCGGCCGACGATGCCTTCCGGCGTGCCTTGCGCGAGGCGCAGGTCGAGGCGCAGCGGCTCATCGAGGCCGTGCAGTCGGCGCTCAAGGAGGACGCCCACCTGCTGTCGACGCTCGAGCGTGCCCACATCGACGCCTGCATCGCCCGGTTGCAGGCCGTGATGATCGGCGACGACCGCCGCGCGATCGACGACGCGATGGACGCGCTCAACAAGGCCACCGTGGAATTCGCCGCCCGGCGCATGAACCAGAGCGTCCGCCGGGCGCTCTCCGGCCGCAGGATCGAGGAGCTGGAGTCATGACGCGGATCATCGTCCTGCCACACTGGGAGCTCTGCCCGGAGGGTGCCGTGATCGACGTCGCGCCCGGGACTTCGATCTGCGACGGCCTGCTCGAGAACGGCATCGAAATCGAACACGCCTGTGAGAAGTCCTGCGCGTGCACGACCTGCCATGTCATCGTCCGCGAGGGCTACAATTCCCTCGAGCCGCCCGAGGAGACGGAAGAGGACCTGCTCGACAAGGCCTGGGGGCTGGAGCCGACCTCGCGGCTGTCGTGCCAGGCGATCGTCGGCGATACGCCGCTGACCATCGAGATTCCGAAGTACACGATCAACATGGCGAAGGAGGGCAAGCGATGAAGTGGACGGACGTAAACGACATCGCCATCGAACTCGCCGAGGCCCATCCGGGCCAGGATCCGACGCGCGTGAATTTCGTCGATCTCATGAACTGGGTGCTGGCGCTGCCCGGCTTCGACGACGATCCGAAACACTGCGGCGAGAAGATCCTCGAAGCGATCCAGCAGGCCTGGATCGAAGAGGTCGAGTGAGATGACGCTGCTCCGGTGGGCCGCGGCCGCCGCGCTGCTCGCCGGAGCCGGCAGCGGTGCCTTGGCCTGGGACAAGCCGGTCGGCATCACGGCCGACCAACCCTATCTCGACGTGATCCACGACGGCCGTATCGTCCGCATCCAGCGGGAGCCGGACAACGATGCCCAGATCGATCCCGATTTCGCCCTGACCTCGCGGCCATGCCCGCCGTTCTGCGTCCAGCCGATGCAACTGGCCACGGGCGTCGAGACCATCGGCGAACTGGAACTGCTCGAATACCTGAAGCGCATCAGCCGCCGCGACGCCGGCGTGCTGGTCATCGACTCGCGCGAGGAGGACTGGCTGGTGCGCTCCGGCATCATCCCGGGAGCGATCCACCTGCCCTGGCAGAAGCTCCATCCGGCCCACGCCGATCCGAACGCCGTCGCCGAGATTCTCGAGCTGCAGTTCGGCGCCGCGCGCACCGGACCTCTGTGGAACTTCGAGAACGCCAAGACGCTCGTCTTCTACTGCAACGGCATCTGGTGCGGCCAGTCGCCGACCAACATCCGGCAACTGCTCGCACTGGGTTACCCGGCGCACAAGCTCAAGTGGTACCGTGGCGGCATGCAGTCGTGGAAGAGCCTCGGGCTCACCACCGTGCCGTACAAGAAGAAACCTTGACCGTGATCCTCGTCGATAGCCACTGCCACATCGATGCCGCCGAGTTCGACGCCGACCGCGAGGCGGTCGTCCGGCGCGCCGAAGGCGCCGGCGTGGGCGTCCTCGTCGTGCCGGCGGTCGAACGCGCCAATTTCGGCGCCGTTGCCAGCGTCTGCCGCGAATTCCCCGCCTGCCGGCCGGCCTTCGGCATCCACCCGATGTACGTCGGCCGGGCGCGCGGGGAGGACCTCGATGCGCTCTGCGAGACGCTGCGGCGGGAGCCGGCGGTCGCGGTCGGCGAGATCGGCCTCGACTTCTTCGTCGAACCGCGCGACGAGGAAACTCAGTCGTGGTGGTACGCCGAGCAGCTCGCCGTCGCCCGCGAGTTCGACCTGCCGGTGCTGCTCCACGTGCGCCGCGCGGTCGATGCCATCCTCAAGGGACTGCGGCGGGTCCGCGTGCCGGGCGGCATCGCCCATGCCTTCAACGGCAGCCGCCAGCAGGCGGAGGAATTCATCCGGCTCGGCTTCAAACTCGGATTCGGCGGCGCCATGACCCATCCACGGGCGACCCGCTTGCGGGAACTGGCGGCGACGTTGCCGATCGAGGCCATCGTCCTCGAGACGGACGCGCCGGACATTCCGCCGGCATGGCTCGGCCGCGGCCGCAACGAGCCCGGTGAGCTGCCGCGTATCGCCGCGGTGCTCGCCGAACTGCGCGGGATGGACGTCGGCGAGGTCATCGCCGTGACCACGGCCAATGCCCTCGGCGTGTTACCGCGGCTGATTAGCTCGCAGGGCGCAGAACGCGGCGTAGCGGCGGTCCCGAGCAAAGCGAGGGATGAGGCGAACCGCCACAGTTTCGCGGCAGGCGGCGCTCACCTCGGCAGCCGGTGATCGGCGAGGGCGGCCGTTCCAGGCACCTGGACGTATTCGAGCAGGGTCTCCGTCGCGCGCTGGGCACGGCCCGGCCGCGCGTCGCCTCGCCAGGCGGTCCGGCGAAGCAGCTCGGTGAGATTGAGCGAGATGCCGACGTAGACGTGCCGGCTCTTCTCGGCCGCGGGCGGGTCGTAACCGCGGCTGCCATAGCCGGCCGTCAGTTCGAGGTAGCGCAGCAACGGATGGGCCTCGAGCCCGCGCAGGCCGGTCGCCTTGGCGACCAGGAGGTAAGTCTGGCCCGAATAATCGCCGACCGGATCGAAGCCGCCGCGCCAGCGGCCCGACGAAGGCCGGTAGAGGAGCCGCAGGTCGAGGATCCGGTCGAGTTCGGGGCGGCTTTCGAAAAGCCAGGCCAGTCCGGCGCCGGCGGCGTTCATCAGCGCATCCTCGCGGCTGAAGCGCCAGCGTCGCGAATAGGCGTCGATCACTTCCACGGCCGTGAGCATGCCCAGTGCCGTGCCCACGCCCAGCCCGGTCGCTGCCTCCGGGGAGTGTCCGGCCCAGACGAAGGCCGGCTTGAGCAGCCTCGCGCCGAGATAGGTGAAATAGGCGTGGCCGAGTTTGTCGGCGCCGCCGGCATAGGTGTCCTGATCGAACCAGCCTTCGTCGACGGTCTTGAAGCGGCCGTCGAAGCCGTCCTGCCACCAGTTGCGGCGGCCGTAGGCGAACACGGCGGCCGCGCTGCCGCCGATGAGGCCGAGCGTGCGCGCGCGGCGCTCTTCTTCGCTGACGAGGGGCGCAGCGAGCGTCCCGCCGGTCGCGGCGGGCTCGTCCGCCGCAATGGCCGGCAGGGGCAGGATCGCTGCCGCGGCGATCGCCAACCCTCTGCGGTTCAATGCTGCCATCCTGCGGAGCCTTTCCTTTCGTCGTCTGACAAGGCGCCAGCGGGTCTGCCATCGGGTATGCTAGCACCCCGATGCTCGCCTACATCGTCCGCCGTCTGCTCTACGCCGTGCCGATCCTGATCGGCGTCAATCTGATCACCTTCGCGCTGTTCTTCGTCGTCAACAGCCCCGACGACATGGCGCGCATGCATCTCGGCGTCAAGCGCGTGACGCCCGAAGCCATCGAGAAGTGGAAGGCCGAGCGCGGTTATGACAAGCCGCTGTTCTGGAACGGCGGGGCCGAAGGCGCCGGCAGGCTCACGGAAACGATCTTCTTCGCCAAGTCGGTGAAGATGTTCGCCTTCGACTTCGGCCGCGCCGACGACGGCCGCGACATCGGCCGGGAGATCCGCACGCGCATGGGGCCCTCGCTCGCGGTCGCCGTGCCGGTGTTCCTGCTCGGCCTGTTCGTCACGGTGTCGTTCGCGCTGCTGCTCGTCTATTTCCGGGCGACGTATCTGGATACGGCCGGCGTCGTGCTCTGCGTCGCCATGATGTCGATCTCCGGCCTCTTCTACATCATCGGCGGCCAGTGGCTGGTCTCCAAGGTCTGGCACCTGGTGCCGATCTCGGGTTACGCGGACGGGCTCACGGCCGGCAAGTTTCTCGTCCTGCCGGTCATCGTCGCCGTCATCGCCGGCATCGGCTCGGGCACCCGCTGGTACCGGACCATTTTCCTCGAAGAGATCGGCAAGGACTACGTGCGTACCGCGCGTGCCAAGGGCCTCTCGGAGCGGCTGGTGCTCTTCCGCCACGTGCTCCGGAATGCGCTGATCCCGATCCTTACCGGCGTGGTGGTCGTCATCCCGACGCTGTTCATGGGCAGCCTGCTGATCGAGTCCTTCTTCGGCATCCCCGGCCTGGGCAGCTACACGATCGAGGCCATCAACGCCCAGGACTTCGCCGTGGTGCGGGCGATGGTCTTCATCGGCTCGTTCCTCTACATCGTCGGCCTGCTGCTCACCGACATTTCCTACACCCTCGTCGATCCGCGGATCCGTTTCCAATGAAGCCGGTCCTCCTCTGGTCCGATGCGCTCTTCTTCGTGCTGATCGCGGCCACGCTCGCCGGGGCGCTGTGGGCGCGACGCCAGGAGCAGCTGCGCGCCGGCTGGGCGCGCGTCTGGGGTAGCCGCCGCGCGCGCGTTTCGGCCTATGTGCTCGCCGGCTTCTTCGCCATCGGCGTCCTGGATTCGCTGCACTACCGGCCGCTACTGCCGGCCGAGGAGGGCAAGCCGCCGGCCCACTCGGTCGAGGTGCTCTCGGCGCTCGATGCATTGCTGATGCCGCTCAGGACCCAGACCGAGAAGACCTATTCGGCGCCGCTCGCCGACCGCCTGTTCGCCAAGGAGACGCTGGAGGACGGCAGCCGGGACTTTCCGCCGCTCAAGCATCCGGGCTCGCATCTCCTCGGCACCGACAAGGTCGGCCAGGACGTGCTTTATCTCACGCTGAAGAGCATCCGCACGGGGCTTCTGATCGGCACGCTGACGACACTCATCATGCTGCCGGCGGCGATCCTGCTCGGCATCCTCGCCGGCTACGTCGGCGGCTGGGTGGATGACGTGATCCAGTACCTCTACACGACGCTCAATTCGATTCCCGGCGTGCTGCTCATCGCCGCGGCGGTGCTGATGATGCAGGTCGTCATCGACACCCATCCGCACTGGTTCGCAACCGCGGCGGAACGCGCGGACGCCCGGCTGCTCGCGCTGTGCGCGATCCTCGGCGTCACCAGCTGGACCGGCCTGTGCCGCCTGCTCCGGGGCGAGACGCTGAAGCTCCGGGAGATGGAATTCGTCCAGGCGGCGCGCGCCTTCGGCGTGACCCGGATGAGGATCATGCTGCGACACATCCTGCCCAATGTCATGCACATCGTCCTCATCGCTGTGGTCATGGACTTCTCCGGCCTCGTGCTCGCCGAGGCGGTGCTTTCCTACGTCGGTATCGGCGTCGATCCGAACACCATCAGCTTCGGCACCATGATCAACGCCGCGCGGCTGGAGCTCGCGCGCGAGCCCATGGTCTGGTGGTCGCTGGCCTCGGCGTTCACCTTCATGTTCGTCCTCGTGCTCGCGGCGAACCTGTTCGCCGACGCCGTGCGCGACGCCTTCGATCCGAGGGGGCACCGTGAATAGCAGACGGGGACCCGGTTGCGCAGCAAACGGGGGCGTAGCGGCCATCCACGGAGCCCACCGCCGACCCACGGGATGTTCGGGTTGCGATGGTCGTCAGGAGGCGGCGGGGGCATGAGCCTGCTCTCGGTCCGCGATCTCACGGTGGCGATCGGCGACGCGCGGCCGGTCGCCGGCGTCTCCTTCGAGATCGCCGCGGGCGAGACCTTCGCGCTGCTCGGCGAGTCCGGGAGCGGCAAGTCGATGACCGCGCTGGCGCTGATGCGGCTCCTGCCGCCAGCGGCGAAGATCGTCGGCGGCGAAGTGGAATTCGATGACCGCGACCTCCTCGCCATCCCGGAGTCCGGCATGCGTGCCCTGCGCGGCGGCGGCATGGCGATGATCTTCCAGGAGCCGGCGACCAGCCTGAATCCGGTGATGACCATCGGCCGGCAGATCGAGGAGGTGCTCGAACTGCACGGCGGCGATCGCGGCCGCGTCATCGAGCTGCTCGCCGCCGTCGGCATCCCCGATCCCCGGCGGCGGGCGCAGGAGTATCCGTTCCAGCTCTCGGGCGGCATGAAGCAGCGGGCGATGATCGCCATGGCACTCGCCGGTGATCCGAAGCTGCTGATCGCCGACGCGCCGACGACGGCGCTCGACGTGACCATCCAGGCCCAAGTGCTCGACCTGCTTCAGGCCCTGCAACGCGAGCGGCGCATGGCGCTCTTGTTGATCACGCACGACCTCGGCGTCGCCGCGCGCATGGCCGACCGCATCGGCGTGATGCGCGACGGGCAACTGGTCGAGACCGCCGCGCGACGCGCCTTCTTCGCCGGCCCGACGCATCCCTACTCGCGCAAGCTCTTCGAATCCCTGCCGGAGCATCTGCCGAAGATGCCGTCGCCCGAGCCTGCGGAGGAAGGATTGCTCGAGGCGGCCGACCTGGCGGTGCATTTCCCCATCCGCCGCGGGCTGCTCAAACGCACGGTCGGCCATGTGCGTGCCGTCGATGGCATCTCGCTGAAACTCAGCCGGGGCAGGACGCTGGCCATCGTCGGCGAATCGGGCTGCGGCAAGACCACGGCGGGCAAGGCGATCCTCGGCCTCATTCCTCCGACCGGCGGGCGCGTCGTGCTCGGCGGTCGGGCGCTCACCGGTCTAGCCCCGCGCGAGATGCAGATGGTCTTCCAGGATCCGTTCGCCTCGCTCGACCCGCGGCTGCGCGTCGGCGAGATCATTGCCGAGGGCATGCAGGCGCTCGGCATCGATGGCGACGTCGGCGCGCTGCTCGAACTGGTTGGCCTCGATGCCGGCATGGCCGGCCGCTACCCGCACGAGTTTTCGGGCGGCCAGCGCCAGCGCATCGCCATCGCCCGCGCGCTGGCCGTGGATCCCCGGCTGCTGATCCTCGACGAGCCGACGAGTGCGCTCGACGTCTCCGTCCAGGCGCAGATCGTCGCGCTGCTGGCGCGGCTGCAACGGGAACGCGGGCTCGCCTATCTCTTCATCACCCATAACATCGCGGTCGTCGATTACCTCGCGCACGAGGTCGCAGTGATGTATCTCGGCCGCATCGTCGAGCAGGGGAGCGTGGGGGAGGTCCTGCGCGGTGCCCGGCACCCCTACACGCAGGCGCTGCTCGCGGCGGTACCGCGCCTCGATGGCGCTGCCGGGGAGCGCCTCCTGGTGCCGGGTGATCCGCCGTCACCGGCGAAACCACCGGCAGGCTGCCACTTCCACCCGCGCTGCCCGCTGGCCCTGTCCGTATGCAGTGAGCGCTATCCCGAGGTGACGTCCCTTTCAGAGGGCCACGTCGTGCGCTGTCACCGCGTCGCGGCTACCGCGGGCGTCCCCTGACCGGCTTGCGCAACGGGGTACCGGTCGGTTTGGCCCGGCTCTTGCCGGCGGCAGCTCCTCTCTGTGGCTTGCCTGCCGCGTTTTCGGCGATGTCCGCGGATCCCGCAGGCAGATGGGCGAGTTGCGTATCGGGCATCCCGGCGCCGGGGCCCGGCACCAACAGATTCATGCCCGGGCGCACCTTCATCCGGCGGCCGATGCCGTTGATCTGCGCGAGGCTGGCGACGCTGAGCTTGTAGCGCGCCGCGACGCTTTCGAGCCGCTCGCCCGGCTTGAGCGTGTAGGTGCGCCAATGGCTCAGCGGCCGGTCCATGGCCTCGTGACGCCGGAGATTGGCGCGGAAGGTCTCGATACGGTCGGTCGGCAGCACGAGCTGGGTGTTGCGGTCACCGCGGATCAGCGGACGGTGGTAGGCGGGATTGAGGGCGATGAACTGATCGAGCGGCATTTCCGCGAGCCTGGCGGCCACGGCCACATCCATGTCGCGCGGCAGCGGCACGGTGCCGAAATAGGGCCGGTTGGGCAGGGCATCGAGTGCAAAGCCGAACACTTCCGGCTGGGCGATGATGTTCTTGAGGGCCTGGAGCTTCGGCAGGTAGTAGCGGGTTTCGCGGGGCATGTCGAGGTGAGCGTAGTCGGTGGGCCGCCCCATGGCGCGATTTCTCTCCACTGCCCGGGCGACCGCGTTCTCCCCCCAGTTGTAGGAGGCGAGCGCCAGATGCCAGTCGCCGTGCATCTCGTAGAGCTTCTGCAGGTAGTCGAGCGCGGCGGCGGTCGAGGCGATGATGTCGCGGCGCTCGTCGCGCCAGAAGTTCTGGTCCAGATTGAACAGGCGCCCGGTCGACGGGATGAACTGCCACATGCCGAGCGCCTTCGCCCGCGAACGCGCCATCGGATTGAAGGCGCTCTCGATCATCGGCAAGAGCGCGAGTTCGGTCGGCATGCCGCGCCGCTCCAGTTCGTCGACGATGTGGTGGAGATACATGCGTCCTCGCTCGATCAGCTGACGCAGCATCGCCGGATGGTTGAGGTAGAACGCCTGCCGGTCCGCGACCAGCGGGCTTTCGAATTCCGGCATGCCGAAGCCGTTGCGGATCCGCTGCCAGAGGTTGTCGGGCTCGACCGTGAGGTCTATGGTGCGCACCGACGTGGGATCGTGACCGAGGGCGACGACGGGCAGCGGTTCGGCATTGCCGGCGGGCGGGGCGGCGAGCATCCGCATGCCGGCGGGGTCATCGGCGGGTTCCGGAGGCTGAGTTTGCTCCGACGCCGGTGCAGCGGCGACCGCCTCTTCATTGCGCCCGCCGGCGAGCGGAACCGCGGCGACGGGCTTGCCGGTGCTTACGGCTGCCGCGATCTCGGGCGTAAGACGCAGGGCGATCGGCTCCGGTCCGGCGTGAGCGACTCCGGCCTGCAACAGCAGGCTGGCCGAGACCACTGCCAGCACGTTGGGAAGGCGAGGGGACATCGGCGGCATTCTACGCGGGTGGGGCAACCCGCTCAATTGACGCCGGTCAGATACCGAGGTAGCGGTGCCAGATGCCGTGATCGGCGTCGAGCTGCGCCGACGTGCCGCGCCAGGCGACGCGGCCGCGCTCGAGAATGGTGTGACGGTCGGCCAGGCCGATCAGCCGCTCGACGTACTTGTCGACGACGAGGATGGTCTGGCCGGCGGCGCGGAGCGCCGCGAGGATGCGCCAGATTTCCTCGCGGACGAGCGGGGCGAGCCCTTCGGTCGCCTCGTCGAGCACCAGCAGGCGCGGATTGGTCGACAGTGCCCGGCCGATGGCGAGCATCTGCTGTTCGCCGCCCGAAAGCTGGTGCCCCATGTGGCTCGCGCGTTCCCCGAGCTGGGGGAAGAACTCGCAGATGCGCGCCGCGGTCCAGGGCTCCCGGGCGCCAGAGCGGTTGGCGGCGAAGGCCGTCAGATGCTCGCGCACGGTGAGATTCGGAAAGACCTGGCGGCCCTCCGGCACGAGGGCGCTGCCTAGGCGGCCGATGATGTCCGGGCGCGCATTGGCGATGTCACGGCCGAGGCAGCGGATTGCGCCCGCCCGGACCGGGGCGAGCCCGCAGATCGCGCGGATCGTCGTCGTCTTGCCCATGCCGTTGCGGCCGAGCAGCGTGACGATCTCGCCCTCGCGGATCTCCAGATCGATGCCGAAGAGCACCTGGCTCTCGCCGAAGGCGACCTCGAGCCCTGCGATTTCGAGCAGGGCCGTCACAGCGGCACCACCTCGTCGCCGAGATAGGCGCGGCGCACGGCCGGATCTTCCCGGACCGCGGCCGGCGCGCCGCTGGCGATGACCCGCCCGGCGACGAGCACCGAGAGGCAGTCGGCGAGCCGGAAGACGACATCCATGTCGTGCTCGATGAGCAGCATGGCGAGCCGTCCCTTGAGACCTGCGATCAGTTCGATCATGCGCTGGGATTCCTCGGGGCCCATGCCGGCCATCGGCTCGTCGAGCAGGAGCATGCGCGGGCGGGTCGCGAGCGCCATGCCCAGTTCCAGGCAGCGCTGCTCGCCGTGCGAGAGGCTGCCGGCCGGTACCTGTGCGCGATGCCCGAGGCCGACGCGCTCGAGGGTCTGCGCCGCCTCGGCCATGAGCGGAAACTCAGCCGTCGTAGGACGCCAGAAGCGGAAGCTCGAGCCCCAGTCGCGGGTGCGCGACTGCACCGCGAGCGCCGCGTTCTCGAGCGCGGTGAGGTGCAAGAAGAGATGGGTGATCTGGAACGAACGGACGAGCCCCAGCGCGGCCCGCCGGTGCATCGGCAGCCGCGTGACGTCTTGCCCGGCGAAGACCACGGTGCCTCCGTCGGGGACGATCATGCCCGAGACGAGGTGCACGAGCGTCGTCTTGCCCGCGCCGTTGGGGCCGATCAGCCCGAAGATCTCCCCCGGTTCGACGCGGAAAGAGACGGTGTTGACGGGCACCAGCCCGCCAAAGGTGCGCGTGAGCGCTTCAACGCGAAGGAGCGAGGAGCTGATCAGGCGGCCTTCGGCGGTGGGGTGGGCACGGCGGGGCGGGGTCGTCGGCGCTCTAACAAAGACGGCGTGGTCAGCCCCAGCGGGAAGGTCAGGGTGCCGAGGGCGATAAGCAGAACGGAGGTGAACAGGCGGCCAAAAGGCAAAAACGGCAAGAGGACGGGGGCGAGAACGGGGGAGAGG
>CAZGYD010000186.1:0-47246 GCA_964530115.1 uncultured Rhodocyclaceae bacterium | reverse complement strand
CGGTCGGTGCGCCAGTCCTTGGCGAGTTCGACGGCCGAGCGCATCAGGTTGCCCTGGTGCTTTTCCAGTTTGGCCTCGAAGCGCTCGAAGAGCGTGAAGGCATCGGCCGTGCCGCCGGCGAAGCCGCCGAGGATGCGGTCGTTGTAGAGGCGGCGGACCTTGCGCGCCGAGCTCTTCACGACGATGTTGCCGAGCGTAACCTGGCCGTCACCGCCCAGGGCGACCACGCTGCCGCGGCGCACGGAGAGGATGGTGGTGCCGTGATATTGCTCCATGTGCACCCTCAGGTCTTGCGGGTCTCGATGCGGGCGACCCGGTCGAGCCCGATGATCTCCCAGAGCGCCGTGACCAGATGGCTTGCCTTGACGAAGCGGACCCGCTTATGCTGTAGACGCAGGGCGCTGACGAGATTCATGAGGTTCGTCGCGGCGACGAAGTCCATGCGTTTCAGGCGGCTCGCATCGATGATGACGTCGCCCTCGGCTGCCTCGGCCTGTGCGCGCAACTCGGCGAAGAGCTTGTCGTTGTTGGCCGTGACGCTGCCCTCGAGCACGCAGTCGGCCGCGCGCTCGCCGGCGTCCGGCTGCACCGCGGCCGGAAGGTTGCCGCGCTTCGCCCGCGCCGGTTCCCAGGAAGGCGGCGAAACCTCGAAGGTGATCGCGTAATTCACCGCCGCCTCGTCGAAGGCGGCCTGATCGCCCGCCTGCTGGAGCAGTTCAAGCAGCAGGAGCCAGGCCTGCTCGTGCTCGCGCCGCCCGGTGGCCAACCGCTTCCTGAGCAGGGCCGCGGCCTTCTCGGCACCGGCGATCACGGTCTCCTTGCGCCTGCGCTTGAGCTGCGACAGCGCCTCGTTGAGGAGCGCGCAGCCTTCTTCGTCGGCCTCGGTCATCCGGCCGAGATCGATCTTCACCAGCGGGCCCTTTTCGGCGGCCTTGAACATCTGTTTGACCGCCTCCTGCACCTTCGCGGCGACGACCGCCGGAATCACGATCGCAAGCGGAATGCCGGCCTTCGATCCCTCCTCCGCGGTCCGCCCGGTCGCCGGCGACCATGCCGGGGGCGAGGTCTCGAAGCGGGCCGCATATTCGACCGCCAGGCGTTCGAAATCGGCGTGACGGCCCAGCTCTTGATAGAGCTCGAAGAGCATGCCCCAGGCACGCATCGCGCCGGCACCGAAGTCCTGCTCACGCACGGCGACCTCGAGCTCGGCGCAGGCGGCCTCGCTTTGTCCGATCGAATGGAGCATGGCCGCCTGCTCGATGGCCGGCGGCACCTGATGCGCGGCCTCGCTGACCTCGATGCGCACGCTCTCCCGGGACGGCATGTCGCCCGGACGGGTGAAGTCGAGCGAGCCGGCCTCGTCGCCCGAGGACGCGGGAATGGCCGGCGCCGCAGGCCGGACCACGGCTTTGCCGCCGATGGGGCTCTGGGGAGGTTTCTTGCCGAAAAGGGAAAAAGCCACGATGGTGCAGCCGGAATGCCAGATGGGCCTTCTAGCATACCCTTTCCGGATGTGCAATGCCGTTGCGGTAGTCCGCGAAGGCAGCGAGCAGCCAGCCGATGGTGAGCACGGCGACGAGCGTCGGCCCGAAGGGCTGGTCGAACGCCAGCGCAAGCCAGAATGCTGCGCCGTAGGCGGCCACGCCCACAGCGGCGGCGATCCCGCCGGCGCGCCTTCCGCCGGCCGCCCGGCGGAAGGCGATCCAGGGCGGCAGAAAGACGAGCGCAAAGCTGGCCATCAGACCCATGGTCACCGTGCCGGCCGCGACCGCGACCGCGACGAGCAGATCGAAGCCGAGATGCCAGCGCCAGGCCGGCAGGCAGTTCGCGCGCTCCCGCTCGGGAAAGAAGCGCGCGGCGACGAGACGCGGCGCGAGCCGGGCGAGCGCGGGCAGGGCGAGAGCCGCGACGAGGGCGCCGAGGGCGAGATCGCGCCCGCCGGCAAACCAGAGCTGGCCGTCCATGAGGCCGTGCGCGAGCGCCTCGCCGAGCGTCGTGTTGGCGGCGATGAGCAGGGTCGCCGCCCAGCCGGCGAGGATCATCAGGCCGTAGGCCGAATTGCCCCGGCCGCCGGCGGCCTGCTTGGCGGCCGCACCGGCGAATGCACCGGCGAGCGCGCCGGAAAAGCCGGGCAGGCCCGCCGCGAGGGCGACCAGCACCCCCGCGGCCGAGAGGTGGGCGAGCCCCAGCGTCGCCAGCCATTCGTCGCGCAGGCGCAGGAACAGGCCGACGAGCGGCAGGACCAGCGCGAGCGGCAGGCCGGCGAGGAAGGGAACGACGAACAGGCTATCCATGCCTCGCTCCGAGATCGACGATGCGCGAGCAGACGCTTTCGAGGAAGCCGCGGTCGTGGCTGACGACGAGCGTCGCGCGCCCGTCGCGCGCCGCGGCGATTTCCTCCACGGCCGTGCCGACATGACCGGCATCGAGATTGTTGGTCGGTTCGTCGAGCAGGATCAGATCGCCGCCGCCGGCAAGCGTCGCCCAGAGCATCAGCAACTGATATTCACCGCCGGAGAGCCGGTCGATGCGTCGGCCCAGCCGGTCGGCGAGCCGTGCCGGGGGCACGAGCCGTTGTGCATCGACCGCGGCGAGCAGTTCGTGCCCGGTCAGCGGCACTTCGGCAAGCCGCGCCGGCCGCTGCGGCAGATAGCTGACATGCGTGTCCGGCGCGCGCTCGATGCGGCCGGCGAAGAGCCGTGCCGAACCGACGATGGCCTTGAGCAGCGTCGATTTGCCGATGCCGTTCGGACCCGCGAGTCCCACCACCTCGCCGCGCACGACCGAGAAGCTCGCCGGCGGCGACACGGCCCCCGCGTAGCCGGCGACGGCATCGGTGAGCGCCAGCATCATTTCGCCGCTGCGAGCGTTTGCACCCACCGGTCGATCAGGGCGAAATAGCCGTTGGCATCGGTGCCCGCAGGCGGATCGATCGGCAGCACCGCGACCTTCCAGCCGGTCAGTGCGGCGAACTTTTCCGCGCCGGCCGGCGGCTGGTAGGGCGTATGGACGATCACGCCCCGTTTGCCCTTGAGCCTCGCCGCGAGTTCCTCGAGATGGGAGGCCGTCGGCGGCACGCCGGGCACCGGCTCGAGCGTGCCGTGGAAGGGAACGCCGAGGAAGGCGAGCAGATAGACCGCGTCCTTGTGGAAGGTCACTGCGCCGCCGCTGCCGGCCGCCGTCTTCTTCCAGTCGGTGGCCTTGGCCTCGACCGCGGCGCCGAAGGCCCCGGCACGCGCCCGATAACCCGCGGCATTCGCGGCATCGAGCGCCGCCATGCGCTCGGCGAGCGCGCGGGCGATCATCGCCATGCGCGCGGGATCGAGATTGACGTGCGGATTGCCGGCCGGATGCACGTCGCCCTGGGCGCGGTCCGCGGCCTGGCCGGCATCGAGGAGCGACACCTGCGCGGCCGCCTCGAAATAGCCCGGGCGGCCCGGCAGCACGCGGGGGTTTGCCGCGCCGGAAAGGGCCGCGGGCAGCCAGCCGACCTCGAGCTCGGCGCCGACGGCGACGACGAGATCGGCATCGCGCAGCGCGCGCATCATCGAGGGCCGGGCCTGGAGCATGTGCGCGTCGCGGTCGGGCGGCGCGAGTTCCGTCACCTTGACCGCAGGGCCACCGACGGTACGCGCGAGCATGCCCATGCTCGAGGTCGTCGCCACGACCTCGAGCGCCCGGACGGGAAGCGCGGCGAACAATGCCAGGAGGATCAGGATGCGTTTCATCGCCGGCTCCTTCAGAAGGTGTGCGCACCGTGGGCGCCGAGGCTGTGCTGATATTGCAGGAAGACCTGGTGGGTCTTTTCGTTTGCGCCCTCGACCCAGAGATCGCCACGCGAAAACTGCAAACGGAAGAGCGAGAAGTGGCCGATGTTGCGCGTCAGCGCCAGCGTCCAGCGGTCGGACTTGTTCCATTCCTTCAGCACGCCGGCTGACCCTTTGAGTTGGCTCTTGGTCAGGCCGGTCGCGTCGTAGCGCAGGCCCGCCTGCCAATGCGGCAGAACGCCATAAGTCCCCTGGAGCACGATGCCGTCCTGGGTGAAGTCACGCTTTTGCCCGACCAGTGCGCCGTTCTCGTGGAAGGCGACCTTCAGATCCTTGCCAAGCCGCAGGTACTCGGCGACGAGCTTGACGTTGCCCTGCCCGCCGTAGCGGCCGGCATCGTACTTGTAAACGGCGTCGAGCCCCCAGGCGCGGCCCTTGCCTTCGAGGGCGTGGACCAAGGCCGCGGGGTTCTCGGCCGTGTGGTCGTGCACCTCCTGATGCTGACGCGAACGGGCAAACCAGCCACCGAACTGCAGCGCGTGATTCGTGCCGAGGTCGGGGCCGAACTTGGCGAACACGGTGGTCAGCCGCGGCCCGGCCTTTGCGGCAGAAAGTTCGCCCGCCGCCGTACCCGCGAGCGGATTGCCATCGGCGCGGCCGCTCGGCGTCGCCACGCCGCCCGCTGCGAACGTCTGCTCCCTGCCCTGCAGGAGTTCTAGGCCCAGATGCGTGTACCAGTTGCCCGTCTTCGGCAGCCAGGAAAGCCGCAGGCCGGTGTCCATGAGGCCGTGTTCGCCCAGCAGCGTCCGGTAAGGCAGGTTCTGGTCTACGAAGTCCCACTGGTGCGGGTGCTGGCCGTTCAGGTAGCCGATGCCGGAAAGGAACTTGCCGCCGCGAACCTTCAGGCCGTGAGGCAGGCTGCGGGTGTCGAAATACGCCTCCTCGAGTTCGACGTCGCCGTGACTGCTGATGGTCAGCATCGCCATCGCATCGAAATGCGGGCTGACCGTCGCCGAGAGAGCGAGCTCGGTCCCCCTCAGATTGAAGCCGCGCTCGAGCGCACCGTGGGCATGGCCCTCGTGACCGTGGCCATGATGGATGCCGTCGAGGTGTTCATACATCTCCGGACTGGCACCATGCTTGTTGTCGTGGAAATACACGCCGTCGAGGATCAGCGAGATCTGCGGGTTGAAGGCGTTGCCGGAACCGACCTGGCCCGAGGGCGGGGACGCGGTCGCAACGGGCACCGACGCGGCCTTGCCTTCCGCCTCCCTGAGGCGCGCCTCCAGCGCGGCGATGCGTTGCTCATAGGCTTGCTTCATCTGCGCGATCTCGTCGCGCAGGGCTTTCAGGTCGTCGTTCGCGTAGGCGATGGGGCTCGCGAGCAGGGCGGCGCCCGCCATCACCAGCGGGGTCGTGCGGGTCATGGAATCCTCCGTTACGAATGCAAAGGGACGGCCGGGGTTTCGGCCGGACTCAGGGCATCAACAGAGGACGATGGGTGGGGCGCGGATGAGGAACCAGACGGTTCCTGAGAAACTCAGCCGTGGTAAGACGCCGGCACGGAAGGGCTCGCGCACCGCTTCCGGCAGTTCGGCGGTGGCAGCCTGCGCCACGGGCAGCGGCACGGCACCGGCGAGCGCGAGGCATTCGACGCAGACTTCGCCGGCATCGTGATCGACGTCGGCCAGATGGCCCACGCCATGCACGGCGATGGCGAGTTGCGCGAACAGCAGCGCCGAGACGAGCGCGAACGGCCCGACGAGCCGCCTCACCTGGCACGCTCCCGCCGCGCGCAGGCGCCGCAGGTGCCGCGGACATCGAGTTCGACCGTTGCCG
This sequence comes from uncultured Rhodocyclaceae bacterium, assembly GCA_964530115.1. Taxonomy (GTDB): domain Bacteria; phylum Pseudomonadota; class Gammaproteobacteria; order Burkholderiales; family Rhodocyclaceae; genus Fen-999. The sequence goes on along the minus strand of CAZGYD010000186.1, from coordinate 41,640 downwards.
GGCGGAAGCCGCGCGGCAGCCGCGGCGGCGGCGGCGGTGGCACGTCGAGGCAGAACACGGCGCCGCAGCCGGTGCAGCGGAAATGCGCATGGCCCGCGTGCCGCTGCCGGGCGGCCGCCGTCGTGAAGCGGAACACGCCGCGGTCGTCGGGCGCGCGCACCGCGAGCCCGCAAGCGACCAGCGCGTCGAGCACGCGATAGAGGGTCACGCGATCGAGTCCGAGCCGCGCCTCGAGCTCGGCATGGCAGACCGGGGCCGCCGCCGCCGCGAGCGCATCGAGCACGCGCACGCGCGCCGGCGTCACCTTGATCCCGGCCGTGCGCAGCTGCGCGGCGCTGTCGTTTTCCGCACTCTTGCCCATGACGGGATGAGATCACAACCCGGTGACAGATGCAACACTGTTGCATTCACGGCCGGGCCATGTTCCAATGGCGCCCCCATCGAGGAATGCCTGACATGACCCTTCCCCTGCTCGTCCAGATCGTCCTCGCCTGCCTCCTGGGCGGCCTGCTCTCGGTCGCGGCCGCGGCGCTGGTGCTCTTCGGCCTGCCGAAGAAATGGCTTTCCTACGCGGTGAGCTTCTCGATCGGCGTGCTCCTCGCCACCTCGATGCTGCACCTGCTGCCCGAGGCGCTCGAATCGGGGCTCACGCCGCACGAGGTCTTTCCCGTGCTGCTCGCCGGCATCCTCGGCTTCTTCGCGCTCGAGAAGTTCGCCCTCTGGCGCCACGCACACGGCAACGGCGAGACACCAGCCTGCGGTCCCGGCTGCGACGACCACACGCACGACCACCATGGCGGCGGCGAGACGGTCGGCATCCTCGTCGGCGACGGCTTCCACAACTTCACCGACGGCCTGCTGATCGCCGCGGCCTTCCTCGCCGACCCCGCCCTCGGCTGGGCGACGACTTTCGCCGTGATCGCCCACGAGGTGCCACAGGAGGCCGGCGACTTCGCGATCCTGCTCGCCGCGGGCTGGCATCGCGCCCGGGCGCTGTTCTGGAATGGGATCTCGAGCCTCGCCTCGCTGGCGGGCGGCATCGTCGGCTATCTGGCATTCGAGCGCGTCGAAGCCTGGATTCCGTTCATCCTCACCATCGCGGCGGCGAGCTTCACCTACATCGCCATCGCCGACCTGATGCCCCGGCTGAAGCGGGAAAGCCGCGGCATCGGCTGGCATGTGCTGCTGCTTTCCGTCGGCATCGCGGTAGTCGTCTCCGGTGCCGGACATTCCCATTGATCCAGGAGAACATCATGCAGCCATCCTTCCTGCTCGCCGCCCTGCTCGCCTCATCCGCCGCATTCGCCCAGCACAAGCACGTCCATGGCGAGGGCCGGCTCGATGCCGTCATCGACAAGGGCACGATCACGCTGACGCTGGAAATGCCGCTCGACGCCGCGGTCGGCTTCGAGCGCCCGCCGAAGAACGACAAGGAAAAGGCGGCGCTCTCGGCGGCCTTGAAGGCGCTCGACGATGCCGGGATCTACCAGCCGACGCCGGCCGCGAACTGCACGCTGCAATCGAAGCGCGTGCAGGTGCCCTTCACGGGCGGCGGCGACGGGCACGCCCGCCACGCCCACGAGGGTGAGACGCACCATGCCGACATCGAGGCGACGCACGTCTATGCCTGTGCCAATCCGTCGGCGCTGAAGGGCATCGAGACGACACTGTTCAAGTCCTTCAGGCGGCTCTACCGCCTCGAAGCGCAGCGCGTCGGCCCGACCGGCCAGGGCGCCCAGCGGCTGTCGCCGAAGAATCCCGTGCTCTCATGGTAACTTCCGCCGGGTGAATGCGCTCTCGATCACCGGGCTCGTCTTCCGCTGGCCACGCCAGCCCCGCCCCTGCCTGGACATCGCCGGTTTCGCGGTCGAGGCCGGCGAGCGGATCTTCCTGCACGGGCCGTCGGGCTCGGGCAAGAGCACGCTGCTCAACCTGATCGGCGGCGTCGCCGTGCCAGAAAGCGGCCGCGTCGAGGTGCTCGGCAAGGATTTGGCCGCCCTTACCGGCCACGCGCGGGACGCCTTCCGTGCCGATCACATCGGCTTCATCTTCCAGCAGTTCAATCTACTGCCTTGGCTCTCGGCGCTCGACAACGTCGTGCTGCCCTGTCACTTCTCGGCGTTGCGCCGTTCGCGGGCCGGCTCGCCGCGCGCCGAGGCCGAACGGCTGATGCGCCATCTCGATCTGGCATCCGGCCTCTGGAACAAGCCTGCCGCGGAGCTCTCCGTCGGCCAGCAGCAACGGGTCGCCGCGGCGCGCGCGCTGATCGGCCGGCCTGAGTTGCTGATCGCCGACGAGCCGACCTCGGCGCTCGACGCGCCGCGCCAGCAGGCCTTCGTCGATCTGCTGCTCGCCGAGGCGCGCGAAGCCGGCGCGACGCTGCTCTTCGTCAGCCACGATGCGCGGCTTTCGACCCACTTCGACCGCTGCGTCGATCTCGCCGCGGTGAACCGCGCGGCCGCGGAGGCTGCATGAAGGCAACGCTGATGCTCGCGCTGAAGAGCGCCTGGGCGCGGCGGCTGACGCTCTCGATCACCCTCGTCGCCATTGCGCTGGCCACGGCGCTGCTGCTTGCCGTCGAGCGCGTGCGCAGCGATGCGCGGGCGAGCTTCACCCAGTCCGTCTCGGGCGTCGATCTCGTCGTCGGCCCGCGCACGGGCGCCGTGCAGCTCGTGCTCTACGCGGTGTTCCGTTCCGGCGCCGCGACGCACAACATGAAGTTCGAAAGCTACGAGGCGCTCGCCGCACACCCGGCCGTCGACTGGGCCCTGCCGCTCTCGCTCGGCGATTCCCACCGGGGCTTCGCCGTGCTCGGCACTTCGCCCGATTACTTCGCGCGCTTCCGCTACGGCGACCGTCAGCCGCTCGCTTTTGCCGCCGGCCGGCCGTTCGCAGAGTTCTTCGAAGCCGTGCTCGGCGCCGAGGTCGCGGCGGCACTCGGCTATCAGGTGGGCGAGCGCATCACGCTGACCCACGGCATGGAAGCGATGGGCCCCGAGCATGGCGACAAGCCCTTCACCGTCGTCGGCATCCTCGCGCCGACGGGCACCCCGGTCGACCGCACGGTGCACGTGGGACTCGAAGCGATCGGCGCGATCCACCTCGACTGGGCCGGCGGCGCGCCGCTGCCGGGCTTTTCGATTCCGGCCGAATATGTGAGGAAGTTCGACCTGCGGCCGAAGGAAATCACCGCGGTGCTCGTGGCGCTGAAGAACCGCGGCGACGTCTTCCGCATGCAGCGCCAGATCAACGGCTGGCGCAGCGAGCCGTTGATGGCCGTGCTGCCTGGCGTCGCACTCGACGAGCTCTGGCAGACGCTCGCGGTGGTCGAACGGACGCTCTTCGCCCTCTCGGCAGTCGTCGTCGTCGTCGGGCTGGCCGGCCTGCTGGCGACGCTGCTCGCGGGCCTCAACGAGCGCCGGCGGGAACTCGCCATCCTGCGCGCGCTCGGCGCCGGCCCCCGCGACATCTTCCTGATGCTGACCTTCGAGGGGCTCGCCGTCACCCTGCTCGGGGTGATGGCTGGCGTCGCCCTGCTCGCAGGCGGCATCAGTCTCCTTGCGCCGCTCGCCCAGGCGCACTTCGGCGTGCATCTGAGCCTGCGCGCGTTTCCCGCCAGCGAGTTCATGCTCATGCTCGCGATCGTCGCCACCGGGCTCGCGGCGAGCCTCGTGCCGGGCATCCGTGCCTGGCGCATGTCGGTCGCCGACGGCCTGACGCCGAGGACATGATGACCTTCAGACGCCTGCTCGCCGCGCTGCTCTTCCTCGCCTGTGCCGCCCAGGCCGCCGAGGACTGGCCGGAATTGAAATGGGAGGCGCTGGTGCCCAAGGGCTGGGATCCGCGCAAGGCCTTCGCCGGCCTCGACCTCTCGCGGCTCGATGATGCCGACCCGCGCGCGATCGAGGCGCTCGAGAAGCTCAAGCAGGCCTGGGACGAGGCGCCGGCCGAACCCACGCTCAACGGCAGGCGGGTACGCATCGCCGGCTTTGCCCTGCCGCTCGAACGCCAGGGCGACAAGGTCAGCGAATTGCTGCTCGTGCCCTATTTCGGCGCCTGCATCCACTCGCCGCCGCCGCCCGCGAACCAGATCATCCACGCACGCCTGGCAAAGCCCGCGCCCGGCATTGCAACGATGATGCCGGTCTGGCTCTTCGGCACGTTGAAAGCGGAGCGCCGGCAGACGACCTGGGGCACGGCCGGCTACCGCCTGTCGGTCGAGAGGGTGGAACCGTACCGGGAGATGGGGCGCCGATGAGGCAGAGCCAGTGAAAAAATTCGTCGCGAACGCGGCCAAGACGCGGCGCGAACGAGCAACGAAGTATCGGCAAGCGCAGCAGAATTTTTCCCAGGTTCTCAGTCGGCGAGGACCAGCAGGCCCTTCAGGTACTCACCCTCGGGAAAGGCGAGCGCGACCGGATGATCGGCCGCCGCGGTGAGGCGCCGGAGGACCCGCGCCTCGCGCCCGGCATCGGCAGCCGCGCCGGCGACGATCTTCTGGAACAGCTCGATGCCGACGCCACCTGAACACGAATAGGTCATCAAGAGGCCGCCGGGTGCGAGCAGCCGGAAGCCGAGCAGGTTGATGTCCTTGTAGGCGCGCGCGGCGCGCGCGGCGTGCGCGGCCGAGGGCGCGAACTTGGGCGGATCGAGGACGACGAGATCGAAGCTCCGCCCTGCCGCCTTCAACGCGCGCAGCTCGTCGAAGACGTTGGCGCAGCGCCATTCGGCGCGCGAGGCATCGAGGCCCGGATTCATCGCCAGGTTCGCCGCGGCACGATCGAGCGCAGGCTGCGAGCTGTCGATGGAGAGGATTTCCCTCGCGCCACCGGCCAGCGCCTGCAGGGAGAAGCCGCCGGTATAGCAGAAGCAGTTGAGCACGCGCCGTCCGGCCGCAAGTTCGCGCAACAGGGCGCGGTTGTCGCGCTGGTCGAGATAGAAGCCGGTCTTGTGGCCGGCGACGATGTCCACCGCGTAGCGCACGCCGTGCTCTTCGATGACGATCTCGCCGCCGCCCTCGCCGCGCAGCCAGCCCGTGCGCGGTTCCAGTCCCTCGAGCGCCCGCACCTCGGAATCCGAGCGCTCGTAGAGACGGGCGCAGCCGGTGGCCGCGACGAGCGCATCGGCGATCGCCTCACGCCATTTGTCGGCGCCGGCGCTGGTGAGCTGCACGACCACCGTGTCGCCGTAGCGGTCGGTGACCACCCCCGGCAGGCCGTCGGACTCGGCGTGTATCAAACGCTGGCCCTCTTCCAAACTCAGCCGTGGTAACACGCCGCGGCGAGCCACCGCGGCGGCCACCCGCCGCTTGAAGAAGGCGTGATCCACGACTTCGTCCGGTTCGAAAGTCCACACTCGCGCGCGGATCTGCGACTGAGGACTCCAGGCCGCTTTTGCCAACACCTGGCCGCCAGCGACCACATCGACGGTGTCCCCCGGCCGGGCGCGGCCGGCGAGCCGCTCGATTGCGCCGGCGAAGATCCACGGGTGCCGGCGCAAGAGCGAGCGCTCCTTGCCCGGCGCGAGCATCAGCCGTGCCGACATTGCAAGCAACTGTGACAGGGCTGGACACCGTGACAGTGCAAGCCTACGATGGCCAAGCCGTCATCCAAAGGAGGGGTTTCCATGAGCACGGATTATGTCGCCGATGTGAAGAAATACACAGCCAACGTCAACGAAGCCGCGGTGGCCAGCATCGTCAAGTATTGCGGCATCGCCCTGAAAAACCGCGATTCCTCGCTGGTGTCCACGAGCGACAAGGAAGAAGTGGAGCGCGTCAAGGTCGGCTTCGCGACCAAGAAGCTCGGTCTATCGCCCGAACAGTTCGACAAGGCCGCCGCGGTGGTCGCCGAAAAGATGAAGGGCGTGAATGCCAAGAGCCGCGTCACCTACTACTACCTGCTCGCCGAGGCTTCCGGCACCCTCGACAAGCTGGCCTGAGCACCAGAGAACCGTGCTGCCGTGCCTGCCAATGCCGTGTCGTTCGCTCGCTCGAGGCTGCGCCTATCGACGTGACACGTCTTGTCTTTCGCTCGCTCGCGCCGGGCAAGGCTCACGCTCGCGACGAATTTTGCACAGGCCCTGAGCGGCGCCCTTCGTTGCCGCTTTCTCCCGATGCCACGGACCGCCGTGGCATCGTTTTTTCCCGCTATCGCTTCTTCGCCCGCGGATGCGCGGCGTCATAGACCCGGGCGAGATGCTGGAAGTCGAGATGCGTATAGACCTGCGTCGTGGCGATGCTCGCATGGCCGAGCATTTCCTGCACGGCGCGCAGGTCCCCCGAAGACTGGAGCAGGTGAGAGGCGAACGAGTGCCTGAGCATGTGCGGGTGCACATGTACGCCAAGTCCCTGGCGCCTTGCCCAAAGTTCGAGGCGGCGCTCGATGGTGCGCGGATGGAGCCGGTTGCCGCGCCTGCCGACGAAGAGCGCCGGTTCCGTCGCCGGCGCGAGTTCGCCCCGGCGGCCGAGCCAGGCCTGGATCGCTGCCAGGGCTTGCCTGCCGACCGGCACCGTGCGCGTCTTGGCGCGCTTGCCGGTGACCGTGACCATCCCTTCGGCGAGATCCAGTCCGCCACCGACGTTAAGGCCCGCGAGTTCCGACAGCCGCAGGCCCGACGAATAGAAGAGCTCGAACATGGCCTTGTCGCGGATTCCCAGCAGCGTCCGCGCCGGCGCGTCGAGCAGCGCCTGGGACTGATCGGTCGACAGGGCCTTCGGCAGCCGCTTCGGCCGTTTCGGCGCCCGCAGGCCATCGCAGGGATTGCGGGGGATGGCGCCGCGGCGGGCGAGCCAGCGGTAGTAGCTGCGCCAGGCCGAGATCATGCGCGCCAGCGACGCCGAAGCGAGGCCCTGGCCATGCAGTCGCATGACGAACTTGCGCAGCTGATGTGGCGCGAGCGACGCGAGCGGCGCACCGCCGGCCGATTCGACCAGCCGGGCGAGATCGCGCGCATACGCCGTGAGGGTATCGGGGCTGGCGCGACGCTGGTGCGCCAGCTCGGCGAGGAATCCTTCGACCGATGACTCGGCCATCGCGGGCCGGTTCAGCCGGCGGTGCGCAGGAGCGCCGCCGACGCCAGCTCGCCGATGCGCTGGAGGAACAGGGTGCCCATGCCGCTGTAGAACCGGTGCGCCTCTTCGCTGCCGAGCAGCAGCAGGCCAAAGCAGCCGCCGCCGGGATCCGGGTCGCGAAGTGCGATCTGCGCCACGGAACGGATGTGCGCCGCCGCATCGCCGAGCCAGGCCACGGCCTCCTGCCCGGCCGCGGGGCCACAGTAGGGTTGCCTGAGCGACTCGGCGAAGGCCTTCACCGAATCGGTCACCAGCGACGGCTCGGCTTCTGCCGATTCGCCGTCGTCCCAGAGGCGGAGCGCGACGTGGGGCACGGAGAAATCGCCGCCGAGGTGGCCGTAGAGCACGCTGGTCACGGCGGCGCGGTCCGTCGCGCAGAGCAGGGCGACGGCGAGGCGATGGACCTTGGCCGAGATGGCATCGTTCTCCTCGCCGAAGGCGATCATCTCCGCAAGCCTCGCTTCGAGCTGCCTCACCTTTTCGCGCAGCGTGATCAGCTGGCGCTCGGTGATCGAGATCGCGTTGCCGCCGTGCGGGCTCGGGATGTGGATCTGGCTGACGAGCTCGGCGTAGCGCTCGAAGAATTCCGGATGGGCTTTCAGGTATTGGGCGATGTCCTCGGGTTCCATGTCGGTTCTCAGGAGAGTTCGGCGGGCAGGATCGCCTCGCCCTCGAAAACGGTGACGGCCGGCCCGGTCATCATCACCGGGTGGTTGGGGCCGGCCCAGGCGATGCGCAGCCGACCGCCACGGGTCTCGACCCGCACCGGCGAGTCGAGCAGGCCGCGAAGGATGCCGGCGACGACCGCGGCGCAGGCGCCGGTGCCGCAGGCGAGCGTCTCCCCGGCGCCGCGCTCCCAGACGCGCAGCCGGATCGCATGCCGGTCGACGATTTCCATGAAGCCGGCATTGACGCGGCGCGGGAAGCGCTCATGGTGTTCGATCAGCGGCCCGTAGCGGGCAACCGGGAAATCGTCGACATCGATGACGACCTGTACCGCATGCGGATTGCCCATCGATACGGCGGTGATCTCGAAGACCTTGTCGGCGACCGCGAGCGGCTGCACGACATCGGTGCGGTCGGTGACGAAGGGCACGTCCTGAGGCATGAGCCGCGGCACGCCCATATCGACCGTGACCTGGCCGTCGTCTTCGAGGCGCGGCTCGATGATGCCGGCCTTCGTCTCGACGCGGATCATGCGCTTGTCGGTCAGGCCATGATCATGGACGAAGCGCGCGAAGCAGCGCGCGCCGTTGCCGCACTGCTCGACTTCGCCGCCGTCGGCATTGAAGATCCGGTAGCGGAAATCGATGCCCGGCCGGCCCGGTTCCTCGACCACGAGCACCTGGTCGCAGCCGATGCCGAAATGACGGTCGGCGAGGAAACGTACCTGCTCGGCATTGGGCACGAAGGGCTGGTGGATGGCGTCGAGCACGACGAAATCGTTGCCGAGGCCGTGCATCTTGGTGAATTTCACTTTCATGGTTCGAGGGTCACGGCGCGAGTGCCACGTAGTCCTTCCAGATGCAGCGGTCCATGACCACCGTCATGCCGCCCTGCCGTGCCTTTGTCGCGGCGGCCTCGTGGACCACGCCCTCCTGGAGCCAGAGCCGCCTGACGCCCATGGCGAGGCATTGGTCGACGATCGCCGGCACATGCTCCGGCGCGCGGAAGACATCGACCAGATCGGGCATGACGGGCAGCTCGGCCAGGCTCGGGTAAGCCTTTTCGCCGAGCACCTCGCGCACGCCGGGGCGCACCGGGACGATCCGGTAGCCGAAACCCTGCAACGCCTTGGCGACGCGATGGCTCGGCCGGTCCGGATTGTCCGAAAGACCGACCACGGCGATGGTCTTCACCTCGCGGAGCAGGGCAAGGATCGCGTCGGGGGCGGGGTTGGCGAACATGGGCCGATCTTAGCAGAGGGGCGGGCGGCCATTCAGCGTTCATAGACGCTCTTCTCGCCGGGCGGCCGGGTCTTGAAGCGCTTGTGCACCCAGTAGTACTGCTCAGGCATTTCGCGCACCGCCGCTTCGATGAAGGCATTCATGCGCCGCGTGTCGGCCTCGATGCTCTCCCCCGGGAAGTCCGTCCAGGCCTCGCCGATCTCGAACACGTAGCCGCCCCCGCCCGGCAGCATGCGCGCGATGCCCGGCAGCACGACGGCGCCGGTCAGGCGCGCGAGCCGCGACAGCGCCGGGATCGTCGCTGCGGGCACGCCGAAGAAAGGCACGAAGATGGCGTCGCGCGGGCCGTAGTCCATGTCGGGAAGATAGTAGAGCGGCCGTCCCTCCTTGAGCGCACGCACCACCGGCCGCATGCCCTCCTGGCGCGAGAGGATGAGCTGGTCGCCGAAGCGCGTGCGCCCGCGGTAGAGCATGCGATCGACGAGCGGATCCTTCTGGCGTGCGTAGATGCTGACGATGTCGAAGTCCATGGTCACGCGGGTGCCGCAGAGGTCGAGGCCGACGAAATGCGGCACCAGCAGGATCGCCGGCCGGCCCGCGTACGCACGCAGCCGCTCGGGATGCCCGATGCGCACCAGCCGCCGCAGGCGTGCCGGCGGCGCCCACCAGGCCAGCCCGCGCTCGACGAGGCTGCGGCCGACGGCCTCGAAATGGCGCAGCGCCAGGGCTGACCTTTCTTCTGCCGACAGTTCCGGGAAGCACAGGCCCAGATTGGTGAGCACGACGTGCCTGCGTTCCCGGCCGAAACGGTGGAACAGCCGGCCGAGCCCGCGGCCGAGCACGGCGAGCACCGGCAGCGGCAGCCAGTGCAGCAGCCACAGGACGGCGAGCACCACGCGGGTCATCGCGCACGCTCCACGGAAGGGTAGCGTTTCATGGCGCCGTCGCGCCCGCCGGGCGCTTGTAGCGGTTGTAGCTCCACAGGTACTGCTCCGGACAGGCGCGGACGAGATCCTCGATCTCGGCGTTGATTCGTGCCACGCGCGTCGGCAGATCTCCTGCGAGCGGCGTCGCCGGGGCGCGGAAGTGAAGCCGGTAGCCGGCGCCGTAGAGCAGGCGCTCGGCAAAGGCGAACACCGGGACGACGCCCTCGATTTCGGTGAGTCGGGCCGCGAGCGTCATCGTGAACGCCGGCCGGCCGAAAAACGGCGCCCAGACGCCCTCGCCCTGGCCGGGCACCTGGTCCGGCAGCAGGATCACGGCCTCCTTGCGCTTGAGCGCCGAAAGAAGCATGCGCACGCCGCTCCTGTCCGCGGCCGCCAGCGTCAGCGAACGTCCCCGCCCCTCGCGGATCAACGCCTCGGCCCAGGGAAGCCGGCTTTGCCGGTAGAGCGCCGTGAGCGGCCCGCGGCTGCCGAGAAAGGGCCCGAGGATTTCGAAACAGCCGAGATGGGGCGTGAGGAAGAGCAGAGGCCGGCCCTCCGCGCGCGCGGCCTCGACGATCTGCCAGCCTTCCGTGCCGTGGATGCTCGCGAGCACTTCATCGACCGGCCGGCCCCAGACGAAGGGAAGCTCGGCGATGCCCTTGCCCGCCTCGGCGATGGCGGCGGTCCGCACGTGCGCGAATCCGGCCGCCTCGATGTTTTCCCGCAGCAGCCGGCGGTACCGCGACGAAAGCAGCCAGACCAGCCAGCCCAGCGCCGCGCCGAGGTTGTGCAGTACCGGCAGCGGCAGACGGGACGACAGGCGAAACAGGAAGGCCATGATGCCGCCGGGTTTGACCCCGACCTAAAAAAAGTTAGAATTATGCCGTTTCCGCCGAGTTAATCAGGACAACTTGCAGGGCGGTCCCGGGGCGAGCGCAGAGGGTCGAGCGCGCGTCCGAGCCGGGAAAATCTGCTAAAGCGTCGCCTGCTCCGTCGCCCCGCAGCTGGCTTCGCCGTGTTGTGGGGCGTTTCGTTTTCAGGAGCAGTTGTATGGCCAACGAGTACCTCTTTACTTCGGAATCGGTTTCCGAGGGCCACCCCGACAAGGTCGCCGACCAGATTTCCGACGCCATCCTCGACGCCATCCTGGCGCAGGACAAGCACTCGCGCGTCGCCGCCGAGACGCTGTGCACCACCGGCCTCGTCGTGCTCGCCGGCGAGATCACCACCAATGCCATCGTCGACTACAGCCAGGTCGCGCGCAACGTGATCCGCCGCATCGGCTACGACGACACCGATTACGGCATCGACTACAAGGGCTGCGCGGTGCTGGTCGCCTACGACAGGCAGTCGCCCGACATCGCCCGCGGCGTGAATGCCGCCTACGACGACAACCTCGACCAGGGCGCCGGCGACCAGGGCCTGATGTTCGGCTATGCCTGCGACGAGACGCCCCAGCTCATGCCGCTGCCCATCTGGCTCTCGCACCGGCTCGTCGAGCGCCAGGCGATGCTCAGGAAAGACGGCCGGCTGCCCTGGCTTAGGCCCGACGCCAAGAGCCAGGTGACGATCCGCTACAAGGACGGCCGGCCCGACGCGATCGACACCGTCGTGCTTTCGACCCAGCACGCGCCGGAGATGTCGCTCGAGGCGATCCGCGAGGCGGTGATCGAGGAGATCATCAAGCCGATCCTGCCCAAGGAGCTCGTCAAGGGCGAGATCAAGTACTTCGTCAACCCGACCGGCCGCTTCGTCATCGGCGGGCCGCAGGGCGACTGCGGCCTCACCGGGCGCAAGATCATCGTCGACACCTACGGCGGCGCCTGCCCGCACGGCGGCGGCGCCTTCTCGGGCAAGGACCCGTCGAAGGTCGACCGCTCGGCGGCCTACGCCGGCCGCTACATCGCCAAGAACATCGTCGCCGCGGGGCTCGCCTCGCGCTGCCTGATCCAGGTCTCCTACGCGATCGGCGTCGCCCAGCCGACCTCGGTCTGGGTCACGACCTTCGGCACCGGCAAGGTCGCCGACGAGACCATCGCCGAACTGGTGAGGAAGCACTTCGACCTGCGGCCCAAGGGCATCGTCAACATGCTCGACCTGCTGCGGCCGATCTACGAGAAGACCGCCGCCTACGGCCACTTCGGCCGCGACGAGCCGGAGTTTTCCTGGGAGAACACCGACAAGGCCCAGGCGCTGAGGAACGACGCGGGCTTGTAGGATTCCGGCTTCCCGCCCGAGGGGCGCTGCAGCGGTGGCGACACCGTCAGGCTCGGGCAGGAAGCCTCCACCGAACGGCGCCCATTCCACTTTCAAAGTCGAATGGAGAATTGCCCATGAATGCCGTCACCGAACTCAAGAACGATTACGTCGTCGCCGACCTCGCGCTCGCCGACTGGGGCCGCAAGGAGATCGCCATCGCCGAGACCGAGATGCCGGGCCTCATGGCGATCCGCGAGGAGTACGCCGCGAGCCGTCCCCTGGCCGGCGCGCGGATCTCCGGCTCGCTGCACATGACGATCCAGACCGCGGTGCTCATCGAGACGCTCACCGCCCTCGGCGCCGAGGTGCGCTGGGCCTCGTGCAACATCTTCTCGACGCAGGACCACGCCGCCGCGGCCATCGCCCGCGACGGCATTCCGGTCTTCGCGCGCAAGGGCGAGACGCTCGAGGAATACTGGGAATACACGCACCGCATCTTCGAGTGGCCCGATGGCGGCTTCTCCAACATGATCCTCGACGACGGCGGCGACGCGACGCTGCTGCTGCACCTGGGCAGCCGGGCCGAGAAGGACGCCTCGGTACTGGCCAAGCCCGGCAGCCACGAGGAAGAGGTCCTCTTCGCCGCGATCCGCGCCCGGCTGGCCCGGGACCCCGCCTGGTACTCGACACGGCTGGCGAAGATCCGCGGCATCACCGAGGAGACGACCACCGGTGTCCATCGGCTCTACCAGATGCACGAGCGCGGCGAACTCCGGGTTCCGGCGATCAACGTCAATGACTCGGTGACCAAGTCGAAGTTCGACAACCTCTACGGCTGCCGCGAGTCGCTCGTCGACGGCATCAAGCGCGCCACCGACGTGATGATCGCCGGCAAGATCGCCGTGGTCTGCGGCTACGGCGACGTCGGCAAGGGCTCGGCGCAGGCGCTGCGGGCACTCTCGGCCCAGGTCTGGGTCACCGAGGTCGATCCGATCTGCGCCCTTCAGGCGGCGATGGAAGGCTACCGCGTGGTGACCATGGACTACGCCTGCGACAAGGCCGACATCTTCGTCACCGCGACCGGCAACTGGCACGTGATCACGCACGAGCACATGGCGAAGATGAAGGACCAGGCCATTGTCTGCAACATCGGCCACTTCGACAACGAGATCGACGTCGCCAGCCTCGAAAAGTACCGCTGGGAGGAGATCAAGCCCCAGGTCGACCACGTGATCTTCCCCGACGGCCACCGGATCATCCTGCTCGCCAAGGGCCGCCTCGTGAATCTCGGCTGCGCCACCGGTCATCCGTCGTATGTGATGAGCTCCTCGTTCGCCAACCAGACGCTGGCGCAGATCGAGCTCTTCAGGCATGCGGAGCAATATCCGGTCGGCGTCTACCGGCTGCCCAAGCATCTCGACGAAAAGGTCGCCCGGCTCCAGCTCAAGCGTCTCAACGTCGAGCTGACGACGCTGACGCCCGAGCAGGCCGCCTACATCGGCGTGCCCGTCGAAGGCCCGTACAAGGCGGATCACTACCGCTATTGAGGATGGGCATGGACTCGTTCCACGCCCGGGCCGCGCGAGCGCGCGCGAAGCCGGCCGCGCGCGCCCGGCCGGCCCCCCACGGCACGCGCGCCGACCAGTTGCTCGTCGAACGCAGGCTCGCACCCTCGCGCACGGCGGCGCAGCGGCTGATCGAGGCAGGCCGCGTCTCGTGGGCCGGCGGCCCCGTCGGCAAGCCCTCGCTCGTTCTCCCCGAAAACGCCGAACTCGTCGTCGCGGCGGGCGACGGCGACCGCTATGTCTCGCGCGGCGGGCTCAAGCTCGCGGGCGCGCTCGCCCACACCGGCATCGCCGTCGCCGGCAGGCACTGCCTCGACCTCGGCCAGAGCACCGGCGGGTTCACCGACTGCCTGCTCCAGGCCGGCGCCGCCTCGGTCACCGGCATCGACGTCGGCCACGGCCAGCTGCATCCGCGGCTCGCCGCCGATCCGCGCGTGACCAGCATCGAAGGCGTCAATGCCCGCGACCTGCAAAACGCGATTCCGCAAAACTCAGCCGCGGTAACACGCCAGTTCGAGCTGATCGTCGCCGATCTGTCGTTCATCTCGCTGACGCTCGTGCTGCCGCAGCTGCCGGCGCTGCTCGCGCCCGCAGGCGAGCTGCTGCTCCTCGTCAAGCCGCAGTTCGAGGTCGGGCCGGAGAACGTGGGCAAGGGCGGCATCGTCCGCGATGCTTCGCTCTACGCCGTGGTCGAGGACAAGCTGCGCCGCGCCGCCGCCGGAGCGGGGCTCGAAGTACTCGACTTCTTCGACAGCCCGATCACGGGCGGCGACGGCAACCGCGAATTCTTCCTCTGGATGCGTCATGGCAGACATTGAGCTTTCCATCGAATTCTTCCCGCCGCAGACGGCCGAAGGCGCCGAGAAGCTGCGCGCGACCTGGGCGGCGCTCTCGGTACTGAGGCCGGCCTTTTTCTCGGTGACCTTCGGCGCCGGCGGCTCGACGCAGGAGCGTACCTTCGAGACCGTCGCCGAGATCCGCGCCGCCGGGCTCGAGGCCGCGCCGCACCTCTCCTGCATCGGCTCGACCAGGGCACGCATCCGCGAAATCCTCGCGCGCTACCGCGGGGCGGGCATCCGCCGCCTCGTCGCCCTGCGCGGCGATCTGCCCTCGGGCATGGCCGAGCCCGGCGAGCTGCGCTACGCCAACGAGCTCGTCGACTTCATCCGCGCCGAGACCGGCGACTGGTTCCGCATCGAGGTCGCCGCCTATCCCGAAGTCCATCCGCAGGCGCGCTCGCCGCAGGAGGACCTCGCCAACTTCAAGCGCAAGGTCGAGGCCGGCGCCGACGGCGCGATCACGCAGTTCTTCTACAACGCCGACGCCTACGAGCAGTTCGTCGAGCGCGCGCGCCGCGCCGGCGTGTCGATTCCCATCGTGCCCGGAATCATGCCGATCGCGAGCTTCTCGAAGCTTTCGCGCTTCGCCGACAACTGCGGCGCCGAGATCCCGCGCTGGATGCGCAAGCAGTTCGAGGCCTACGGCGACGATGCCGAATCGATCCGGGCTTTCGGCCTCGACGTGGTCACGGCGCTGTGCGAGCGCCTGATTCGCGGCGGCGCCCCGGGCCTGCACTTCTACACGCTCAACCAGGCCGGCCTGACGCTGGAGATTGCCCGCCGTCTCGGCCTCGGCTGACCAGCACGACACCGGACATCACCAGCGCGATGCCCGCGAGCTGCAAGGCCGAGATCGGTTCGTCGAGCAGCCACCAGCCGAGCGCGATGGTCATCAAGGGGCCGATGGTGCCGACGAGCGCCGCGCGCCCGGCACCGATGCGGCGGATCGCCGCCGACTGGGCGAACACCGGCATCACGGTCGAGAAGAGCGCCATGGCCATGCCATAGCCATAGACCGTCGGCGGCAGGACGAGCGCCGACAACGGCCGCGTGGCGAGGAAATGGCCGAACACGGCGGCGGTCGACACCAGCATGGCCAGCGCGGTGAAACGGGCGACGCCGACCCGCGCCAGCATCGGCCCGCTGCCCGCGAGGTAGAGCGCATACGAGAGCGAGGCGCCGAAGACGAACGCGGCGCCGATCCAGACCGAGGTAGTCCCGGCCGACCAGTTCAGATCGTGGGCGAAGGCCGCGGCGATACCGGTGTAGCACAGCACCACCGCGGCCCATTCGCGCCGGCCGATGGCTTGGCCGGCATACCAGGCGCCGATCAGCAGCGTCAGCGTCGGATAGGTAAACAGGATCAGCCGCTCGAGGCCGACCGTAATGTATTGCAGGCCGAGGAAGTCGAGGATGCTGGCACCGTAGTAGCCGAGCAGCCCGAGGGCGACGATTCCCGCCCACTCGCGCGGCGAGAGCGGCCGCGCGCCGCGCGATTCGCGCAGGCCGACCCAGAGGAAGACCGGCAGCGAGAACACCATGCGCAGCGCCAGAAGCGTGACCGCATCGACGGGCGTCGCTGCATAGGCGAGCTTGACGAAAATGGCCTTGGTCGAGAGGCCAAAGGCCGCAAGGATGGCCAGCAGCACGCCGCCTGTCAGATTTGGTGCCATACTGGATCGGGCCACACGGCGACGTTCGGGCGAGTGATGAAGGCGGCAGGTATCCAGATCGCGCAGCTTCCGGCCGGCGAGGCGCTCGTGGCGCTGGGCAGCGGAGGCGGCGGATTATCGCATGGCGAAGCGGCGCGACGGCTGGCCGAGTTCGGCGCGAACCGCATCGAGGCCGTCGCCGGCGTGTCACCCTGGCTGAGTTTCGCGCGCGAGTTCACGCATTTCTTCGCGCTGCTGCTCTGGTTTGCCGCGCTGCTCGCCTTCGCCTCCGAGCATTTCGATCCCGGCCAGGGCATGGCCCGGCTCGGCTTCGCGATCGTCGCCGTGATCGTCGTCAATGGCCTGTTCTCCTTCTGGCAGAGCCACCGCGCCGAACGGGCGCTGGCAGCGCTGCGCGAGCTGCTGCCGCGCCGGGTCGAGGTGCTGCGCGAGGGCCGCGTGCAGGTGATGCCCGCCGAAGAAGTCGTGCCCGGCGACCTGGTGCTGCTCGCCGAAGGCGCTCTCGTGCCGGCCGACTGCCGCATCGTCGAGGCCTTCGGCCTGCGCGTGAATCTCGCGACGCTGACCGGCGAGTCGCAACCCGTGACGCGCACAGCCGAAGCCGATCCGGAAGCCGCCGATCCGCTCACCGCCCGCAACCTGCTCTTCGCGGGAACCACCGTGCTCTCGGGCGAGTGCCGCGCCGTGGTCTTCGCCACGGGCATGCGCACCGAGTTCGGCCAGCTCGCGCACCTCACGCAAACGACGGGCGACACGGAGTCGCCGCTGCAACGCGAGATCCGCCGCGTCTCGCGGCTCGTCGCGCTGCTTGCCGTCGGCCTCGGCGTCGTCTTCTTCGCCGTCGGCCAGGCGATCGGCCTGCCTTTCTGGGCCAACTTCATGTTCGCGATCGGCATCATCGTCGCCAACGTGCCCGAGGGCCTGCTGCCGACGGTGACGCTGGCCCTGGCGATGGCCACGCAGCGCATGGCCCGGCGCAACGCCCTGGTGCGCCACCTGCCGGCGGTCGAGGCCCTCGGTGCGGCGACGGTGATCCTCACCGACAAGACCGGCACGCTGACCGAGAACCGCATGAGCGTGCGCGAGCTCTACGTCGCCGGCCGTCACGTGCTCGCCGCCGAGCGCTGGCCCCGAGCCGCGGACATCGAGCTTCGCGCCGTCGCCCGTCACTGCCACGGGCTGCGCTTTGCCGACGGAGAGCCGCTCGGCGACCCGATGGAAGCGGCCCTCTGGCGCTTCGCCGGCCCCGGCCCGGAGGAGACGCGCGTCGCCGAGATCCCTTTCGATGCCGGCAGGCGGCGCATGTCGGTCATCACGCGGGACGAACACGGCCGGCGCAACCTCTGGTGCAAGGGCGCGCCGGAAGCCGTGCTGCCGCTGTGTTCGGGCTGGCTCGAGCGCGGCAGTGCGCGGCCGCTCGACGAGGCCGCCCGCCGCCGGTTCGAAGAGGCGCAGGCCGACATGGCCGACCGGGGCCTGCGCGTGCTGGCGCTGGCCTGGCGGCCGCTGGCCGACGGCGAGGACGCCGGCGAGGAAAAGCTCCTGCTCGCCGGTCTCGTCGGTCTCGAGGATCCGCCGCGCGCCGACGTGCACGAGGCGGTCGCCCGCTGCCATGCGGCCGGCGTGCGCGCGATCATGATCACCGGCGACCATCCGCGCACGGCGCTCGCCATCGCCCGCGAGACGGGCATCGTCGCCGGCGCATCGCCGCGCATCGTGTCCGGCGGGGAACTCGCCCGGATGTCGGCCGCCGAACTGCAACTCGCGCTCGACGCCCCCGAAATCCTCTTCGCCCGCGTCAGCGCCGAGCACAAGCTGCGTGTCGTCGAGGCTTTGCGCGCCAGGGGCGAGACCGTCGCCGTCACCGGCGACGGCGTCAACGACGCGCCGGCACTCAAGGCCGCCGACATCGGCATCGCCATGGGCCGGACCGGTACCGACGTGGCACGCGAGGCCGCCGACATCGTCCTCCTCGACGATCACTTCGCCACCATCGTCAATGCCATCGAGGAAGGCCGCGCGGTGTTCGAGAACATCCGCAAGTTCCTGACCTACATCCTGACCTCGAACATCCCCGAGATCGTGCCCTACCTCGCCTTCGTGCTCCTGCGCATCCCGCTGCCGCTGACGGTGATCCAGATCCTCGCCGTCGATCTCGGCACCGACATGCTGCCGGCGCTCGCCCTCGGCGCCGAGCCGCCCCATCCGGACGTCATGAGCCGGCCGCCGCGGCCGCGCGGCGAGCAGCTCCTGACCCGCGGACTCCTGGCACGCGCCTACCTCTTCCTCGGCCCGCTGGAAGCGGTCGCGGCGATGGCGGCATTCTTTTTTGTCCTCGATCGGGGCGGCTGGCAATACGGCGCGCCGCTGGCGGCGGACGCGCCGCTCTATCTCGCGGCGACGACGGCGACACTCGCGGCCATCGTGCTGGCCCAGATGGTCAATGTCTTCGTCTGCCGGCACCCGACGCTGCCAGCCTGGCGGTTCTCGCTGCGCGGCAACCCGCTGCTCCTCCTCGCCCTGGCCGTCGAAGCCGCGCTCCTGCTCGCGATCGCCTACACACCTTGGGGCAACCGCCTGTTCGGCACGGCGCCGCTCGGCGCCGACGCCTGGCTGTTCATGCTGCCCTTCGCGCTCGCCCTCGGCGTGCTCGAGGAGGGCCGCAAGCGGCTGGTCAGCGCTTTCGCCCGCCGAGAATCGACCCCAGCACGCCCCTGACGATCTCGCGGCCGACCTGGTTCGCGATCGTCCGCGCCGCCGACTTGACCATTGCCTCGCCGACGCTCTGCCGGCGGCCGCCCCCGCCGCCGAGGATCGAACCGAGTCTGCCGAGGATGCCGCCGGATTCCTCCTCCGCGGCCTTGCCGGCCGGCGTGTTACCACGGCTGAGTTTCGCAGCCTCGGCCTCCTTCGCCGCCTTGAGCTTCTCGTAGGCCGATTCGCGGTCGATGACCTTCTCGTAATGGCCATAGATCGCCGAGCCCTTGATCGCGGCGCTGCGCTCCTCCGCGGTCATCGGGCCGATGCGCGAACCGGGCGCGAGTACCCAGGCGCGCTCGACCACCTGCGGCGTGCCTTTCTCGTCGAGGAAGGAGACGAGCGCCTCGCCGACGCCGAGCTCCATGATCGCGGCCTCGGCATTGAATTTCGGATTGGCGCGCAGCGTCTGCGCCGCGGTCTGCACGGCCTTCTGGTCGCGCGGCGTGAAGGCCCTGAGCGCATGCTGGACGCGGTTGCCGAGCTGCGCGAGCACCTTGTCCGGCACGTCGAGCGGGTTCTGGGTCACGAAATAGACGCCGACGCCCTTCGAGCGGATGAGCCGCACGACCTGTTCGATCTTGTCGATGAGCGCCGGCGGCGCCTCGTCGAACAGCAGGTGGGCCTCGTCGAAGAAGAAGACGAGCTTGGGCTTCTCCAGGTCGCCCGCCTCGGGCAGCCGCTCGAAGAGCTCGGCGAGCAGCCAGAGCAGGTAGGTCGCGTAGGCCTGCGGCGAGTTCATGAGCTTCTCGGCGGCGAGGATGTTCACCACGCCGCGGCCGCGGTCGGTCTGCATCAGGTCGGCGATGTCGAGCATCGGCTCGCCGAAGAACCTGTCGCCGCCCTGCTGTTCGAGCGTGAGCAGGCCGCGCGGGATGGCGCCGATCGAGGCGGCCGAGATGTTGCCGTACTCGGTGGTGAACTGCTTGGCGTTGTCGCCGACGTGCTGGACCATGGCGCGCAGGTCCTTGAGGTCGAGGAGCAGCAGGCCGTTGTCGTCGGCGATCTTGAACACCAGTTGCAGCACCCCGGCCTGGGTGTCGTTGAGGCCGAGCAGGCGCGAAAGCAGGAGCGGCCCCATGTCGGAGATCGTCGCACGCACCGGGTGGCCGGCTTCGCCGAACACGTCCCAGAAGACCACCGGGTTCTTCACCGGCGCCCAGTCTCTGACCCCGAGCTTGACGAGCCGCGCGGCGAGCTTCTCCGATTTCACGCCCTCGGCGCCGAGACCCGAGAGGTCGCCCTTGACGTCGGCGAGAAACACCGGCACGCCGATCGAGGAGAACTGCTCGGCCAGGCGCTGGAGCGTCACGGTCTTGCCCGTGCCGGTGGCGCCGGTGATCAGGCCGTGGCGGTTGGCGAGCGCGGGCAGCAGGCAGATCTCGCTGTCGCCGGACTTGGCGATCGGCAGCGGACGGGACATGGCGGACACTCCCCGGGTGATAAAATTGCCGCCATTTTAAGCACAGGGAATCAGCACCATGGCCGGTCATTCCAAATGGGCCAACATCCAGCACCGCAAGGGCCGCCAGGACGAGAAGCGCGGCGCGGCTTTCTCCAAGGTCGCCAAGGAAATCACCGTCGCGGCGAAGATGGGCGGCGGCGATCCCTCGTTCAACCCGCGCCTGCGGCTCGCGGTCGAGAAGGCCAAGTCGGTCAACATGCCCAAGGACAAGATCGAGAACGCGATCAAGAAGGGCACCGGCGAGCTCGAGGGCGTCGATTACGTCGAGGTCCGCTACGAGGGCTACGGCCCGGGCGGGGCGGCGGTGATGGTCGACTGTCTGACCGACAACAAGACGCGCACCGTCGCCGAGGTGCGCCACGCCTTCAGCAAGCACGGCGGCAACCTCGGCACCGACGGCTCGGTCGCGTTCATGTTCCGGCACTGCGGCCAGCTGGTCTTCGCCCCGGGCACGGCCGAGGACCGGGTCATGGAGGCGGCGATCGAGGCCGGCGCCGAGGACGTGACGACCAACGACGACGGCTCGATCGAGGTGATCACCGCCCCGGGCGATTTCCTCGCGGTCAAGGAGGCGATCGAGAAGGCCGGCCTGAAGCCCGAGTTCGCCGAGGTGACGATGAAGCCGGGCAGCGAAACCGAGCTCAAGGGCGAGGATGCCCAGCGCATGCAGAAGCTGCTCGACGCGCTGGAGGCCCTCGACGACGTGCAGGAGGTCTACACGACCGCCGTGATGGACGAGGCGTGAGCGCCGGCGCGGTCCGCATCCTCGGCATCGACCCCGGCCTGCGCGTCACCGGCTTCGGGATCGTCGACAAGATCGGCCAGAAGCTCGGCTATGTCGCCAGCGGCTGCATCCGCACGCGCGAGACGGAGGCGCTGCCCGGGCGCGTGAAGACGCTCTTCGAAGGCATCACCGAGGTCATCGGTCACTATCGCCCGCACGAGGCGGTCGTGGAAAAGGTGTTCGTGAACGTCAATCCGCAATCGACGCTGCTGCTTGGCCAGGCGCGCGGCGCCGCGATTTCGGCGCTGGTCGCGCAGGCGCTGCCGGTCTCGGAATACACGGCGCTCCAGATCAAGCAGGCCGTGGTCGGGCACGGCAAGGCGGCCAAGGCGCAGGTGCAGGAGATGGTGATGCGCCTGCTCAGGCTGCCGGGGCCGCCATCCCCGGACGCCGCCGATGCGCTGGCCTGCGCGATCTGCCACGCCCACGGCGGCCAGGGCCTGGGAGCCATCGCCACCCGCGGCTTCCGCGTGCGCAAGGGGAGGCTCGTATGATCGGCAGGATCTCCGGCGCGCTGATCGCCAAGAATCCGCCGCAGATCACGGTCGATACCGGCGGCATCGGCTACGAGCTCGAGGTGCCGATGAGCACCTTCTGCAACCTGCCGGCGACGGGCGAGCGGGTACTGCTCCACACGCATCTCGTCGTGCGCGAGGATGCCCACCTGCTCTACGGCTTTCTCACCGAAGACGAGCGCGCCGCCTTCCGCCAGCTGATCCGCATCTCCGGCATCGGCGCGCGCACCGCGCTAGCGGTGCTCTCCGGCCTCTCGGTGGCCGAACTCGGAGAGGCCGTGGCCCTGCAGGAGCCGGGGCGGCTGGTGAAGATCCCGGGCATCGGCAGGAAGACCGCGGAGCGGCTGCTGCTCGAACTCAAGGACAAGCTCGCGGCGCCGGCGGCGGGGCTCGCGAAACTCAGCCGCGGTAACACGCCGGCCGATGCCGCCGCCGACATCCTCAATGCCCTGATCGCACTGGGTTACAGCGAGCGCGAGGCGGCCGCGGCCGTGCGCCAGCTGCCGGAGGGCGTCGCCGTCGCCGACGGCATCCGGCAGGCGCTCCGGCTGCTCGCCAAGGCATAGGAAACGCTGAAGAAAGCCGCGAGCGGGATGGGATGCAAGGCGCACGGAGCGCAGCGACCGAGACATATCAGATGGATAGGCGAGGGAGCGAGCAGCGCGCAACGCCGCAGACCGCCCGCGCAGCCATTTGTTCAGCGTTTCCCATAAACTAGCGCATGACCATCGAAACCGACCGCCTGATCTCGGCCGCGAGCGAGTCGCCCCAGGAAGACGCGATCGAGCGCGCACTGCGGCCCCGGAAGCTTGCCGAGTACGTCGGCCAGCAGAAGATCCGCGGCCAGCTGGAAATCTTCATCGAGGCGGCGAAGAAGCGCGGCGAGGCGCTCGACCACGTGCTGCTGTTCGGCCCGCCGGGCCTGGGCAAGACCACGCTCGCGCACATCATCGCCCACGAGATGGGCGTCAATCTGCGCCAGACTTCCGGGCCGGTGCTCGAGCGCGCCGGCGACCTCGCGGCGATCCTGACCAATCTCGAACCGCACGACGTGCTGTTCATCGACGAGATCCACCGGCTCTCGCCGGTCGTCGAGGAGATCCTCTATCCCGCGCTCGAGGATTTCCAGATCGACATCATGATCGGCGAGGGCCCCGCGGCACGCTCGGTCAAGCTCGATCTGCCGCCGTTTACCCTGGTCGGCGCGACCACGCGCGCCGGCATGCTGACGAACCCGCTGCGCGACCGCTTCGGCATCGTCGCCCGGCTGGAGTTCTACACGCCCGAGGAGCTTTCGCTGATCATCCGCCGCTCGGCGCGGCTCCTGAACTGCACGATCGCCGAAGCCGGCGCCACGGAGATCGCCCGCCGCTCGCGCGGCACGCCGCGGATCGCCAACCGCCTGCTGCGGCGCGTGCGCGACTATGCCGAGGTGAAGGCGCAGGGCGAGATCACCCGCGAGGTCGCCGACGCGGCATTGACGATGCTCGACGTCGATCATCTCGGCCTCGACGTCATGGACAGGAAGCTCATGCTCGCCGTGCTCGAGAAGTTCGGCGGCGGCCCGGTCGGCCTGGACAATCTCGCCGCGGCGATCGGCGAGGCCCGCGACACGATCGAGGACGTGCTGGAACCCTTCCTGATCCAGCAGGGCTACCTGCAAAGGACGCCGCGCGGCCGCGTCGCCACGGCGGCGATCTGGCGCCATTTCGGCCTGAATCGGCCGCAGGCGGGCGGCGATCTCTGGGATTCGTGATGCAGGACTTTCGCTGGGATATCCGGGTCTATTTCGAGGATACCGATGTCGGTGGCGTGGTTTACTACGCCAACTACCTGAAGTATCTGGAGCGTGCCCGCACCGAATGGCTGCGCGCCTTGGGTTTCGATCAGGGGCGGCTGCTGGCGGAGACCGGCCTCGGCTTCGCGGTGAGGTCGATCTCGGCCGAATACCTTCGGCCGGCGCGCCTCGACGACCGTCTGACGGTGACCAGCCGCGTCGCCTCCCACGGCCGGGTGCAGGTGGTGTTCGATCAGCGCATCGAACGGGGAACCGAGCTGTTGCTGACCGCCCGGGTTCGCATCGCCTGCGTCGATCTGGCGCGGGGACGCGCGGCGGCGATGCCGGACGACATCTTTGAACAATTCGCACGCCTGACATGAACATCACTCAAGATCTGTCCATCATCGAACTGATCGCCAATGCGAGCCTGGTCGTCAAGCTGGTCATGGCGCTTTTGACCTTCGTCTCGCTGATGTCGTGGTACTGGATCTTCCGCAAATGGTTCGCCATCCGCCACGCGCGCATCGACACGGACAAGTTCGAGCGCGAGTTCTGGAGCGGCGGCGACCTCGGCGCCCTGTTCCAGGCCGCGATCAGCGAGAAGCACCGCAGCGGCGCGCTGGAGCGGGTCTTCGAGGCCGGCTTTCGCGAATTCACCAAGCTGCGCGGGCAGAAGACGCTCGATCCGGCGACCGTCATCAACGGCGTCCGCCGGGCCATGCGCGCGACCTTCCAGCGCGAGATCGACGACCTCGAATCGCACCTGGCCTTCCTCGCCTCGGTCGGCTCGGTGTCGCCCTACGTCGGCCTGTTCGGCACGGTCTGGGGCATCATGCACGCCTTCCGCGGGCTCTCCAACGTCGCCAGCGCCACGCTCGCCGCCGTCGCGCCGGGCATCGCCGAGGCGCTGGTGGCCACGGCGATCGGCCTGTTCGCGGCGATTCCGGCCGTAGTCGCCTACAACCGCTATGCGCACGACGTCGACCGGCTGGCGGTACGCTTCGAGAGCTTCATGGAAGAGTTCTCCAACATCCTCCAGCGCCAGCTGAAGTAAGCCATGCGCCAGCGCCGCCTGATGAACCAGATCAACGTCGTGCCTTACATCGACGTGATGCTGGTGCTCTTGGTGATCTTCATGGTCACCGCGCCGATGATCCAGACCGGCAACATCGAGCTGCCGACCGTGGGCAAGAGCGGCGAGCCGCCCGCGGCGCCGCTCGAGGTGATCGTCCGCGCCGATGGCAGCCTGGCCCTGCGCGACCGCAGCCAGAGCGACGAAGAGCGCGCCATCGACCGCAACGACCTGCCGAAGCTGCTGAAGACCGCGCAGCGGCGCAACCCCAACCAGGCGGTGCTGGTCGCCGGCGACAAGAACGTCCGCTACGAGGCGGTGCTCCAGGTGCTCGACGAGCTCCAGCGCCAGCACGTCGCCAAGGTCGGCCTGCTGGTGCAGCCGAAGCGATGAGCGAAACTCAGCCGTGGTAACACGCCAATCCGACCGGGCCGATCCGCCGGCGCGACCGCAACGATGACCGAAGGACCGGACAGCCACCCGCCGCTCCCGCAGAACCCCTCCCGTCAGGGAAAACCGGCCCAGGCTCCGGGCAGGCGCATCTCCGTCGTCCTTGCGGTGCTGATCCATCTGCTGCTCGCGGCCTTCCTCGTCTATGGCATCCACTGGCAGACCAAGGTCACGCCGGTCGTCGAGGCGCAACTGGTGCGCGACGTGACGGTACCGGCCAAGCCGGAGCCCCCGGCCGAAGCGAAGGAGGAGCCGAAGCCGGAACCGCCGCCGGAGCCCAAGCCGGAGCCGAAGCCCGTTCCCAAACCGGAGCCGAAGCCCGCTCCCAAACCGGAACCGAAGCCCGCACCGCCCGTGAAGCCGGACATCGCGCTCAAGGACAAGCCCAAACCGCCGCCACCGCCGGACTTCAAGAAGCTGGATCCCTTCCAGCGCCAGATCCAGGAAGAGGAAAAGCGCCTGGCCATGCGCCGACAGCTCGCCGAGGAGGAACAGCGGCTCCGGCAGCAGCGCGAGGCGATGGCCGCGAGCCAGGCCGCCGCCCTGCGCAGCAAGGCGCTGGCGAGTTACACGGACCGCATCCGCGCCAAGATCCGCGGCAACATCGTCCTGCCGCCCGACCTCAAGGGCAACCCCTCGGCGATCTTCGAGGTCGTCCAGCTGCCGACGGGCGAGGTGATCTCGGTGCGGCTTGCCAAGAGCAGCGGCCATGCCGGCTACGACGCCGCCGTCGAGCGCGCGATCCTCAAGTCGAGCCCCCTGCCCCTGCCCGACGACAAGTCGCTCTTCGAGCGCAACCTGCAGCTGATCTTCTGCCCGGTCGAAGACGGCAAATGCAGCTAAGTTATAATCGCCAAATGACTTTTCGAGCCTTCCTCTTCATTGCCGCGTCGTGCTTCGCTGCGGCGCCAGCCCTTGCCCAGCTCTCCATCGAAATCACCGGCGCCGGCGCGAACCGCATCCCGATCGCGATCACCGACTTCGCCGGCGACCGGGCCGTGGCCCAGGCCCTCGGCACGGTGATCCGCGGCGACCTCGAGCGCAGCGGCATGTTCCGGCTCGTCGAGCCGGCGGGGCTGCCGGCGGGTGAGGCGGCCGTGCCCTGGGCCGACTGGAAGGCGCGCGGCGCCGATGCGCTGACGGTCGGCACGGTCGGGCCGGTCGGCGACAGCCGCTACGAGACGCGCTTCCGCCTCTTCGACGTGCAGAAACAGGCCCAGCTCGGCGGCCAGGCCTACCAGCACGCGACGAGCCAGATCCGCCTCACCGGCCACCGCATCAGCGACTACATCTACGAGAAGCTGACCGGCGAACCCGGCATCTTCTCGACGCGGATCGCTTACATCGTCAAGGCCGCGGGCCGCTACGAGCTCCAGATCGCCGACGCCGACGGCGCCAACGCCCAGACGGCGCTCGCCTCCCGCGAGCCGATCATCTCGCCGGTCTGGTCGCCCGACGGCGGCCGGCTCGCCTACGTCTCGTTCGAGGCCAAGAAGCCGATCGTCTATGTGCACGACCTCGCCTCGGGCCGTCGCCACGTCGCCGCCAACTTCAAGGGCTCGAACTCCGCGCCGGCCTGGTCGCCCGACGGCCGCAGGCTCGCCGTGGTGCTGACCAAGGACGGCGGCTCGCAGCTCTACACGGTCAATGCCGACGGCAGCGGTGTCTCGCGTCTCACCAGCTCGCAGAGCATCGACACCGAGCCGCGCTACTCGCCCGACGGGGAATGGATCTACTTCACCTCGGACCGTGGCGGCGGCCCGCAGATCTACCGGATCCCGTCTTCCGGCGGCAACGCCCAGCGGGTGACCTTCGAGGGCTCCTACAATGTCAGCCCGCGCCCCTCGCCGGACGGCAAGAGCCTGGCCTTCATTTCCCGCCACGGCGGCCGTTTTCAACTGACCGTGATGGATCTCGCGACACGACAGACCCAGGTGCTCACCGATTCGGCCAAGGACGAATCGCCAAGCTACGCGCCCAACGGCCGGATGATCCTCTACGCAACCGAGGTCGGCGGCCGCGGCGTGCTCTCGGCCGTCTCGACCGACGGCCGCGTCAAACAGCGGCTCTCCGTCCAGGCCGGCGACGTCCGCGAGCCGTCATGGGGCCCCTATCTCAACTGACTGTAACGTTTCCGGAGAACACGACATGCACCGCTCCCTCACCCGGCTTTCCCTGATCCTGTCCATCGGTCTGCTGGCGGCCTGCGGCAGCCAGCCCCCCGCCCCCGAGCAGCCGCCGGCCGGCGTCGCCGACGGCAGGCCGGGCGCCCCGGGCGGCGGCGCGGCGGCGGGCACGCCGATCACGGCGACGGACATCGACCCGAGCGTGCTCGCGGCGCTCAAGGATCCCAAGAGCCCGCTGTCGAAGCGCAGCATCTTCTTCGACTACGACCAGTACGTGATCAAGGACGAGTTCCGGCCGCTCGTCGAGGCCCACGGCAAGTTCCTCGCCGCCAATCCGAAACTCAAGGTGCTCATCCAGGGCAACGCCGACGAGCGCGGCAGCCGCGAATACAACCTGGCGCTGGGCCAGAAGCGCGCCGATGCGGTCAAGCGTGCGCTGATGGTCCTCGGCGCCCGGGAAGAGCAAGTCGAGTCGGTCAGCCTCGGCGAGGAAAAGCCGCGCTGCACCGAATCGACCGAGGCCTGCTGGGCGCAGAACCGCCGCGGCGACCTGCTCTACTCCGGCGAGTTCTGACATGCGCCTGAACGTTCCGACCGCGTTCCTCCTCGCCGCGCTGGCCCTGCCGGCGCGCGCCGGCATCTTCGACGACGACGAGGCACGCAGGCGCATCGAGGCGCTGCGCGTCGAGTCTGCGGCGCTCTCGGCCCGGGTGGAAACCGCCTCGCGCAACCAGATCGACTTCGCCAACCAGCTCGAATCGATCAAGGCCGACGTGGCCAAACTGCGCGGCCAGATGGAAGTGCTGCTCAACGACCTGGAAGTTTCCCAGAAGCGCCAGCGCGACTTCTACGTCGATCTCGACAACCGCCTGCGCAAGCTCGAAGCGGGCGCCGCCGCCGCGGCGGCCGCTGCCTCGGCGCCACAAAAACCGGACGCCGCCCAGGAGACCCGCGACTACGAGTCGGCGCTCGCCGCCTACAAGAACGGCCGCTACGTCGAGGCGAACCGGGGCATGCTCACCTTCATCAAGGAATACCCCAACAGCACGCTTTTGCCCAATGCCTACTACTGGGCGGCCTCGAGCCACTTCCAGCTGACCGAGTACGCGCGGGCCGTCGAGCTCTTCGGCAAGGTGGTCGCCACCTGGCCGAACGACCCGAAGGCGCCCGATGCGCTCCTCGGCCAGCACAACGCCTACAACGAGCTGCGCGACGCCAAGAACGCCAAGCGGGTGCTCGACGAACTGCTCGCCAAGTACCCCGACTCGCCCGCGGCCCAGTCGGTGAAGCAGCGCGGCGCAGCGAAGAAGAAGTAGTGCCCGACGGCGACCGGCTGCGCGTCAGCGAGATCTTCCATTCCATCCAGGGCGAGTCGACGCGGGCCGGCCTGCCCACCACCTTCATCCGCCTGACCGGCTGTCCGCTGCGCTGCCGCTGGTGCGACACCGAATACGCTTTCGCCGGCGGCACGGTGATGACGCAGGCGGAGATTCTCGCCCGGGTCGCGGCAATCGGCTGCCCGACCGTCTGCGTCACCGGCGGCGAGCCGCTCGCCCAAAAAGGCTGCCTCGCGCTCCTGAGCGCACTTTGTGACGCCGGCTATTCGGTGTCGCTGGAAACCAGCGGCGCCCTCGACATCGCCGATGTCGACCCGCGCGTCTCGCGCGTCGTCGACATCAAGGCGCCCGACTCGGGCGAGGCCGGGAGGAACCTCTGGTCCAACCTCGACCTCCTGACCGCTCACGACGAACTCAAGTTCGTTCTCGCCTCCGAAGCCGACTATCGCTGGGCAAACTCAGTCGTCGTCACACGCCGGCTGGCCGGACGTTGCCCGGTGCTCTTCTCGCCGGTGGCCGGCCGGCTCGACCCGGCCCGGCTCGCCGAATGGATCCTCCGCGACCGCCTGCCGGTCCGCCTCCAGTTGCAGTTGCACAAGGCCATCTGGAGCGACGCGCGCGGCCGCTGAACCGGCCTGGCGACGGGCACCGGCAGACCGCCCGGGCAATGGTATGCTTGCGCCCGCAGCCCGGCCGACGGGAACCGCGAAGGAAAACGGCCCTCCAACCGCGAGGTACGAAGGGCCGTTCAGGATCTGGTGGTGATGGGGGGACTTGAACCCTCGACCTACGGATTATGAATCCGTCGCTCTAACCGGCTGAGCTACATCACCAGGGCGAAGGGGCGCGATTATCGGCTGCCGACGCCGTTCTTGTCAAGGAATCGACGACAGCGCAAACGCCATGGATTTCGACATCGTCATCGTCGGCGGCGGCCTCGCCGGGCTGGCCCTGGCCGTCGCCTTGAAGCGCAGCCCGCTGTCGATCGCCCTGATCGAGGGCCGGGCGCCGACGCCGCCGGAGGGCTGGGACGCGCGCATCTACGCGATCAGCCCCGCCAATGCCCGCTTCCTCGACGAAATCGGCATCTGGACTCACCTCGACCCCGCGCGCATCCAGCGCGTGACGACCATGGAGGTTCGCGGCGATGCCGGCGGACGGCTCGACTTCTCGGCTTACGACGCGGGCGTGACGGAGCTGGCCTGGATCATCGAATCCTCGCTGATGCAGCGGGAGCTCTGGGAGACGGCGAAGCGGCAGGGCAACGTGACGCTCGTCTGCCCCGGCGTGCCACGGCGGCTGAGTTTCGGCGACGAGGCCGCGACGCTGACGCTCGACGACGGCCGCGAGCTCACCGCGCGGCTGGTCGTCGCCGCCGATGGCGCCGACTCCTGGACGCGCGCCGCCGCGGGCATCGAGGTTGGCTTCAAGCATTACGGCCAGCACGGCGTGGTCGCCAATTTCACAATCGAGAAGCCGCACCGCGAGACGGCCTGCCAGTGGTTCCGCCACGACGGCGTGCTCGCCTACCTGCCGCTGCCCGGCAATCGGATCTCGATCGTCTGGTCGACGCCAGCCGAACATGCGACCGAACTTCTGGCCCTGCCGGCGCAAACGTTTTGCGACCGCGTCGCCGATGCCGGCGGGCGCCGCTTCGGCGCGCTGTCGCTGGTGACGCCGCCCGCCGCCTTCCCCTTGCGGCTGATGCGGGCGCCGAACTTCGTCGCGCCGCGGCTCGCGCTGATCGGCGACGCCGCGCATGCGATCCACCCCCTGTCTGGACACGGCATCAACCTCGGCTTCCAGGATGCGCGCTCCCTGGCGCAGACGCTGGTCAGCCGCCCGGCCCACGTCGACTGCGGCGACCATGCCTGGCTGCGGCGCCACGAGCGCGCCCGCCGCGAGGAGGTCGTCGCGCTACAATCCGTCACCGACGGCCTGCACAGGCTGTTCTCGCTGCCCGGCCAGCCGCTGTCCCTGCTGCGCAACGCCGGCCTCGGCCTGACCCAACGATTGCCCGCCGTGAAGGACATGCTGGTCCGCTACGCGATGGGCTGACCCCCGGAGACGCCATGATCAAGAAGCTCTGTATCGCCGCCAGCCTCGCCCTGCTGGCGACTGCCGCCCGCGCCGACGCGATCGAGGCGACGATCAAGAAGACCATCGAGGCCAACATCGCCGAAGGCGCCAAGGTCGACAGCGTGCGCAAGGCCGGCGTGCTCGGCCTCTACGAGGTCGTGGTCGGCGGCGAAATCTTCTACACCGACGAGAAGGCGACGCACGTCATCGTCGGCGGCCACATCATCGACACCAAGGCACGCAAGGACCTGACCCAGGAGCGCATCGACAAGCTGTCAGCGGTCAAATTCTCCGAGCTGCCGCTCGAGCTCGCGATCAAGCAGGTCAAGGGCAACGGCAAGCGCGTGCTCGCCACCTTCGAGGACCCCAACTGCACCTACTGCAAGAAGCTCGCCAAGGAGCTCCAGGGCCTCACCGACGTCACCATCTACACCTTCCTCCACCCGATCCTCTCGGCCGATTCGCTGGAGAAGTCGAAGGGCATCTGGTGCGCGGCCGACCGCGCCAAGGCGTGGAACGACTACATGTTGAACGGCAAGGCGCCGGAGGCCGGGAAATGTGACATCTCGGGCCTCGAGAAATCGATGGCGCTGGCGCGCCGGCTCAACATCCGCGGCACGCCGGCGATCTTCCTCGCCGACGGCACGCGCATCCCCGGCTATATGCCGGCGGCACGGCTCGAAGAGGCGATGAACCAGGCCGCCGCGGCGGTCGGCAACAAGTAGGCCGTGGCGAAGATCGACCAGGAGGCCCGCTGGTCGCAGCGTTACCGCGAGGCCGGCGACGATTACCTTTTCGGCACCGCGCCCTGCCGCTTCCTCGAAGCGCACCGCCACTTTCTGAACGCCGGCACCACCGCGCTCTCGGTCGCCGACGGAGAGGGCCGCAACAGCGTCTGGCTCGCCGAGCAGGGCCTTGCGGTCACGGCGCTGGAAATCTCGCCGGTGGCGCTGGAAAAGGCCCGGCGGCTCGCGCGCGGACGTGGCGTGCTCGTCGATTTCCGCCTCGCCGACATCATGACCATGCCCTGGCCGCCCGGCGGCTACGACATCGTCGTCGGCATCTTCATCCAGTTCGTCGGCGGCGACGAGCGCGACCGCCAGCTCGTGCGGCTCAAGCAGGCGACGAATCCGGGCGGCCTCGTGCTGCTGCACGGCTATACGCCCAAGCAGCTCGAATACCGGACCGGCGGCCCTTCGGAAGTGGAAAATCTCTACACGCCCGAGTTCCTGCGCGCCGCCTTTGCCGACTGGGAGATCCTCGTCCTGCGCGAGTACGAGGACGACCTTGCCGAGGGGGTCGGCCACAAGGGACGCTCGGCGGTCATCGACCTCGTCGCCCGCAGGCCCTAGGCCCGCGCCTGAATCTCCTCGATGTAGCCCAGCATGCCGGTCTTGACGTTGGCGGCGTTCGCCTCGTCGGTGTCGATGTGCATCGCCAGCCGGTAGTTCGGGCTCACACGCACGACCACGTCGCCGAAGACGAGTTCGCGGTCGCCGTCGATGCGCACGCGCACGACATACTTGTCGCGGACGCGGAAGTTCATGGCGTCCTCGGGCGACATGTGGATATGGCGCTGGGCGCAGATCACGCCGCGCGGTATCGCCACCGTGCCCGCCGGCCCTTCGAGGGTGAGGCCGGGCGTGTCGGCCAGATCGCCCGACTCGCGGATCGGCGCCTGGATGCCGAGCCTGAACTGCTCGGTCATGGCGATCTCGACCTGCGTTTCCTTGCGCGTCGGTCCGAGGACGCGGACGTCGCTGATGCGCCCCTTGGGGCCGACGAGATTCACCTTCTCGCGGCAGGCGAACTGGCCTGGCTGCGAAAGCTCGTGCTCCGGTGTGAGTTCGTACCCCTCGCCGAAGAGCCTGTCGACGTCCGCCTGCGACAGATGCACGTGGTGCGCCGAGACTTCGACCGGGATTGGCGCCGCCGGCCTCTCCCTCAAGGCCAGGGTGATGTGGCTGCGCTCGACGGCGCGCAAGGTCTCCCAGGCCAGGAGCCGCTCGTCGTTGTTGGCGACGACGAGGATCTTCACCGGCGAGTCGTCGGCCGAGATCACCGCATGGCCGCGCGTCGCGCCGAGCTTGCGGTTCTTTTCCTCGTCGAGCCGGATGCCCATGGTGGCGAGCCCCTGGCAGGCGAGGCTTCTCACCGTCGGGCTGGTTTCGCCGATCTCGCCGGTGAAGGCGAGGACATCGACGCCGCCCATCGCCGCGACGCTGGCGCCGATCGCCTTGCGGATCTGGTAGCAGAAGGCCCGGTGCGCGAGCAGCGCGCGGTGATGCCCTTCGGCGGCGGCCGCCTCGATCTCGTGGATGTCGGAGGAAATGCCGGAGATGCCCTTGAGGCCGCTTTCGCTGTTGATCAGGCGCTCGATCTCGTCCGGTCCCATGCCGTACTGGCGCATCAGGTGGGTGACGATGGCCGGATCGAGGCTGCCGGCGCGGCTGGGCATGATCACGCCGTCCGAGGGCGTCATGCCCATCGTCGTATCGACCGAACGGCCGTGGTCGATGGCGCAGACCGAGGCGCCGAAGCCCAGGTGGCAGGAGACGATCTCCAGCTCGCCGAGCGGCCGGCGCAGGATCTCGGCCGACTTCAGCGAGACGAAGCGGTGCGAGGTGCCATGGAAGCCGTAGCGGCGGATGCCGCGCTGCTTGTACCACTCGTAGGGCAGGCCGTAGAGATAGGCGTAGGTCGGCAGCGTCTGGTGGAAGGCGGTATCGAAGACGGCGACGTGCGGCACGTCGGGCAGGAAAGCCATCGCCCGGCGGATGCCCTCGAGGTTGATCGGGTTGTGCAGCGGCGCGAAGGGCGAGAGCGCCTCGATCTCGGCGATGACCTGCGGCGTGATCACCACCGAGCTGGAAAAGCGGTTGCCGCCATGGACGACGCGGTGGCCGACGGCGATGACCTCGTAGGGCGTAAACAGGTAGCGGTCGCCGAGCGGCAGCATCGACTCGAAGATCACCGGGAAGAGTTCGTCGAGATGGCAGACCGGCCGCTCGCGGGTGGTCACGACGCCGCCCGCGGTCATGGTGATGCGCGCACGCTCCTGGTCGCCGCAGTCGATGACGCCCTGCACGTCCCGCTCGGGGTCCCGGGTGTCGAAGACGCCGAAACGGACCTGCGAGAGGCCGACGTTGAGTGCGAGGATCTTGCCCGGCACTTCCGTACGCAGACTCAGGGCGTAGGGATCCTCGGAGCGGCTCAGCGCCTGCTCGTGCAGCCGCCGGCTGGTGAGATCCACGGCCTGGGCGCGTGTGCGCTCGGCGAGGAGCCGCGAGAGATAGGTCACCGCGCGCGGCTTGACCAGGATGCGCGCGTTGAACACTTCCTGGGGGATCACCAGCACGAAGCAGCGGTTGCCCGCGATCACGTCCGCCACGGTGCGGTCACCGGTGAGGAGCGCCATTTCGCCGAAGACGTCGCCGGCCTCGAGCCGGCAGAACTCGACGCGCTCGCCGGCGCTGTCGGCCACCGAGACATGGGCGTGGCCGCTCACCAGTACGCCGATGAAGCTGCCCTCGTCGCCGCACTCGATGATGGCCTCGCTGCCCTCGAAGGTCCGCAGCTCGCTCTCGGCGACGATTGCGGCGATCTCGGCCGCGTCGAAGCCCGCAAAGAGCGCCACCTTGTCGCGGAGGAATTTCTTCAGTTCCGTCGGGGTCATGGCAGGACGCAAATGGGGAGGAAGACAGGCTGATTCACGGCCCCTCGGCGGGACCCTTGAGCAAAGGCTAACATAGTTTGCTGCGTTGCAGCGAAGCAGGCCGTGATGCCGATAAATCGCTTTCATGTGATTTCGCTGCCACTTTCGGGCAATATTGCTGCATCGCAAATAACCCTCACATCGTCAAAGGGATGGCCTTCATGAGTATCCGCCACATCCGCAGCCTCCTGGTCGCCAACCGTTCCGAGATCGCCATCCGCGTCATGCGCGCGGCCAGCGAACTGGGCATCCGCACGGTCGGCATCTATTCGAACGAGGACCGTTTCGCGCTCCACCGCTCGAAGGCCGACGAGAGCTACCTCGTCGGCGAAGGAAAAAAGCCGATCCAGGCCTACCTCGACATCGACGACATCCTGCGCATCGCCAGGCAGGCGAAGGTCGATGCGATCCATCCCGGCTACGGCTTCCTTTCGGAAAATCCCGATTTCGCCGAGGCATGCGCGCGGGCGGGCATCGTCTTCGTCGGCCCGCGGCCCGAGGTGATGCGCGAGCTCGGCAACAAGGTCGCGGCACGCGCGCTCGCCGCGCGGGTCGGCGTGCCCGTGGTGCCAGCGACCGGGGCGCTGCCCGCCGACCCCGACGAATGCCGGAAGCTCGCAGCCGCGATCGGCTACCCGCTGATGCTCAAGGCGAGCTGGGGCGGCGGCGGCCGCGGCATGCGCGCCATCAACAGCGAGGCCGAACTCCTGCCCGCCATCGAGGTC
Organism: uncultured Rhodocyclaceae bacterium; assembly: GCA_964530115.1. GTDB lineage: Bacteria > Pseudomonadota > Gammaproteobacteria > Burkholderiales > Rhodocyclaceae > Fen-999. The sequence continues at coordinate 6,654 of CAZGYD010000186.1, read as the reverse complement.
GCGCGCCGCGAAGCGGCAGCGGCCTTCGGCAATGACGAGGTCTATCTGGAAAAGATGGTCGTCCGCGCGCGCCACGTCGAGGTCCAGGTGCTCGGCGACACGCACGGCAACCTCGTGCATCTGTTCGAGCGCGACTGCTCGGTACAGCGGCGCAACCAGAAAGTGGTCGAGCGTGCCCCGGCCCCGTATCTGACCGCCGCGCAGCGCGAGGCGCTCTGCGATTCGGCGCTCGCCATCGCGCGCGGCGCGGGCTACAGCCACGCCGGCACGGTCGAGTTCCTGATGGACGCCGACACCGGCGCCTTCTACTTCATCGAGGTCAATCCGCGCATCCAGGTCGAGCACACGGTCACCGAGGAAGTCACGGGGCTCGACATCGTCAAGGCGCAGATCCGCGTCTCGGAAGGTGCGCGGATCGGCGAGGATCCCTATCTGCCGGCGCAGGCGGAGATCCGGCTCGCGGGCCACGCGCTGCAATGCCGCGTGACCACCGAGGACCCGGAAAAGCACTTCACGCCCGACTACGGCAAGCTCACCGCCTATCGCAGCGCCTCGGGCGCCGGCATCCGTCTCGATGCCGGCACGGCCTACACCGGCGCAGTGATCACGCCGTTCTACGACTCGCTGCTCGTCAAGGTCACGGCGCGCGGCCACGATCCCGAAGAAGCGATCCGGCGGATGAACCGCGCGCTGCGGGAGTTCCGCGTCCGGGGCGTGGCCTCGAACCTCGCCTTCCTCGAGAACGTCATCCTGCACCCGAAGTTCAGGAGCGGCGAATGCACGACCCGCTTCATCGACGAGACGCCGGAGCTGTTCACTTTCAAGAAACACCGCGACCGGGCGACGAAGCTCCTGAAGTTCATCGGCGAAGTGGAGGTCAACGGCAACCCGGAGATGAAGGGCCGGCCGCTGCCGCCGCAACCGCTGCCGCGGCCGATCCTGCCCCGCCTTGCGAAACTCAGCCGTGGTAACACGCCGCCGGAAGGCAGCCGCGACCTGTTCAAACGGCTGGGGGCGACGAAGTTCGCCGAGTGGATGCGCGAGCGCAAGGAAGTGCTCGTCACCGACACGACGATGCGCGACGCGCATCAGTCGCTCTTTGCCACGCGCATGCGCACGGCCGACATGGTCGCCATCGCGCCCCATTACGCGCACGGCCTGCCGCAGCTCTTTTCGCTCGAATGCTGGGGCGGCGCGACCTTCGACGTCGCCATGCGCTTCCTCAAGGAAGACCCGTGGGAGCGGCTCGGCCGCCTGCGCGAGGCGGCGCCCAACATCCTGTTCCAGATGCTGCTGCGCGCCTCGAATGCGGTCGGCTACACGAACTACGCCGACAACGTCGTGCGCTTCTTCGTCAAGCAGGCAGCGCAAAATGGCATGGACGTCTTCCGCGTCTTCGATTCGCTCAACTGGGTCGAGAACATGCGCGTGGCCATGGACGCCGTGATCGAAAGCGGCGCGCTCTGCGAAGCGGCGATCTGCTACACCGGCGACATATTCGACACCACGCGGCCGAAGTACGACCTCAAGTACTACGTCGGCATGGCGAAGCAGCTCGAGCGCGCCGGCGCCCACATCATCGGCATCAAGGACATGGCCGGCGTCTGCCGGCCGCCGGCGGCGCGCGCGCTCGTCAAGGCGCTGCGCGAGGAAGTCGGCCTGCCCATCCATTTCCACACTCACGACACCAGCGGCGGTGCCGTCGCCTCGGTGCTCGCGGCGGTCGAGGCCGGCGTCGATGCCATCGACGCGGCGATGGACGCAATGAGCGGCCTCACCTCGCAGCCCTCGATGGGCGCGATCCTCGCGGCACTCGAGCACACGGAGCGCGCGCCCGGCCTCACTTACCGCGACATCCAGCCGTTCTCGCGCTACTGGGAGGGCGTGCGCCGCTACTACGCGCCCTTCGAGGCCGACATCCGCGCGGGCACCTCCGACGTCTATCGCCACGAGATGCCAGGCGGGCAGTACACCAACCTGCGCGAGCAGGCGCGGGCCATGGGCCTCGAGCACCGCTGGGCCGAGGTCGCCCAGGCCTATGCCGACGTCAATCGGTTGTTCGGCGACATCGTCAAGGTCACGCCCTCGTCGAAGGTGGTCGGCGACATGGCCCTCTATATGGTCGCCAACGGCCTCACCCCCGAGGAGGTCGCCGATCCGGACAAGGAGATCGCCTTCCCCGATTCGGTCGTCTCGCTGTTCCGCGGCGAGATGGGCTATCCGGCCGACGGCTTCCCGCCCGCGCTGCAGAAGAAGATCCTCAAGGGCAAGACGCCGATCGACGGCCGCGCCGGCGCGCATCTGCCGCCGGTCGATCTCGATGCGGCGCGCACCGCCGCCGAAAAGGCGATCGGTCGCCACGTCGACGACAACGACCTCGCCTCCTACCTCATGTATCCCAAGGTCTTCACCGAATTCGCCGAGCACCGCCGGCATTACGGCGACGTCTCGGTGCTGCCGACGCCGGTGTTCTTCTACGGCCTGCACGAGAAGGAAGAGGTCGCCGTCGACATCGATCCGGGCAAGACGCTGCTCATCCAGCTCACGGGCCGCAGCGACGACGACGCCGAGGGCGTCGCACACCTGTTCTTCGAACTCAACGGCCAGCCGCGGCCGATGCACATCGACAAGGCCGGCCTGGCGAAGCGGAAGGCCCATCCAAAGGCCGAGGACGGCAATCCGAACCACGTCGCCGCGCCGATGCCCGGTACCATCGTCACCGTCTCGGTCAAGCCCGGCCAGAAGGTGAGCCGCGGCAGCCCGCTCGTCTCCATCGAAGCGATGAAGATGGAGACCTCGGTGACCGCCGAGCGCGATGCGGTGGTGGCGCGCGTGCTCGTCACGCCCGGCGAGCGCGTCGAACCAAAGGATCTGCTGATCGAGTTCGAGTAAGCTCGCGCCCCATGGCCAAGAAGTTCCCCCGCCACCCGAAACATCCCGAGCGCATCTGCTGGGGCTGCGACAAATACTGCCCGACGGACGATCTCGGGTGCGGCAACGGCTCGGAGCGGACCCAGCACCCGATGGAACTCTTCGGCGAGGACTGGTACCTCGAAGGCGACTGGGGACTGGCGGCGGAGGACGGGCCGGAAACGGAATCCGCCTCCGGCAAGTGAGCCGCCGGCTGCGCTTTGCTCACCAGAGCGTTTCGCGCTCCGGGCTTGCCGAGATGCGGTGGATCGACAGGTCGGCGCCGTTGAACTCCTCTTCGGGATCGAGGCGGATGCCGACCGTGAGCTTCAATCCACCGTAGATGGCATAACCGCCAGCGAAGGCGATGACGATGCCCAGGAGCGTGCCGATCACCTGCGACAGGAAGGCGACGCCGCCCATGCCGCCCAGCGCCTGCGCGCCGAAGATGCCGGCGGCAATGCCGCCCCAGGCGCCGCAGAGGCCGTGCAGCGGCCAGACGCCGAGCACGTCGTCGATCTTCCAGCGGTTCTGCGTCAGCGTGAACATGACGACGAACAGGCCGCCGGCGATGCCGCCGGTGACCAGCGCGCCAAGCGGATGCATGATGTCCGAGCCGGCGCAGACGGCCACGAGCCCGGCGAGCGGCCCGTTGTGCACGAAGCCCGGGTCGTTCCTGCCGGCCACGAGCGCGACCAGCGTGCCGCCGACCATCGCCATCAGCGAGTTCATGGCGACGAGGCCGGAGACCTTGTCGAGGGTCTGCGCGCTCATGACGTTGAAGCCGAACCAGCCGACGACGAGGATCCACGCGCCGAGTGCGAGGAAGGGAATGCTCGAGGGCGGGTGCGCGCCGGCGATGCCGCCATCCTTGTGGTAGCGGCCACGACGGGCGCCGAGCAGCAGCACGGCGGCGAGGCCGATCCAGCCGCCGACCGCATGGACGACGACCGAGCCGGCGAAGTCGTGGAAGTTCTCGCCGAAGCTCGCCTTGAGCCAGTCCTGCACGCCTAGGGCATTGTTCCAGGCGATGCCCTCGAAGAACGGATAGACGAAGCCTACGAGCAGGAAGGTCGCGGCGAGCTGCGGATTCATTTTCGCGCGCTCGGCGATGCCGCCCGAGACGATCGCGGGAATCGCGGCCGCAAAAGTGAGCAGGAAGAAGAACTTCGTCAGTTCGTAGCCGCTCTTCTCCGCCAGCACCTCGGCGCCCGAAAAGAAATGCACGCCATAGGCGATGCCGTAGCCGATGAAGAAGTAGGCCAGCGTGGATACGGAAAAGTCGACCAGGATCTTCACCAGAGCGTTCACCTGGTTCTTGCGCCGAACGGTACCGAGCTCCAGGAAAGCGAAGCCGGCGTGCATCGCCAGGATCATGATCGCGCCGAGCAGGATGAACAGCACGTCGGCGGAAGTCTTGAATTGCTCCATTTGAGTGCCCCGTGATCGAAATAGGCGCATCTGGAGCAACAATCATTCCAGAACGAGAGACCTTTCAGATCAATATCTTGCCCGACATCCGCTCCCAAGCTGCACCATTCGTGTGCCCAAGCCGCGCGAAACCGGTGCGTTTTCAGTAATGGGCGTCGAGGTCCCACATGTCGGCCGTGAAGCGCACCACCTTGTTGCGTCCCGTGGTTTTGGCTTTGTAGAGCGCAACGTCGGCGAACTTGACGACCTGCCAGAAAGTGTCCGAGTCGCCCGGGAATTCGGCGACGCCGATCGAGATGGTTTTCTGCAGCATGCCGCCCGGCAGCGGGATCTTGGTGGCTTCCACGTCGGCGCGGATCTTCTCGGCCACCTTCAGGGCGCTCTCCGCGCTGCAGTCCATCAGCAGGATGAGGAACTCCTCGCCGCCGTAGCGCACCGCCATATCGGAGGCGCGCACGTTGCGCAACAGGATGTCGGCGAGCGTCTTGATCACCTTGTCGCCGGCTTCGTGGCCATGCGTGTCGTTCACTTGCTTGAAGAAATCGAGATCGAGCATCAGCACCGCGAAGGGACTCTTCCGGCGCTGGCTGCCGGCCACCAGGGCGCTCACGTATTCCTCGAGGAAACGGCGGTTGTAGAGGCCGGTCAGCGCATCGCGCAGCGCGTTCTCGCGCAGGTGCTCCATCAGGCGCTTGGCCTCGAGCACCGGGCCGGCCTCGCGCAGATAGACGGCGACGAAAGGCGCCATCAGGCGCGTCAGCTCGGCCTCTTCGCTGGAAACGACGATCTGCGTCACGCAGCCGGCCGTACCGGACTGGATGATCGGCAGACAGATGTGGGTGTCGCCCGCCGATCCGGGTCGGAACATCGTACATAGTCCCGGATGGTCGATTGCGTTCACTTCGTGGCCGGTGCGCTTGGCGCGGCAAAAACCGGCATCGACGAGGATCTGGGGATCGCACCAACGACAGTTCGCCCCCATCTCGCCATCGACGAGCATCGGCGTCATGCGGTTCTTGCTGCTGGCGATCTCGTAGATCGAATAGCGGCTGAAGTTGAATTTCTTTTCCAGGACGTCGCCCAGGCGCCGGTAAATCTCGTGCTTGGTCTGATCCTCCTCGATCGCCTGCTTGAACTGCGAGGCTTCGACGAGGCTCTCGACCATCTCGGTGGTGAGCACCAGCTGGTTGCCGCCCTGACTGCAATGCTGGCCGATGAGCTGGCTGACGCGTGTCTTGATGACGGTAATCTCGCGCTCGAGAAAATCCATCAGCTTGTTGATGTTCACCGCGATCTCGCCGACCTCGTCGGTGCTGGTCTCGCGGATGCGCCCGGAAAAGTTGCCGCCAACGGCCTGCGAGGTGACTTCGCGCACCGCCTCGGCGGTTGCCGAAAGCGGATTCAGCATGCGCCGCAGCAGGAACATCGACAGCAACGCAGCCATGAGCACGATGAGGCTGACGGAAACGACGGCGAAGATGCCTTCCTGGCGCACCTCTTTCAGGGAGATGTCGATCATCACCGCGCCCAGCACCGTCCCGTTCGCCACCGCATGACATTGCAGGCAGTTGGGCACACCATGATCATTGGCGATGTAAGGGATGATCGCGTGGAAGAGGGCCCCGTCGCCGGTCTCGACGACCTCGAAGACCTCCTTGCCGGTGGCGAACACCGTCTCGACGCCATCCGTCGCCTTTTCGTTCGCCAGCCCGACACCGAACTGGCTGATGACGGCGGGGCCGCGAATGACGCGCACCTGCTGGACGCCCGGAACGCCCGCGAGACGGGAAAGGAACTGCTGGCGCTTGTCGATGGTGCCGTTGATCATGCTCTCGGTCAGCCCGACCTTGACGGTCTCGGCGACCGAGCGCGCATGCCGCTCGGCGGTGTAGAGCGAGAAGCGGCGGTAACTCAGGGCGGAGAGCGCAGTCAGCACCGCAACGAGTACGGCCAGGATGCCGACGAAGAAGACCAGTGTCTTGGACTTCAGTCTGTTCAGGATGGCGCCTCCCTCGGCGCGCGATCCTAGCAGATATCGCGCATTTCTTGGGCTCAGGGGGCGTACCCGCCCGGCAGCAGTACCCACATCCGCCCGGGCTGCTTCATCTTCCCGGCCTGGGCGCCGGCTTCGGCGCCCGTGCCCCAGTAGAAATCGGCGCGCACGACGCCGCGGATCGCGCCGCCCGTGTCCTGCGCCAGCATCAGCCGGTTGAGCGGCCGGCCATCGTTGGGCCAGGTCGTCGACAGGAACACCGGCGCGCCCAGCGGGACGAAACGCGGATCGACGGCGATGCTGCGTCCGGGCGTGAGCGG
>CAZGYD010000185.1:0-3033 GCA_964530115.1 uncultured Rhodocyclaceae bacterium | reverse complement strand
CTTAATCTTCGAGGCAAGTACGTTTTACGGTCAGTGTACACAGTGATGTGTCTACTGATCGTATATGTGTTTTCTTGTTGTGTGAGGAGTGGACTACCGAGAGATAAACTGGTCGGGTGGTCGGAGGAGGAAGAGGGGAATAAGGGACAGGCGGGGCGGCGGCGCGGGCGGCGCCAGGGGGGGAGGCGGGGCGGGAATCGCGGCCGTGCCGGGGGGCGCCGGCGGCGGGGCGCCGACGGGGGGCGCCGGCACGGCCGATGCCGTTTTCTTCGCTGGCGCGGGCGAATGATTCGTCTTCGCCGAGGTCGCGGCGGGCGCCGGTGCCGGCGTCGTGGCCGCCGGGGGCTCGGCGCCCGCCTTCTCGGCCGGGGCCGCCGCGGACGGCTGGGTTGCGGGGGCGGCGGCTGCGACCACGGCGTTCTCCGGTGCTTCGGCCTTGCGCGCCGGCACGATGCCGGTCATCACGCCGATCGCGGCGAGCGATGCGGCGGTCACCGAAACGGCGGCGACCATGATCAGGGGGTGGAGTTTGCGAGGGCTCTGTTCCATGCCTTTCCTCTTCGGTCGTTGTCGTCGACCGATCAACGTCCGGGCGCATTTGGCGCGGACGACGGAAAGGAATTCTTACACTTCGGGCGAGGGGGTCGCCGGCCTGTCGCCGAAACGCGACGGCGCGATTGCGCGGACGAGCTCGTCCTCGACTGGCAGCGGCTCGCCGGCGATCCGGGAGGCGAGCAGCTCGGCGCAAAGCGCCGCCCAGACCAGGCCGCGGGCGCCGAAGCCGCCGACGACCCAGAGCCCGTCGGTCGCCGACAGCGGCCCGACGATGGGCAGGCGGTCCGGCGACATCGGCCGGAAGCCGACGCGGCCCTCGAGTCGCGCGGGATCGAGGTCCTTGCCATAGCCCGGCAGGATCGCGTCGAGCCTGAGCAGGTTCTCGACGTGGTCGTCGAGCCGCGGCCGCGGATCGGCGTCGTCGGGCGTGAGCGTCGCGCCGGCGCAGTGGACGCCGTCGACGGCCGGCGTGACGTAGCCGTTGCGCGTGGCGACGATGTCGAAGCGCGGCACGGCCGCCTCGGGCAGGTGCGAGACCAGCCCGCGGCCGATGCGCACCGGCACGCCCGGCGCCAGCCGCGGCAGATCGACGCCATTGGCGAGCACGAGCTGCGGTGCTTCGGCGATGACCCGGCCGTCCGAGCCGCGAAGCCGCCAGAGCGCGCCGTGCCGTGCGATGCGCTCGACGGCCACGCCGAAGCGCGCGTCGATGCCGGCGAGGCTCGCGCGGGCGAGTGAGCGCGGATCGACCCAGCCGCCGCCGGGGAACCACCAGCCGCCGCGCTCGACGGGCCAGCCGGCGAGACGGGCCGCCTCCTCGCGCTCGACGAAGCGGAAGAGCTCCGGCGGCCCCTGGAGCGCCGCGGTGCGCCGCTGTCTGTCCTCGTGGCGGTCGTCGCGCGCGACGTGGAGCACGCCGGTGAAACCGAAGCGCGCGCCCGGCAGGGCGGCGAGGTGCCGCCGGCCGTAGAGGAAGCAGGCGCGCAGCAGGCGCGACAGCCGCGAATCGTCCTGCGAGGGCAGGGGCCGGAAGACGCCGGCGATGTTGCCCGAGGCACCCTGCGCGGGCGAGGCCGCGCGTTCGATCACCGTCACCGCGAAGCCGCGCGCGGCGAGCCGATGCGCGGCCGATGCGCCCGCGGCGCCCGCGCCGACGACGAGGATGCGGCGATCCGCGGGCGGCGACTCGGCGCGCACGCCCGGCGCGCGGGCGGCGAGCATCTGGCGCTTGCGGCCGAAGCCCGGCCGCTTCTGCCACTGAAACTCAGCCGTGGTAACACGCCGGCAGACGGCCTCGGCGACCGACCAGGTGGCCAGCGTCGCGCCGGGCGCGGCGAGCCGGCGCAGTTCCGCGAAGACGGCGTCCGACCAGAGGTCCGGGTTGCGGTCGGGGGCGAAGCCGTCGAGGAAGAAAGCATCGGCCGCGAGCGACAACCGCGGCAGCCATTCGGAGGCATCGCCGAAGACGAGCGTCAGCGTCAGTGCGTCGTCCTCGAAATGGAGGCGATGCATGCCCGGTACCGGCAGCGGCCAGCGTTCGCGCAGCGTCAGCGACAGCGGCGCGAGTTCCGGCCAGCGCGCGTGCAGTGCGGCGAGATCCTCGCGGCGGAACGGCTGCTTCTCGACCGAGACGAAATGGAGCCGCCGGCAGCGGCGCGGATCGTCTTTCCATGCCTGCCAGGTGGCAAGGAAATTGAGCCCGAGGCCGAAGCCGGTCTCGAGGATGACGAAGCGTTCGCGGCCGGCCCAGGCCGCCGGCAGGTCGTTGCCGCCGAGGAAGACGTGGCGCGCCTGTTCCAGCCCGCCGTCGGCGGAGTGGTAGATGTCGCCGTATTCGGCCGACCAGGGGATGCCATCCCCCGAAAACGCCACTGTCGCCGGAACGATCGGAACGTATGCCACGGGGAGACTTCAGGCCCGAGGGAACCTCTGAATAACCTGCTGCGCGCCCCGTTCGCCGTGTCGCATGCTCGCTCGCTCCTCGCCTATCTTGTGGATATGTCTCGTCGCTCGCTGCGCGGCTCCTCGCGCCCGGGGCTGCTCGCGACGGTTCTTTAGAGATTCCCGAGGGAGCAGCGCTCGGGCGGGGCGCCGCGGACGCAGGCGACGACGCATGAGCGGCTCCGGCAGGCCCGTCACTCGGGCCGCATCTGCGGGAAGAGGATCACGTCGCGGATCGACGGACTGTCGGTGAGCAGCATCACCACCCGGTCGATGCCGATCCCACAGCCGCCGGTCGGCGGGTGGCCGTATTCGCGGGCGCGGGGGGAGAAGGCGGTGTCGGACCTCTCCTCCGCGTCGCCCCGGCCGAGCGGTGCTCCCTCGGGACTCTCAAAAGACCCGTCGCAAACAGCCACGGGCGCGAGGAGCCGGGCAGCGTGCGACGAGACATATCCACAAGCTAGGCGAGGAGCGAGCGAGCATGCGACACGGCGAACGGGGCGCGCAGCAGGTTATTCAGAGGTTCCCTCGGGCCTG
>CAZGYD010000184.1:0-15664 GCA_964530115.1 uncultured Rhodocyclaceae bacterium | reverse complement strand
GAACACACCCTGCCGCCGCTGCCCTATGCCATCGACGCCCTGGCGCCGCACTACAGCAAGGAAACGCTGGAGTTCCACCATGGCAAGCACCACAACGCCTACGTGGTGAACCTGAACAACCTGCAGAAGGGCACCGAGTTCGAGAGCATGGCGCTCGAGGACATCGTGAAGAAGAGCTCGGGCGGCATCTACAACAACGCCGCGCAGGTGTGGAACCACACCTTCTTCTGGAACTGCATGAAGCCGAACGGCGGCGGCGCCCCGTCGGGCGCGCTGGCCGAGGCCATCAACAAGAAGTGGGGCTCGCTCGACGAGTTCAAGAAGGCGTTCCAGACCTCGGCGGTCGGCAACTTCGGCTCCGGCTGGACCTGGCTCGTCAAGAAGGCCGACGGCTCGGTCGACATCGTCAACATGGGCGCCGCCGGCACGCCGCTGACCACCGGCGACAAGCCGCTCCTGTGCATCGACGTCTGGGAGCACGCCTACTACATCGACTATCGCAACCTGCGGCCGAAGTTCGTCGAGACCTTCCTCAACCACCTCGTGAACTGGGGCTTCGCCGAGAAGAACTTCGGCTGACCGGCGACCGCGAAGGCAAGCACGAACGGGCACCGCGGGGTGCCCGTTTTCACTTGAGCCGATGACGCGATGAGCTTTGCCAAGATCGTCCAGCTCTCCGACCTGCACCTCGTCGCGCCGGGGCGGGCGCTGTTCGGCGCCGTGCCGCGCGAGCGGCTGGCGCAGGCGATCGACGCCATCCTCCGCGACCACGCCGACGCCGCGCTTTGCCTGCTCACCGGCGATCTCGCCGATGCCGACCACGACGCCGCCTACCGCGACCTCGCGGCGATGCTCGCGCGGCTGCCGATGCCGGTCCTGCCGATGATGGGCAACCACGACGACCGCGAGGCGCTGCGCCGGGCGTTTCCGCCGGCCTTCGGCGATTTCCCGTTTCTGCAAACCGCGGCCGACACCCCGGCCGGCCGTTTCCTGCTCCTCGACACGGCCGACGCGGGCCGCGCCTCGGGCATCCTCTGCGCGGAGCGCCTGCGCTGGCTCGAAAGTCGGCTCGCGGAGGACACCGATCGCCCGCTCTTCCTCGCCATGCACCATCCGCCGCTCGCCGTCGGCATCCCGTCGATGGACCAGTACGCGCTCAGGAACCCGGAAGATCTCTGGACCGTGATCGAGCCGCACCGCGCGCGCCTCCGGCATCTCTTCCTCGGCCACCTGCACCGGCCCATCGGCGGCAGCTGGCGCGGCATCCCGATCTCCTGCACCGCCTCGCCCAACCACCAGGTCGCGCTCGACCTCGCCAGCCTCCCCGCCTCGGGCGACGTGCCGGCCTGCCAGGAGCCGCCCGGCTTCTCCGTCGCGCTGATCGACGACGGAGCCGTCGTCATCCATCACCAGGCCTTTCCCGATGCCGAACGCTTTTTCATCTGAGGGTGCGACACAATGTCGCACCCCGGAGCCGTTCGCCGCATTGCGCTATCCTGCCGCCCCGTGACCGAAACCCGCGAACGCAACTTCCTCGTCGACGCGCTGATCCTGCTCGCGCTGGCATTGATCGCCGTCGTCGGCTACAAGTATTCCTCGCTGCTCCTGCCCAAGGCCGACCTCGAGCTCGCGCCCGAGGCCGGCTGCGATCTCAACCGTTCGGCCTGCCGCGCGAGCTTCGCCGGCGGCAGCATCGAACTGTCGCTCGAACCGCGCCCCGTGCCGGTCGTGAAGCCCATGCAGGTCACGGCGACGATCACCGGCCTCGACCCCGCGGGCGTGGAACTCGATTTTTCTGGCGTCTCCATGAACATGGGCTACAACCGCGTCACGCTCGACAAGGCCGGCGAAGGCCGCTTCACCGGCCAGGCGACGATTCCCGTGTGCATCACCGGCCGCATGGCCTGGCGCGCGACCCTGCTGATCGACGCGCCCGGTCAGCGCATCTCGGTCCCCTTCATCTTCGAGGCGCCGCTCGACGAGGGCGAATGACCATGGCCCGGCGCCTCATGATCCTGCTCATCGTCGCGCTCGCCGGGGGCATCGTCGCGCTGGCGCTCTTCTGGCAGCCGCAGCCGAACCTCGCCCGCCCGGCCGCAGGCGCACCGACCGGCGGCGACTTCGTCCTCACCTCGGCCGATGGTCCCGTCGACACCGCGACGATGCGCGGCGAGGTGCTGCTCGTCTATTTCGGCTACACCTACTGCCCCGACATCTGCCCGACCACGCTGTCGACGATCTCTCAGGCGCTCGCGCGCCTGCCCCGCGAGAGCCTGCCCTACGTCCGCGTGATCTTCGTTTCCGTCGATCCCGAACGCGACACGCCCAAGGCCCTCAAGGACTACGCCGCCTTCTTCCATCCCGCTGTCATCGGCGTCACCGGCAGCGCCGAGGAGGTCGCTCGGGCCGCTCGCCTGTACGGCGCCGCCTATGCGCGGCAGAATGTCGATGGCGCCGGCTACGTCGTCGATCACAGTTCCTGGACCTACGTCGTCGCGCCGGACGGCCGGCTCGCCGGCCGCATTCCCCACGGCGCCAGCGTCGAGCAGACGCTCGCCGAAATCCGCAGACACCTGCCCGACATCACTCCGATGAAAGGAACGCCATGAAGCGCATCTCCCTTCTCGCCACGCTCCTGATTTCCGCCGTGGCGTCGCCGGCCGCCCTCGCCGCCGCCGCCGACGCCGTCACGGTCGTCGACCCCTACGTGCGCCAAGTGCCCCCGGGCGCGCGGGCGACCGCCGCCTTCATGGTCCTCAGGAACACGGGCGACAAGGACGTCAAGCTCGTCAAGGCCACCAACACCGCCTCGAACATCACGGAACTCCACACCCACATCAACGAGGGCGGCGTCATGAAGATGCGCCCCGTGCCGGCGATCCAGATCAAGGCCGGCGGCGAGACGGTGCTCGAACCGGGCGGCCTGCACGTCATGCTCATCGACATGAAGAAGCCGATGAAGGAAGGCGACAAGGTCGCCCTCACGCTCGGCTTCGACGACGGCTCGACCAAGGAGATCGAGGTGCCCGTCCGGCGCCCGGTGCCGGGCAAATAACGCCCCACCGTCCAAACTCAGCCGCCGTAACACGCCAGCGGGGAAGCGTTTTCACCGCAAGGGGCGCAGAGGGCGCTGAGGAACAGCAGGATTCACCAAGACCACGAAGGGCACCAGGAACATCGTGGAGGGGAAACGCTTGGCGGTTCCCCCTTGTCCCCCTATCTCTCTGCGCGCTCTGCGTCCTTTGCGGTGAATGATTGTCGAGGGGATCCGCGGCCGGAAGTCACCCTGGGCTCGACCGCGTGAGCATGGCTCGCGGGCGTCGCCGGGCCGTCCAGGTGGGACGGCTTGGGGTCACCATGAGCGCATCTGTGTGAGCGTAGTCACGGAAACTCGTGATTAACCGGTGCTATATTAGTGTCTGCTTATATTCTTATTCGTAGGGTGAGATCATGCTGAAAAGAAACCTTGCCGAAAAATACAGCCCGCTGTATTTCCTCGCCTCGCTCGGCGCCGGAGGTCTTTCGGTCTCCTTTTTCATGTACCCGTTCTTCTTCATCAAGCACCCGGACACCCCGATGCTGACGTTCAATCACGTCTGGCCGCTGCTGACCGGCGACGACCCGTGGATCGCCGGCCTGCTGGCGCTGGATCTCGCGGCGATCGCCTACCTCGCCTACCTGCATTTCAGGCTCCTCTTCTGGAACTTCCGCGAATACAGGCTGTTCCGGCGGAGCGACTCGTTCGCGGCGTTCATGTCGTCGAACGCCGAGATCACGCTGATGGCGATTCCGCTGACGCTGGCGATGAGCATCAATGTGCTCTTCGTCCTCGGCGCGCTGTTCGTGCCCAATCTCTGGAGCGTCGTCGAATGGCTGTTCCCGGGCGCGATCCTGGCGTTCTTCGCCATCGGCGTGCTGGCGCTGCGCATCCTCGTCCGCTATTTCGCGCGGGTGCTGGCCAAGGGCGGCGTCGATTTCGCCACCAACAACAGCCTCGCGCCGATGATCGCGATCTTCGCCCTGGCGATGATCTCGGTCGGCCTCGCGGCGCCCGCGGCGATGAGCCACGTCAAGACCGTTCAGACGATCAGCATGCTGCTGTCGCTCTTCTTCCTCAGCGCCGCGGTGCTGCTGGCGCTGATCAAGCTCGTGCTCGGATTCGACGCGATGATGAAGCACGGCATCAACGAGCAGGCAAGCCCGAGCCTGTGGATCATGATCCCGATCCTCACCCTGCTCGGCATCACCTGGATCCGCCTCTCGCACGGCCTCTCGCACGGCTTCGAGGCGCCGAGCTCGCCCGCTTCGCTGCTGGTGGTCAGCGCCACGCTGCTCTCGGTGCAGATCCTCTTCGCCCTGATCGGCTGGACCGTGATGCGCAGGCTCGGCTATTTCTGCGACTACGTCTTCGGCGACAAGGGCAACGCCGGCACCTTCGCGCTGATCTGCCCGGGCGTCGCGCTGTTCGTCTTCGGCGTGTTCTTCGTCAATGTCGGTCTCGTCAAGACCGGCCTGGTGGCGCACATGTCGTCGCTCTACCTGGCCCTGCTGTCGCCCCTGGTCGTCGTTCAGGCCGTGACCGTGTTCGCGCTGTTCTACCTCACGCGCAAGATTCTCGTGGCCCGCGCGGCCTGAAAACTCAGCCGTCGTCACACGCCGGCGGCCGCGCGACCCCGAGGGTCCGCGCGGCCTGACCACCCCGTCGTTGCCGACCGGCCGCCATCCGGCGGCCGGTCCGGCTCCCGCCGGTCACTGCGTCTTGTCGTTCTCCTGCGCCTCGAACCACATCGCGTTGACGACGGCGAGCAGGACGGCCATGGCGAGGCCGAGCACCCAGGTGAAATACCACATGAAAATTCTCCTCGAAATCAGTAGGCCGAACGTTCGTTCGACCGGATATAGGCCTTGGTGACCTTGCCCGACATCACCTTGTAGGCCCAGCCGGTGTAGGCGATGATGATCGGCGTGAAGATCAGCGCCGCCCAGAACATGATCTCGAGCGTCAGGTGGCTCGAGACGCTGTCCCAGGCCGTGAGGCTGGACTTCGGATCGGACGACGAGGGCATCACGAACGGGAACATCGCCACGCCCGCGGTGCCGATGACGCCCAGCTCGGCGATGGCGCTGCCGATGAAGGCGAGCCCTGGCCGATCCTTGGCCGCGAACAGCAGCGCCAGGAGCCCGCCTATGATGCCTGCGCCGGGCACGAGCCACAGGAGCGGCTGCTTCTGGAAGTTGGCGAGCCAGGCGCCCGGTTGCAGCTCCACGGTCTTGGCGAGCGGGTTGGGCAGCGCATTGGCATCGACGGCCGAGGTGATGACGTAGCCGTTCATGCCCGACGAGACCCAGACGCCGGCGGCAGCGAAGGCAACGAGCATCAGCGCGCCGAAGAGCAGCGACGCCTTCTTCGCCCGCGCGTAGATGTCACCTTCGGTGCGGATCATCAGGTAGTTGGCGCCGTGGAAGGTCAGCATCGCCAGGCTGACCACGCCGGCCAAGAGCGCGAAGGGGTTGAGCAGCGCCCAGAAGCTGCCGGTATAGACCGGCATCAGGTTCTCCTGGAAGTGGAAGGGCACGCCGAGCAGCAGGTTGCCGAAGGCAACGCCGAAGATCAACGCCGGCACCGCGCCGCCGACGAACAGGCCCCAGTCCCAGGCCGCGCGCCAGGTCGGGTTGTTCACTTTCGAGCGGTAGTCGAAGCCGACCGGGCGGAAAAAGAGCGCCCAGAGCACCGCGAGCATCGCCCAGTAGAAGCCGGAGAAGGCGGTGGCATAGACCAGCGGCCAGGCGGCGAAGATCGCGCCGCCGCCGGTGATGAACCAGACCTGGTTGCCGTCCCAGTGCGGTCCCACGGTGTTGATGACGACGCGGCGCTCGACGTCGTCCTTGGCGACGAAAGGCAGGAGCGTGCCCACGCCCATGTCGTGGCCATCCATGACGGCGAAGCCCAGGAGCAGCACACCGACGAGCAGCCACCAGACGAACTTCAGGGTTTCATAGTCGAACATGTTCAGGCTCCTTGGCGGGCGGGTTGAACGGAGGTTTCGCCTTCATAGCGGCCGGTGCCGAGGCTGGCGGGCCCGAGGCGCGCGTACTTGAACATCAGGTACATCTCGACGACCAGGAGTCCCGTGTAGAAGAACAGGAAGCCGGCGAGCGAGCCATAGAGGCTGGCGGCGGAGAGCGTCGAGGTCGACAGGTGGGTCGGCAGCACGCCGTAGATGGTCCAGGGCTGCCGGCCGTATTCGGCGACGAACCAGCCCATTTCCGAGGCGATCCACGGCATCGGGATCCACCAGAGCGCCCACTTGAGCAGCCAGCGCTTGTCCTGGAAGCTGTTCTTCGCCGAGTACCAGAAGGCGAAGGCGAACAGCACGAGGAAGGAGAAGCCGAGGAAGACCATGATGCGGAAGGTCCAGAACATCGGCGCGACCTTCGGGATCGAATCGCGCGCGGCCTGGGCGATCATCTCGGGCGTGGCGGCGGCGACGTCGGCCGTGTATTTCTTCAGCAGCAGGCCGAAGCCGAGATCGGCCTTGTGCGCTTCGAAGACGGCGCGATTCTCCTCGGTGTCCTCGCCGGCGCGCAGCTTCTCCAGCGTCTTGACGGCGACGATGCCGCGCTCGATGCGCGCCGCCGCCTGCTCCTCGAGCCGGTCGATGCCCGGCAGCTCGGTCTTGGTCGAACGCGTGGCGATCAAGCCGAGCGCATAGGGAATCTGCACCTCGGCGTGGTTCTTGCGCGCCTCGTCGTCGGGAATCGCGAACAGCGTGAAGGGCGCGGGTGCCTTTTCGGTGTGCCACATGCCCTCCATCGCCGCCAGCTTGGTCTGCTGGTGCTCGGTGACCGCGTAGCCCGATTCGTCGCCGAGCACGATCACCGACAGCGCCGAGGCGAAGCCGAAGGCCGCGGCGATGCGAAACGAGCGCTTGGCAAACTCGATATGTTTGCCCTTCAGCAGATACCACGAGGAGACGCCGAGCACGAAGAGCGCGCCGGTGACGTAGCCGGCCGAGACGGTGTGCACGAACTTGGCCTGCGCCGCCGGGTTGAAGAGCAGATCCCAGAACGAGGTCATCTCCATGCGCATCGTCACGTAGCTGAACTCGGCGCCGACCGGGTTCTGCATCCAGCCGTTGGCGATCAGGATCCACAGCGCCGAGAGGTTCGAGCCGATCGCCGTCAGATAGGTGATCGCCAGGTGCTGGCGCTTGGACATCCTGTCCCAGCCGAAGAAGAACAGGCCGATGAAGGTCGATTCGAGGAAGAAGGCCATCAGGCCCTCGATCGCCAGCGGCGCGCCGAAGATGTCGCCGACGTAGTGCGAGTAATAGGCCCAGTTGGTGCCGAACTGGAACTCCATCGTGATGCCGGTGGTGACGCCGAGCGCGAAGTTGATGCCGAAGAGCTTGCCCCAGAACTTGGTCATGTCCCGGTAGATCTCCTTGCCGGTCATCACATAGACCGTCTCCATGATCGCCAGGATGAAGGACAGGCCCAGCGTCAGGGGGACGAAGAGAAAGTGATACATGGCGGTGGCCGCGAATTGCAGCCGCGAGAGGTCGACGACTTCTTCGGTGATCATGGTTGTGCCTTGTCGGAGTTGGATGAGGAAAGCCTGTTGTGATCGGGCGGGCCGCCAGCCGGCGCGGACGGGTCAACGCCCGGCGCGACCAGCGCAGCGGCCACCCGGCCGGGGTCCATGCCCTCGGTCATCTTCGGCAGCACCGGCGCGCTGAAGAAGGCCTTCCAGAGGCCGTAGAGCAGCAGCACCTTGAGCGCGAGTACCCAGACGATGTGCCGAATGAGCTTGCGGTCCTGCGCGGAGCGGATGAGCGTGGGCATGGCGGGCGGCATTATCGAGACGGAAAGCGGACGGCGGAATGCGGTGTGATGTCGCGCGGCGCGTTGCCGCGGTGTGCCTCAGTGGCCGCAGCCGCAGGAATGATGGCCTTCGCCGTGCGCGTGATCGTGATCGTGCGGCACCGGCGGCTTGAGATTGCCGGTAAAGCAGCCCCGGACCGCCTCGACCGGATCGGTCTCGCCGGTGCGCACGACGCGGATGCCTCGGCGCGCCATGCGCATCACGAAGCCCTCGCCGGCGCCGCCGGTGATCAGCACATCGGCCTCGTCGACCGGATGCGGCCGGCGGTCGTCGAAGCCGTGGAAGGCCATGTCGATCGGCAGGTCGAGACGGCTCACCTCGACGATCTCGTCCGGGCCGCTCGCCTCGAAGACGATGAAGCGCCGGGCCTTGCCGGCATGGCCGGTGACGGTGCGGAAATTCTGGCTGGTGACGGCGAAGCGCATGCGTGTCCTCCTTGGCAACTCGAACATTGCCTTGATCTCAATCAAGGATCGTGCCAATTCGTTCGCGGACGCCCGTCGGCCGCCGACGTGCGGTTTCATCGCTGCCGGCCGGCACCGTCCGTGCCTCCGTCGCCCGCCACTGCCGCGGACGCGGATGCCAACTGGCAGTGCCGACTGACAGGATCGCCATAACCCACATTCCGATCATGGCCGTCGGGAAAAGGCGAAGCGGCGCGGGAGACCGCCGCCACACGGGTTCAGCGTGTTCCGCGAAACTCAGCCGTCGTAACACGCCGGCGGGAATGCGTCTTCACCACAGAGGACACAGAGAGCGCTAAGGAAAAGCAGGATTCACCACCAAGACCATGAAGGGCGCCAAGAACATCGTGGGAGAAGGGGAAGAGCGGGACGGCACGCGCCGAAAGGCGCAAACCGCAACGCGGGTCGATCGGAGCGGCCCGTAAGCTGCCCGAGCGAAGCGAGGCACGCAGGCTCCCCTCCGCGAGGAGGGGTCGGGGGAGGCGGGTCTTAGTCCCGGCGAAGGGCCGCCCCGAGCCGGGACGGCACGCGCCTGATTACCGATGAACGTCAGCCAACGTTACGAACCGATATGGCATGGGCAGCGTGAGCGCGGCTGCGGCGCCGAGGCGAGCAACCATGCCGGCGAGATCGAATCGTCGGTTGAAGCGATAGGCGAATTCGGCCAGGTAGCGCGGCAGAGGCTTGGCCCGGATGGCGTGGCAGGTTCCGTGCATCGCATTCTTGACGTTGCCCAGCATCGTATCGACCCAGTTGAGGTATTTGCGGTTGCGCCGCCCCGCCGCCCCACTGGTATTGAGCGGGGTATGGGCACAACCGGCGCGCTCGACGGCGCGGAAGCACGCCAGCGCATCCGAGCGCACGTCGCTGCCCGGGGTGAGACGACGCCGGCTCCAGCGGCCGATCTCTCTGGAGCGAAAGCCCTTGACCCGATCCATGCGCATCGTCAGCGGTTTGCCGCTCACCGGATCGGTCGCCACGGCCGCCAAAAAGGGCGTCTTGCCGCGCGTGCCGCGTCCGCGCTTGTAGCCGCGACGCCGGCCGCCCCAGTAGGCGTCATCCATCTGCTCAATGCCCATGAGCTTGCGGCCCTGCTCGCGCTCCAGCATCGCCTGCATGAGTTTGTGCTTCATGAGCCAGGCGCCGTTGTAGCAGACGCCCGATTGGCGGGCGAGGTTCATCGCCGAGATGCCGTTCTTCGATTGGGTCGGCAGATAGATCGCCAGCAGCCACTTGGTCAGCGGCAACTCGGTGCCAGCCAACAGCGTCCCGGCGGTCACGGAAGTCTGGCGCCGGCAGCGATGGCACTGGTAGAGCCCGCGGCTGAGCACGCAATAGCCGTCGTGTCCGCATTCCGGGCAGACGAAGCCCTGCGGCTAGCGCCAGGCGAACAACGCCTGCTCGCACTGCGCCTTGGTTCCGTACTGCGCCAGAAAATCGCTCAAACTCATGCCCCGCTGAAACTGCACTTCGTTCTTCGGCATCGCTTATCTCCTTGGAAAATCGAGCAATGCCAGTTTGCTGCCCCCACTGGCTCACAGGCTGAGCCTTGTTAATCAGGATCACTCTTGCTCCGTGATCCTGGCTGACAGGAATAGCAGCAGCGGATTATCCGGTGCGGCCACGAAGCCGAAACGGCGATAGTAGCCGGCCGCCTGCTCATCGAGCGCGTCGACGAACAGGCCAATCCCGCCCGCCTCGGCGTAGATGCGCCGCGCCCGCATCAAGGCGTCGACCAGCAGGAGTTCCCCCAACCCCTTGCCCTGGTATTGCCGGTCGACCGCCAGCCGGCCTAGCCGCACACCGGGGATGCGGCGCGGCAGTTTCTTGCGCCAGGCATCCGGCA
The DNA here is from genome assembly GCA_964530115.1 of uncultured Rhodocyclaceae bacterium. GTDB lineage: Bacteria > Pseudomonadota > Gammaproteobacteria > Burkholderiales > Rhodocyclaceae > Fen-999. The sequence goes on along the minus strand of CAZGYD010000184.1, from coordinate 5,469 downwards.
GATGCCGGTTTTCGAGTTCGGCCAAGGTCAGCGCGTAGTAGGCGCAAATGCGGGCCGGCTCACCCTCACGGATGGCGACGAAGGTTTTCGACAGTCCCTTGTCCTGATGCTGACGCGCGACCTGCCGTAGCCAGTCGTTCAGTTCCTGGCGGCCACAGTCGAACGCTTGCCGGTCATGGCTCCCAGCTAAAGGCAGTACCAGCATCGTCTCGCTTGGCTTTCCGATAGCGCTTCATGGCAGCCTTCAACTTGGGCGTAGGCTTGCGCGGGTTCTCCATCAAGTCGAGCAGCCAGTTCCAGTCGCGCGGGCTCAGGCGGATGACCTCCTCGCGCTCGATGACTTCCTGCGCTTCTTTCAGCGCGGCCTGAACCAGAAACTGATTGACCGTTGCGCCGGTCAATTCGGCGGCCCGGCAAAGCGTTTTGTACACCTCGTGCGGAACCCGGGCGCCGATACGGTCTTGCTTGGCAACTGTGGCACCCATAAGAACCTCCAACAATGATCTTAGCGCTCAGTCTATCACTGTCGCCATTTTGGCGCCACTACGCCCCGTAAGCTGCCCGAGCGAAGTGAGGCACGCAGGCTCCCCCCCGCGAGGAGGGGTCGGGGGAGGCGGGTCTTAGTCCCGGCGAAGGGCCGCCCCGAGCCGGGACGGCACGCGCCGAAAGGCGCAAACCGCAATGAGGCTTGACCGGAGCAACCCGTGGCGATCGGCGCGCAGCGCCGCACGCGGGCTCCTCCCCCGCGAGGGGGAGGCCGGGAGGGGGCGGGCCTAACTCCTCGCCGGCCGCTTCATCAGCTTGCGCTGGAGGGTGCGCCGGTGCATCTTCAGCGCCCGCGCCGTGGCCGAGATGTTGCCGTCGTTCTCGTGCAGCACGCGCTGGATGTGCTCCCACTCCAGCCGGTCGACGGAGAGCGGCTCGGCGTTCGCCAGCTCGCTGATCTCGGGATGCGCGCCCGCATCGAAGGCGGCGAGGATCGCCTCGACCTCGACCGGCTTGGCCAGGTACTGCACCGCGCCGAGCTTGACCGCATCCACGGCCGTGGCGATGCTCGCATAGCCGGTGAGCACGACGATGCGGCACTCGGGGTTGATCGCCAGGAGCGGCTCGATCAGCGCCAGGCCCGAGCTGCCGCCGAGGTTGAGGTCGAGCACCACGGCCTCCGGCGGTTCCCGCCGCGCCAGATCGAGCGCGGCTTCGGCTTCGTTGGCGCCGCGGCACTCATGGCCGCGGCGTGCGAGCGCGCGGCAGAGCACGCCATTGAAGGTCTCGTCGTCATCGATGATCAGGATCTTCATGAGTCTCGCCCGGAATCAGGAAGTGGTCGCCAGCGGCAGACGGATCCTCGCCACGCCGCCGTGGTCGTTGAAGAGGCCGAGCTCGCCGCCCAGCCGCGTGATCGAGGCCCGCGCGAGGAAGAGGCCGATGCCGCTGCCGCCCGCATGTCCGGGGAACGGCTCGCGGCCGGCGCGCTCGAGCACCTGCGGCGGGAAGCCGGGGCCGTCGTCGCGCACCTCGATCTCGAGCCAGTCGCCGTCCCGGCGGGCCTCGAGCCGTACTGTGCGGCCGGCGTTGGCGGCGTTGTTGAGCAGGTTGGTCAGCGCCTGCGCCAGCGTCGCGTCGGCGACGAAACTCAGCCGCGGTGACACGCCGGCGACATCGAGCTCCGAGCGGACCCGCGGCCGCATCTCGCGCCAGCGGGCATGGACGCCTTCAAGCCAGGCGGCGACCGGCACGGCGGCCGCGCTGTCCAGCCGCTCCGCGCCCGCGCGCACGGCGAGCCCGCTGATGATGCCCTTGCACGCCGTCACCTGCTTCCTCAGCAGCGCGATGTCGGCGCGCACGTCGTCGTCGAGCCGTTCGTCGGCCTCGAGTTCGCCGGCGATCACGGCCATGGTCGCCAGCGGCGTCGACAGCTCGTGCGCCGCGCCGGCCGCCAGCGCCCCGAGCGCCACGACGCGCTCATCGCGCAGGGCCTGCTCGCGCGCGGCGGCGAGTTCTGCGTCGCGCCGGCGGATCGCCTCGGTCATGCGCACGGCGAGCCAGGTCACCAGCGCCACGGAGAAGACGAAGGTCAGCCACATGCCCGCCAGGTGCAGCCGCGCCGCGCGCGCGGCATCGGCCACCGGCAGCGGCAGATAAACGATGTTGAGCGCCGAATAGGCGGCCACCGCCATCGCCGCGACCAGCACCGCGCAGCGCGCCGAGAGCGCCATCGCCGCGATCGCCACCGGCAGGAGCAGCAGCGAGATCAGCGGGTTTGCCGCGCCGCCCGAGAGGAACATCAGCACCGAAAAGGCGACGATGTCGATCGCCAGCTGGACGAGCACCTCGGCCTCGCCGGTTTCACCCACATCGGGAAGCCGCGAGAGCGTCACCGCGTTGGCCACCGCCTGGAGAAAGACGACCGCGAGCATCGGCGCCACCGGCAGCGGAATGTCGAGCGCCAGCGGCACCGTCGCGATCGCCAGCACCTCGGCGGCGATCAGCCACCAGCGCAGCACGGCCAGCCGGCGCAGGATGCCGGCGGCGTCGCGGTCGGCCGTCGTCGGGGTCGTCGTTTCCGCCATGGTCCGCGGATTATCCTTGATCAAGTCCGCCCGGGTGGCGCGATGCTAGCCTGCGCGGCATTTTGTCGCACTCCGCCCAAACCCATGAACACAAGAACCCTCATCGACCGTCTCAAGCGCCACCTCGCCGTCGCCGCGCTCCTGCCCGGCCTCGCCCTCGCCGCCGACCTCGAAAAAGGCAAAGAGATCAACGTCACCTGCGCCGGCTGCCACGGCGAGCACGGCCAGGGCGGCAAGAAAGGCGAATACCCGCGCATCGGCGGCCAGCGGGCCGGCTACCTCGAGGAGCAGCTGCGCAACTTCAGGACCAAGAAGCGCATCAACATTCCCATGTACCCCTACACCCACCCGCGCGAGCTCAGCGACGAGGACATCGTCGACGTCTCGGCCTATCTCGCCTCGATCAGGCTGCCGACCCGGCCGCCCGTGTTCAAGGGCGACGAGGACGCGCTGACGCGGCTTCTGGCCATGGAGAAGGTGATGATCATCCCGCGCGTCGAAGGCAACATCGACAGGGGCAGCAAGCACTACCAGGAACACTGCGCCAACTGCCACGCCAAGGACGGCATGGGCCGCAGCGACTTCCCGATGCTCGTCGGCCAATACACCAACTACCTGAAGCGGCAGATGGACGCCTACCGCGCCAAAGAGCGCCCGCACGACGAAGACAAGCCCGGCGGCGTGCTCGACCTCTTCAGCGACGAAGACATCCAGGACATCCTCGCCTACCTCACGAGCATCCAGCCGCGGGATACCGACTGAACGCCGGCGGCAGGCCGTACAATCCGGCCCGCACGACCCGGCCGGCGCACAGGCACGCGCGGCCCCCGAAAGCCGGGCTCGTGAAACGAGATGGCATGGCGCACGGAGCACCACGACCGAGACACGCTCATCCCTCAGGCTGTACCATTCTGTTATGGAAGATGGAGGATGCCATGGAACTTTCAGCCGTCATCACCCCGGCCCCGGAAGGCGGCTATGTCGCCTTCAACCCGGAGACGGGCACGACCACGCAGGGCGAAACCGTCGAGGAAGCGCTCGACAACCTGCGCGAGGCCACCGAACTTTATCTGCAGGAGTTTCCTCTCTCCGTAAGCGGCCGCCCTCTGCTGACGACCTTCCAGGTTCCGACGCATGCCTAAATTGCCTGTCGTTTCCGGCGCCGAAGTCATCCAGGCGCTGGAACGTCTGGGTTTCGTGGTTGCCCGCCAGCGTGGCAGCCATGTCGTCTTGCGCCGGGGCTCCACGGGGTGTGTCGTGCCAAACCACCGTGAACTGAAAGTCGGCACGCTCGTCGGCTTGCTCAAACAAGCCGGCGTGTCTGCCGACGAATTCATCGATGCGCTCCACGCCTGAGACGACGATCGAGGACGGTGCGTCGTCCATTACATCGGCCCGCACCCGCGGGCGAACGCGATAGACGAGGAAGGGAACACCGTACGATGCGGCCAGCGGGCCGTAACGCAATCCGTTCAGCGTTGACCCAAACTCAGCCGTCGTAACACGCCGTCACGCCCATGCTCCCGCTCCACTGGCGCCCCGCCCCGCCGCTGCCCATCGAGACCCGGCCGATGCGCCAGCCCGGCTCGCTCACCGCCCGCCTCGCGCAAAGCGGCAAGGTTTCCGTGGACGTGCTCTTCAGCGGCTGGCAGCGCGCCCGGCCCGACGAAGCCGCCCTCCTCGGCCTCGCGCGCGCCGGCCGGCGCATCTTCGTCCGCGAAGTCTGCGTGCGCCGGAACGACGAGCCCGCCGTGCTCGCCCGCAGCGTCACCACGATCGAAGGCATCCGCGGCCCGTGGAAAGGCTTGCGCCGGCTCGGCCGCCAGCCGCTCGCGGCCATCCTCTGGACCGACCCGCGCATCCGCCGCGGCCCCTTCGAATACACGCGGCTGAAACACGGCGCCCGGCCGCCCGCGCGGCGCTCCTGCTTCTGGCTCGACGGCCGGCCGCTGATCGTCCTCGAAGCCTTCGTCGGCCTCCCCTGGCCCCCGGCCGGCCCGCTGCCGCGCCGGCGGCGCTGGCTCGCCGTCCCGGCTCAGCGCTTCACGGCCGGCCAGATCACCACCGCGTAGCCCAGCGGCGTGATGTACGCCTTGGCGTGGTGGCCGTTGAGACTCAGCCGCCGACCACCGCCGGGCAGCGCCGAAAGCACCAGCTCCGTGAGCTGATCGTCGGAGAGCTTCGTCGGCCCCTCCGAATGCCAGAGCCGGATCGCGCCGCAATCGTCGCGGTCCACGAGCAGCCTGCGGTCGACCGTCGCATCGAGCATCTCGATCACCACGCCCGATTCGGTCTGGAAGGCCCGCGCCCGGCCGCCCGCGACCACCACCGGCTCGCCGCCCTCCGGCTTCGCCGTCGCCGCCACCGCGAGCACCTCCTCCTCGCTGATCCTCGTCACGCCCTCCGTGTGCCAGACCCGGTACCCCCCGCCCGGCTCGAGCTGGACCAGCAGATTGTCGGCGGCGGAGGCGAGGCTGCCTGCGGCCGCCAAGGCTAGAGCGAGCAGAAGGCTTCGGAGCGCCATCGTCAGCCGATCACGGACACCGTGACCGTCACGCTCACCGTCGCAGTCTCGGTCACGCCGCCAGAAGTCACGGTGTAGGTGAAACTAGCCGTCCCATTGGAGTTCGCGGCCGGAGTGAAAATCAGCTCTGTTCCCGCGCCATTCAAGGCAACCGTGCCATTGGCTACTGGAACGGCCGACCCGCCCGCAGTGATTGCCGAACCATCGACCGCCGTAATCGCCCGCCCGGCATTCTCGACCGTGTCCTTCGCAAGTACCGCGATCTTGCCCGCCGTGTCCTCGCTGGTCGGCGCCCTGACGTTCCAGCCGGCGGCTACGGCGTGTGTGTGCAGGCTCGGTGTCTGGTGGGTGAGGTTTTTGGCTCCGGTGGGA
>CAZGYD010000183.1:0-28991 GCA_964530115.1 uncultured Rhodocyclaceae bacterium | reverse complement strand
CGTCGATACCCGGCCGGTCAAGGACACCACCCCCTACGAGGGCAAGGAATTCGAGTTCAAGGTCATCAAGCTCGACCGCAAGCGCAACAACGTCGTGCTCTCGCGACGCGCCGTCATCGAGGCGAGCATGGGCGAGGAGCGCCAGAAGCTGCTCGAGACCCTCCAGGAGGGTACGGTGGTCAAGGGCATCGTCAAGAACATCACCGATTACGGCGCCTTCGTCGATCTTGGCGGCATCGACGGTCTGCTGCACATCACCGATCTCGCCTGGCGGCGCGTCCGTCACCCGAGCGAAGTACTCAACGTCGGCGACGAGGTCACCGCCAAGGTGCTCAAGTTCGACCAGGAAAAGAACCGCGTCAGCCTCGGCCTCAAGCAGCTCGGCGAAGACCCGTGGGTCGGCATCGCCCGCCGCTACCCGCAAGGCACGCGGCTGTTCGGCAAGGTCACCAACATCACCGATTACGGTGCCTTCGTCGAGATCGAACAGGGCATCGAGGGCCTGGTGCATGTCTCCGAGATGGACTGGACCAACAAGAACATCCACCCGACCAAGGTCGTCCAGCTCGGCGACGAAGTCGAGGTGATGATCCTCGAGATCGACGAGGAGCGCCGCCGCATCTCGCTGGGCATGAAGCAGTGCATGCCCAATCCGTGGGAAGAGTTCGCCATGAACCACAAGAAGGGCGACAAGGTGAGGGGCGCCATCAAGTCGATCACCGACTTCGGCATCTTCATCGGCCTGCCCGGCGGCATCGACGGCCTGGTGCACCTGTCCGACTTGTCGTGGTCGGTTCCCGGCGAGGAAGCCAAGCAGAACTACAAGAAGGGCGACGAGGTCGAGGCCGTCGTGCTCTCGATCGACGTCGACAAGGAGCGAATCTCGCTCGGCATCAAGCAGCTCGATGGCGATCCGTTCACCAGCTTCGTCGCCACCCACGACAAGAACAGCATCGTCAAGGGCACGGTCAAGAGCGTCGACGCGCGCGGCGCGGTCATCGATCTCGGCGGCGATGTCGAAGGCTACCTGCGCGCCTCCGAATACTCGCGCGACCGCATCGAGGACCTGCGCGCCGTGCTCAAGGAGGGCGACCCGGTCGAGGCGCTGATCATCAACGTCGACCGCAAGTCCCGCTCGCTGTCGCTGTCGATCAAGGCCAGGGAACAGTTCGAGCAGAACGAGGCGATGCAGAAGCTCGCGGCCACGAGCAACGCCAGCAGCGGCACGACCAACCTCGGTGCCCTGCTCAAGGCCAAGCTCAACCAGCAGTAATCGAACCGGCTAAGTCACAGCGCCGTCATGACCAAGTCCGAGTTGATCGCCCGGCTGGCCGAGCGTTTCCCGCAACTCGTCGCCAAGGATGCCGACCTGGCGGTGAAGGTGATCCTCGATGCGATGACCGGGGCGCTTGCCCAGGGCAACCGCATCGAGATCCGGGGATTCGGCAGCTTCGCCCTGAACTACCGACCGCCGCGGACCGGACGCAATCCGAAGTCTGGGGAGAAGGTCCATGTGCCCGGGAAGTACGTGCCGCATTTCAAGGCCGGCAAGGAACTTCGCGAACGTGTCGATGGCAGGGACGGCTGATTCGGCATCGATTGCGCGGACGTGAAGTATCGCGCGGCACCCATGCAGACGGGTGCCGCGTTTTTTCTCGCTGAGACATGATGACGATACTGTTGTGGCTGTTGCGTGCGTTGGTGTTCGTCGCGCTCTTCGGCCTGGCCGTCAAGAACAGCGACCCGGTCGACTTGCGCCTCTTCTTCGGCACCACCGCGCAGGTGCCGCTGTCGCTGATCGTGCTTGGCGCCTTCGTGCTCGGCGTCGTCATCGGGCTGACCGCCATCCTCGGCATCGTCGTCCGGCAGGGCCGGGAACTGCGCCGTCTGCGCGAACCGAAACGTGAGTCAGGAAAGCCGGTGACGTGATCTCGATCGAACTGTGGTGGCTGCTCGCGCTGCCGCTTTTCTTTGCCCTCGGCTGGATCGCCGCGCGCATCGATCTGCGGCAGTTGCTGCGGGAATCGCGTGCCCTGCCGCGTTCTTATTTCCAGGGGCTCAATTTCCTGCTCAACGAGCAGCCGGACAAGGCCATCGAGGCCTTCCTCGAAGCCGCCAAGGTCGATCCCGAGACCATCGAACTGCATTTCGCGCTCGGCAGCCTGTTCCGTCGGCGCGGCGAGACCGACCGTGCCATCCGGGTTCATCAGAACCTCGTCGACCGCGAGGGACTGCGTGAGGACAAGCGGCTCCAGGCGCTCGCCGAACTCGGGCTCGACTATCTCAAGGCCGGCCTGCTCGACCGCGCCGAAGAGATCTTCCTCCGGCTGCGCGGCACGGCACTCGACGAACAAGCACTTGCCTCGCTGCTCGAGATCTATCAGCAGGAGAAAGAATGGCAGAAGGCGATCGACATCGCCGAGGCGCTCCCCGACCACGCGGATCACTTGTGGCAGAAGGCCGTCGCCGAGTTCCACTGCGAGCTTGCCGCCAATGCGATCCTTCACGCCCGCCCGGACGAGGCGAGGCGACACCTCGATGCCGCTTTGACGGTGAACCGCAAGTGCGTCCGGGCCACGCTCCTCGCCGGCGAGCTCGCCTACGCCCAGGGACGGCTGCCTGAGGCCATCGAAACCTGGATGCGCATCGAACAGCAGAACCCGCCCTATCTGGCGCTGGTCGCCGACAAGCTGGTGACCGCGTTGCGTGAAGATGGCCGGCCGGAACAGGGTCGGCAGATCATCCGCGGCTACCTGGAACGGCATGCCTCGGTGGATCTGCTCGACGTCGCCTTCCGCTTCGAGCTGGAGCAGGCAGGCGCCGGTGCCGCCTATCAGCTGGTGCGCGACGAGGTTCGACGCAATCCAACGCTTCTGGGACTGGACAAGTTCCTCGAAGCGCAGCTGCTCGTCGCGCCGCCCGAGCGGCGCGCCGACCTCGAAGTGATCAAGAATCTGATCCACGCGCACACCCGCAAGGTCGCGCGTTACCGGTGCGACAATTGCGGCTTCAAGGCGCGCCAGTTCTACTGGCGCTGCCCGGCCTGCGGGGGCTGGGAGACCTTCCCGCCGAAGCGGACGGAAGAATTCGACCTGACTCCCTGAAGGAAAGATCATGAAGATTACGGTTGTGGGCACTGGCTACGTCGGCCTGGTCTCTGGCACCTGCCTCGCAGAGGTCGGCAACGACGTGCTCTGCCTCGACGTCGACGCAGACAAGATCCGCATCCTCAACGAGGGGGGCATGCCGATCCATGAGCCTGGCCTTCAGGAGATGGTCGCTCGCAACCGCGCTGCCGGCCGCCTGCGTTTCACCACCGACGTCGCGGAAGCCGTCGCTCACGGCACGATCCAGTTCATCGCCGTCGGCACGCCACCGGACGAGGACGGCTCGGCGGATCTGCAATACGTCGTCGCCGCCGCGCGCAACATCGGCAGGCACATGACCGGATACAAGGTCATTGTGGACAAATCCACCGTCCCGGTCGGCACGGCCGACCGTGTGCGTGCCGCGATCGCCGAAGAGCTGGCCTCGCGCGGTGCCGGCATTCCCTACAGCGTCGTCTCCAATCCTGAATTTCTCAAGGAAGGGGCTGCGGTCGAGGACTTCATGCGCCCGGACCGGATCATCGTCGGTTCGGACGATCCGAGGGCGACGGATCTGATGCGTCAGCTCTATGCGCCATTCCAGCGCAACCACGAGCGGCTCATCGTCATGGACGTGCGCTCTGCGGAGCTGACCAAGTATGCGGCCAACGCAATGCTGGCGACCCGCATCAGCTTCATGAACGAGCTCGCGAATCTCGCCGAGAGCCTCGGCGCCGACATTGAGCTCGTCCGCCGCGGTATCGGTTCGGACCCGCGCATCGGCTTCCATTTTCTCTATCCCGGTGCCGGCTATGGCGGTTCCTGTTTTCCCAAGGACGTCAAGGCACTGCTGCGCACGGCGCGTGCCGCCGGCCATGAACTCAAAGTGCTCAAGGCCGTCGAAGAGGCCAATGAGACGCAAAAGCGCGTCCTGACGAAAAAGATCGTCGCGCGCTTCGGCGAAGACCTCACGGGCCGGGTGTTCGCCGTCTGGGGGCTGGCCTTCAAGCCCAACACCGACGACATGCGCGAGGCGCCGAGCCGTGTGCTGATCGCCGATCTGCTCGCGCGTGGTGCCCGGGTGCGCGCCTACGACCCGGTGGCGATGAAGGAGGCACAGCGCATCTTCGGCGACGAGCCGCGCATCGCCTATGCGGACTCACCGATGGCGGCGCTCGAGGGTGCCGACGCCCTGGCCATCGTCACCGAGTGGAAGGAATTCCGTTCGCCCGATTTCGAACTCATGAAAAGCCATCTCAAGGCCGGGGTGGTCTTCGACGGCCGCAACCTTTACGAGCCTGCGCATCCGCGTGCGGCCGGACTTGAATATCACGCCATCGGACGCCCGTGATGAACCTTCCGGACACCTCCTCAGCGCGCGTGCTGGTCGTCGGCGACGTCATGCTCGACCGCTACTGGTTCGGCGACGTCTCGAGGATTTCCCCCGAGGCGCCGGTGCCGGTCGTCCGTATCGAACGCGTCGAGGAGCGGCCCGGCGGCGCGGCCAACGTCGCGCGCAACTGTGCGGCGCTCGGCGCGAGAGTGGCACTGCTTTCGGTGGTCGGCGCTGACGAGGCCGGGCAGACGCTGGCGCGCCTGTTGTCCGCCTCGGCAATCGATTCCAGCCTGCACGAGGATGCCCAGCTCAACACGACGGTCAAGCTGCGGGTCATCGGCCGGCAGCAGCAGCTCCTGCGCATCGACTTCGAGAACGCGCCCGCACACGAGGTGCTCCAGGCCAAGCTCGCCGAGTACGCCGAGCGCCTGGCCGACTGCGACGTCGTCGTCCTCTCCGATTACGGCAAGGGCGGGCTCACCCATATCCGCGAGATGATCCGCCTCGCGCGCGCGGCCGGCAGGCCCGTCCTCGTCGACCCGAAGGGCGACGACTACGAGCGCTACGCGGGCGCCAGCATCATCACGCCCAATCGTGCCGAGCTGCGCGAAGTGGTCGGCCGTTGGCGCGACGAGGCCGATCTCGCCGAGCGCGCGGAGCGGCTGCGCCGCGAACTCGGGCTCGACGCGCTTCTGCTCACCCGCTCGGAGGAGGGCATGACCCTCTTCGCCGAGACGGGTGCGATTTCCGAGCCTGCGCGCGCGCGCGAGGTCTATGATGTGAGTGGCGCCGGCGACACGGTGATCGCGACGATGGCCGTCATGATCGCGGCGGGCCTCGATGCTGCGAAGGCGATGAAGCTGGCCAACCGCGCTGCGGGCGTCGTCGTCGCCAAGCTGGGCACCGCGGTCTGCACCCTGGATGAACTGAAAGCGAGCTGAGCATGTACTACGTCGTTACCGGCGCGGCCGGATTCATCGGTTCCAATCTCGTCAAGGCGCTCAACGAGCGTGGCGTGACCGAGATCATTGCCGTCGACAACCTGAAGAAGGCCGACAAGTTCAAAAATCTCGTCGACTGCGAGATTGCCGACTACCTGGACAAGGAGGAGTTCCTCGATCTCGTCGAAGCCGGCCAGTTCGACGGCAGCATCGAAGCCATTTTCCATGAGGGCGCCTGCTCGGACACGATGGAGACCGACGGCCGCTACATGATGGCCAACAACTTCCGCTATTCGGCAAGCCTCCTGGATTTCTGCCTCGATCAGGACGTGCCGTATCTCTATGCCTCGAGCGCCTCGGTCTACGGCGCCGGCCGCGTCTTCAGCGAATCGCGCGAGCACGAGGCGCCGCTCAACGTCTATGGCTACTCGAAGTTCCTCTTCGATCAGATCGTCCGCCGCCACCTCGCCGATGCCGGATCGCAGATCGTTGGCTTCCGCTACTTCAACGTCTATGGCCCGCGCGAACAGCACAAGGGGCGCATGGCCTCCGTTGCCTTCCACCATTTCAACCAGTACCGCGAGCACGGCAAGGTGAAGCTCTTCGAGGGCTGTGACGGCTACGGCAACGGCGAGCAGCGGCGCGACTTCGTCTATGTCGACGATGTGGTCAGGGTCAACATGTACTTTCTCGACCACCCGGAGAAGTCGGGCATCTTCAATCTCGGCACCGGCCGAGCCCAGCCGTTCAACGACGTCGCCGTCGCCACCGTCAACGCCTGCCGCGCCCTCGAAGGCCAGTCGCCGCTGACGCTCGAGAGAATGGTCAGTGAGGGCATCATCGAATACATCGACTTTCCCGAGGCGCTCAAGGGCAAGTACCAGAGCTTCACCCAGGCCGACATCTCGCAACTGCGCGCGGCCGGCTACGAGGAGGCATTCGCGACGGTCGAGGAGGGCGTGGCGAAATACGTCCGATACCTGGCCGGGGCCGGCAAATGAGCTTCCGCACGCTCGATGACTTCGTCGGCAACACGCCGCTCGTGCGCCTGAAGCGCATCCCCGGCGAGGACAACGCGCGCCGCAACAACGTGATCCTCGCCAAGCTCGAGGGCAACAACCCGGCGGGGTCGGTCAAGGACCGGCCGGCGCTGTCGATGATCGCGCGCGCCGAAGCGCGCGGCACCATCAGACCCGGCGACACGCTGATCGAGGCGACCTCGGGCAACACCGGCATCGCCCTGGCGATGGCGGCGGCGATGCGCGGCTACCGGATGATCCTCGTCATGCCCGAGAACCAGAGCCTCGAGCGCCGGCAGACCATGCGCGCCTTCGGTGCCGAACTGGTGCTGACGCCGAAGGAGGCGAGCATGGAGGGCGCGCGCGACGTCGCCGAGCGGATGGTGCGCGAGGGACGCGGCATCATGCTCGACCAGTTCGCCAATCCCGACAATCCGCAGGCGCACTACGAGGGCACCGGCCCCGAGATCTGGCGCGACACCGAGGGACGCATCACGCACTTCGTCTCGAGCATGGGCACGACGGGCACGATCATGGGCTGCTCGCGCTTCTTCAAGGAAAAGAACCCGGCGATCACCATCGTCGGCTGCCAGCCGGCCGAGGGGGCGCAGATTCCCGGCATCCGCAAGTGGCCGCCCGAGTATCTGCCGAAGATCTGCGACTTCTCGCGCGTCGACCGTCTCGAGTACGTATCCCAGGCAGACGCCGAGGAAATGACCCGGCGCATGGCGCGCGAGGAGGGCATCTTCGCCGGCATCTCCTCGGGCGGCGCGCTCGCCGTCGCCCTGCGCGTCGCCGCCGAGACCGAGAATGCCGTGATCGTCACCATCGTCTGCGACCGCGGCGACCGCTATCTGTCGACCGGGGTCTTCCCGGCCTGAGTGTGGCTGCCACCCTCGTCTTCGACATCGAGACGATTCCCGACGTCGCCGGGCTGCGCCGCCTGCACGACCTGCCGGACACCCTGGCCGATACCGAAGTCGCCGAGTTCGCCTTCCAGAAGCAGCGGGCGAAAAGCGGCGGCGATTTCCTGCCGCTGCATCTCCAGCGTGTGATCGTCGTCTCCTGCGCGATGAGGAGCGGCGAGGATTTCCGCGTCTGGTCGCTCGCCGCGCCCGACCTTGCCGAGGGCGAGATCATCCAGCGCTTCTTCAACGGCATCGAGAAATACACGCCGCAGCTCGTCTCGTGGAACGGCGGCGGCTTCGATCTGCCGGTGCTGCATTACCGCGGCCTCATGCACGGCGTGCGCGCGGCGCGCTACTGGGACATGGGTGAGGGCGATTACCGGGACAGCCGCGACTTCAAGTTCAACAACTACATCAGCCGCTACCACACGCGGCATCTCGATCTCATGGATCTGCTCGCCCTCTATCAGCCGCGCGCCAACGTGCCGCTCGACGAGCTCGCCCGGCTCGCGGGCCTGCCGGGCAAGCTGGGCATGGACGGCGGCGCCGTCTGGGGCGCCTGGTGCGAGGGCCGCATCGGCGAGATCCGCGACTACTGCGAGACCGACGTCGTCAACACCTATCTCGTTTATCTGCGCTTTCAGCAGATGCGCGGCGCCATCGACGACGAGGGGCGCCGGCAGGAGGAGGCGTTCGTGCGCGAGCAGCTCGCCGCGACCGGCGCACCGCACTGGCGCGAATTCCTCGCCGCCTGGAAATAGCGGTCACGAAACTCAGCCGTCGTAACACGCCGGCTATCGCTTTCGCGCGATCGCCGCCTCGACGAGGGCGAGGAAATCCCGCTCGTCGCGCACGCCCGCCACTTCGGCCGAGGTCACGGTATAGCCGTGCGGGCCGGCGATCGCCTCATAGCGCGGCACACGCGCGTGGAAGAGGTGGGGGAAGATCCAGCGCGTGAAATCGTCCGGATCGGCGTCCTCGATACGGACCAACCGTTTCTCGGCGAGATAGGCAGGCACCTGCTCGGCGAGGAAGGCCGGGCGGAAATAGAGCGGCTTGGGGTCGGACTGGGCGCGGCGGATCAGTTCGGCTTCCTCTTCCGGGGTGGTCACGCGGATGTAGAGGATCAGCGTATGGCGGGCGAGCAGCTCGATGACCGAGGGCTCGTCGAGTTCGCAGACACTGCCGCCGACGTCGTTGACGAAATGGGCGTAGCCGTAGATCTCGCGGCCCTTGCGCTCGAACTCGGGTACGTCGCGCATCGCTGCGATCTCCGCCTCGCGGTACATGGCCTGGCGGCGCGAGAATTCCGCGAGCGGCAGGCCGCCTCTGGCGGGGTCGCCGAGCTTGCCGACGAAGGCGAGCACCGGCCCGAGGTCGTCGATCTTGATGTTGTTCTTGATGTCGATCCAGTCGCGCCGCAGGAGGTCGCGCAGGAAGGGCACCTGCATGGCCTGCTGCTTGACGAGATCGAGGATGGGCTCGTCGAGATAGCGCTTGCCGATCCGGTAGTCCGCCGAGTAGTGGAACCAGTCGTGCCGGCGCAGCAGCGAGGCGAGCCAGGTCTTGCCGACCCCCGACATGCCAAGCAGCGTCACCTGCTTGTGCGGCCAGGCGCGAAAGGACTCGACGGTGAATTTCATGGGCCGATTATACGGAGACGAGCCTCGGTGGGCCGGAGACGCGCGCCGCCAGCCAGGCGAGCCCGAGCCGCGGCAGCGCCGCCATGAGCCGCTCCGGTCGCGCCGTGGCGAAGAGTTCGAGCCGCCCGTGCCCGTCCGCGTGCCCGTTCAGCCGCTGCGCCTGACGGGCGACCGCCCCGGCGACATCGACGAGTTCCGCGCGGCCGCGGGTCACGCGCTCGATGAGGGGCGCGAGGAAAGCATAGTGCGTGCAGCCGAGCACGATGCGGTCGGCCCCGCCCTCGACGAGCGGGCGGACCTTCTCTTCGACCTCGCCGGCGAAGCCAGCCCCGTCGAGATCGAGCGTCTCGACGCGTGTCGCCCAGCCCGGACAGGCGACGACATCGACGATGACATGGCCCGCGTGTTCCCGGATCAGGCGGGCGAGCCGTTCGCTTCTCGCCGTCGCCTCGGTGGCGAGCACGGCGATATGGCGGCTTTTCGACTCGCGCGCCGCGGGTTTGACACCCGGCTCGATGCCGACGACCGGGATACCGGGAAGGTCGTGCCTCAGGGCCTCGACTGCATGGGCCGTCGCCGTGTTGCAGGCGACGACGAGCAGCCGGCAGCCATGGGCGACGAGATGCCGGCCGATCGCGAGCACGCGGCTGCGGATGAAAGTCTCGTCCTTGCTCCCGTAGGGGACATGGGCGCTATCGGCGAGATAGACGAGATCGGCGCGCGGCAGGACGCGGGCAATGGCCGCGAGCACCGAGAGGCCGCCCAGGCCCGAGTCGAAGACACCGATCACGGTTTCCCGAGCCAGCCGATCTCGGCCGCGGTCGCCGGTCCGATCAGCGCCCGGTCGAGCGAAGATGGGATCTCGGCAAGGTCGCTGCTCACCGGGATGCGGCCGCCCATGATTTCGGCGAACACCTGGGGATGACGTGGTGTCCGGCCGGGCTCCGCGTAGCCGTCGGGAAAGACCGGCAGGCCGGTCGCGAGGTCGTATTTGTCGGTCGCGCCCAGCGTATGCAGCAGTTCGTGGGCGATGATCACGGCATTGGAGCCGGCCATCGCCTGCGTCGCATAGGCATTGACGCGCCCGATCATGCCGCGGTCGATGCCGACGGAATGGGGCAGGCTCGGGTGCCGCTCAGGATCGAAGAAGAGCACGAACAGGCGGACCTGCGGCTTCATGCCCGGCACCTCGTCATGGCGCCAGGCCCAGTAGCGCATGCGCAGGCTCCAGAGGATGTTGTCCAGGACCTCGCCGGAATCGGGCGGCTGCGGCGGGATGGACTTCACCGGTGGTGCGACGGTGGTGGAGACAGGCCGGAGCATCCCCTTCGCCCAGCGGCGGGCCTCTTCGTCGAAGAACCGGTCGATGCTCCGGAAGCTGTCGGGGCGCAAGGCCCGGACATAGCTTTCCGCGACCGCGCTGCCGTCGCCGTTGATCGGGTAGATCGCCACGCGCAGCGTGTCCTGCCAGGAGGTCGCGCGCGAACGGGAGAGCCAGGTCTCCTGCGCAACCGTCGCGAGGATCAGGAGCAGGACGGCGATGCGCAGGACGCGGAACACCGCCGGCCGTCTCAGTGGGCGGCGAGGGGGATCTTGCCGATCCGCAGGCGCCACTCGCGCGGGCCGGATTCATGCACCGACTGGCCGCTCGCATCGACGGCGACGGTGACGGGCATGTCGCGCACCTCGAACTCGTAGATCGCCTCCATGCCCAGATCCTCGAAGGCGACGACCCGCGCGGCCTTGATCGCCTTGGCGACGAGATAGGCCGCGCCGCCGACCGCCATCAGGTAGGCCGAGCGGTGATCGCGGATCGCCGCGATCGCCTCGGGGCCACGCTCCGCCTTGCCGACCATGGCGATGAGCCCGGTCTTCTCCAGCATCATGCGCGTGAATTTGTCCATGCGCGTGGCCGTCGTCGGGCCGGCGGGGCCGACCACCTCGTCGCGCACCGGATCGACGGGGCCGACGTAGTAGATCACCCGGTTGGTGAAATCTACCGGCAGCCTTTCGCCCTTTGTGAGCAGCTCGGCGATGCGCTTGTGCGCGGCATCGCGGCCCGTGAGCATGCGGCCGGAGAGCAAGAGCTTCTGCCCCGGCTTCCACGAGGCGACCTGTTCCTTCGTCAGCGTGTCGAGATCGACGCGGGTCGCCGTCTCCGCATCGGCCTGCCAGGTCACGGCGGGCCAGTCCTCGAGGCGCGGCGGCTCGAGCTTCGCCGGACCCGAACCGTCGAGATGGAAATGCACGTGCCGCGTCGCCGCGCAGTTGGGGATCATCGCCACGGGCAGGCTTGCCGCGTGGGTCGGGTAGTCGAGGATCTTGACGTCGACGACGGTCGTGAGTCCCCCCAGCCCCTGGGCGCCGATGCCCAGCGCATTGACCTTCTCGTAGAGATCGAGGCGCAGTTCCTCGATGCGGTTTTTCGGCCCGCGCGCCTTCAATTCGTGGATGTCGACGGGCGCCATCAACGCTTCCTTGGCGAGCAGCATCGCCTTTTCGGGCGTGCCGCCGATGCCCAGTCCGAGGATGCCCGGCGGGCACCAGCCGGCGCCCATCGTCGGTACGGTCTTCAACACCCAGTCGACGATCGAGTCGGAGGGATTGAGCATCACGAACTTGGCCTTGTTCTCCGAGCCGCCGCCCTTGGCGGCGCAGATCACGTCCACACGGTCGCCCGGCACGAGCTCGCAATGGACGACGGCCGGCGTGTTGTCCTTCGAGTTGCGGCGCGCACCGGCCGGGTCGAGCAGCACCGAGGCGCGCAGCGGGTTGTCCCGGTTCGTGTAAGCCCGGCGCACGCCCTCGTCGACCATTTGCTGGACGCTCATGCCGCCTTCCCAGCGCACGTCCATGCCGACCTTGAGGAAGACCACGGCGATGCCGGTGTCCTGGCAGATCGGCCGGTGGCCGGTTGCGGCCATGCGCGAGTTGGTCAGGATCTGGGCGATGGCGTCCTTCGCCGCCGGGCTTTCTTCGCGCGCCCAGGCTTCGCCGAGGGCGCGGATGTAATCGGCCGGATGGTAGTAGCTGATGTACTGGAAGGCATCGGCGATGGAGGCGATGAAGTCCTCCTGTCGGATCACGGTCATGTCGGGCTCCCTCCGGCTCGGTTGTCCTGTTTTTTTTCAGTGTTTCGTCTGGCTGCTGATGACCAGCGTCTGCATCATGATCTTGTCGGTCCAGGCCACCGCCAGCGCGGAGATCAGGAACGAGACATGGATCGCGATCTGGATGACGACGACACGGTCCTCCATGTGCGGCGCGTTGATGAAGGTACGCAGCAGGTGGATCGACGAGATGCTGATCAACGCCACCGCGAGCTTGACCTTGAGCACGCCGGCATTGACGTGGGAAAGCCACTCGGGCTGGTCCGGGTTGCCCTCGAGGTCGAGTTTGGAGACGAAGGTCTCGTAACCGCCGATGATGACCATGATCAGCAGGTTGGCGATCATGACCACGTCGATCAGCCCCAACACGATCAGCATCACCTCGGTTTCCGAAAGTTCGCCGGCCTTGGTGATCAGGTGCACCAGTTCGTGCATGAACTGATAGACATAGACGCCCTGGGCGAGGATGAGGCCGAGGTAGAGTGGCGCCTGGAGCCAGCGGCTCCAGAAGATGAAGTGTTCGAGCGTTTTTACGGTCTTTTGCATCATGATGAAATCCTTCCTGCGGTGCCCGCGGATTCTAGCATCCGCCATTCCGCATGCTGCGGCGCACAAGCCGTCGTGGCGGGATTGGTGGGCAGTAAGTGGGATGTAAGCCGCTTCGATTCTAATGCCCTAGAATTTCCGGCCGGGGCCGTCCCGGCCGACCGGCATGGCCGATATCTGCAACGCGAGAGGAGAGGAAGAAAATGTCTGGAATCGAATCGGTGCTCCAGGAAAACCGGGTGTTCCCGCCCTCGGAGGAGACCGTCAAGCGGGCCACCATCTCCGGCATGGCCGCCTACGAGGCCCTGTGCAAGGAAGCCGAACAGGATTACGCCGGCTACTGGGCCCGTCTGGCCAGGGAGCACGTCGTCTGGAAACAGCCCTTCACCCAGGTGCTCGACGAATCGAATGCGCCCTTCTACAAGTGGTTCGCCGACGGCAAGCTCAACGTCTCCTACAACTGTCTGGAAAAGAACATCGAGGCCGGCCTCGGCGACAAGGTGGCGATCATCTTCGAAGCCGATGACGGCACGGTGACGAAGGTCACCTACAAGGAACTGCTCGTCCGCGTCAACAAGTTCGCCAATGCGCTGCGCTCGCTCGGCATCAAGAAGGGGGACCGGGTCCTCATCTACGTGGCGATGTCGGTCGAGGGCGTCGTCGCCATGCAGGCCTGCGCGCGCATCGGCGCGATCCACTCGGTGGTCTTCGGCGGCTTTTCCGCCAAGTCGCTCGAAGAGCGCATCCTCGACGCGGGCGCCTGCGCCGTGATCACCATGGACGAGCAGCACCGCGGCGGCAAGGCCCTGCCGCTCAAGCCCGCGGTCGACGAGGCGCTGGGCATGGCCCAGGGCCACCAGGTCGGCAAGGTCATCGTCATCAAGCGTGGCTCGGGCAACTGCAACATGGTCGCCGGCCGCGACCTCTGGTACCACGACATCGTCGCCAACCAGCCGGAAACCTGCGAGCCCGAGTGGGTCGAGGCCGAGCATCCGCTCTTCCTCCTCTACACCTCCGGCTCGACGGGCAAGCCCAAGGGCGTCCAGCACAGCTCGGGCGGCTATCTGCTCCATGCCGTGCTGACGACGAAATGGACCTTCGACATCAAGCCCGATGACGTCTTCTGGTGCACCGCCGACATCGGCTGGGTCACCGGCCATACCTACATCACCTACGGCCCGCTCGCCTGCGGCGCCACCGAGATCGTCTTCGAGGGCGTGCCGACCTATCCGGACGCCGGCCGCTTCTGGAAGATGATCCAGAACCACAAGGTGACGATCTTCTACACGGCGCCGACGGCGATCCGCTCGCTGATCAAGGCGTCCGAGGCGACGCCCTCAACGCACCCGAAGAACTACGACCTCTCCTCGCTGCGCATCCTCGGCTCGGTCGGCGAGCCGATCAATCCGGAAGCGTGGATGTGGTACTACAACAACGTTGGCGGCGGCCGCTGCCCGATCGTCGATACCTTCTGGCAGACCGAGACCGGCGGCCACATGATCACGCCGCTGCCGGGCGTCACCCCGCTGGTGCCGGGCTCCTGCACGCTGCCTTTCCCCGGCATCCAGGCCGCGATCGTCGACGAGACCGGCCATGACGTGGAATGGGGCAAAGGCGGCTTCCTTGTCATCAAGAAGCCCTGGCCGTCGATGATCCGCACCATCTGGGGCGATCCCGAACGGTTCAAGAAGTCCTATTACCCGGCCGATTTCGGCGGCAGGCTCTATCTCGCCGGCGACGGCGCGGTGCGTGACGCCAAGACCGGCTACTTCACCATCATGGGCCGCATCGACGACGTACTCAACGTCTCCGGCCACCGGATGGGCACGATGGAGATCGAGTCGGCGCTCGTCGCCAACCCGATGGTTGCCGAAGCTGCCGTGGTCGGCCGCCCGGACGACCTGACCGGCGAGGCCATCTGCGCCTTCGTCGTCCTCAAGCAGGCGCGGCCCACCGGCGAGGAGGCGAAGAAGATCGCCAACGAGCTCAGGAACTGGGTCGGCAAGGAGATCGGCCCGATCGCCAAGCCCAAGGACATCCGCTTCGGCGAGAACCTGCCCAAGACCCGCTCGGGCAAGATCATGCGCCGGCTGCTGCGCTCGCTGGCCAAGGGCGAGGACATCACCCAGGACGTCTCGACGCTCGAAAACCCGCAGATCCTCGAGCAGCTCAAGCAGGCTTCCTGAGTTTCGCCCTGCGGCGATCGGCAAAGGGGCGCCTCGGCGCCCCTTTTGTTTTGGTATTGGGAGAGTGTGGGGCTTCGCCGCATCCGTGTGGCTTCGCCCCATCTGTGGGGCTTCGCCCCATCTGTGGGGCTTCGCCCCATCCCTCGCTGCGCTCGGGACCGCCGCTTGCGCGGCGTCCTGCGCCCTCCGATGTCGGGCTGGTCTCGCTGCGCTCGGGACTGCCGCTTGCGCGGCGTCCTGCGCCCTGCAGAGGCGGGTCAGCCGCGGTCAAGCGCCAACAGGTCTTCGGGCGTATTGATGTTGGCGAAGGCGGCCGCGTCGGCGAAATCGACGGCCACGGGTGACAGACGCTCGAGCCAGGCCCGGATGCTGCGGCCGCCGGTGGAGAGGAAGTCATCGAGGTCGGTGAGGATTTCCCGCCGCAGCAGCGCGAACACCGGCTGGATGCCTTCCGCCGTGCGTGCCACGGCAGCCATCGCGCCGGCACTTTCCAGCCCTTCCCCGAGCCGGGCGACGAGATCCAGCGGCAAGAACGGTGAATCGCAGGGCACGGTCGCCAGGAGCGGCGTGGTGCAGTGCTTCAAGCCGGCATGCAGACCCGCCAGCGGGCCGACGAAGCCGCCGATTTCGTCACCGATCACCGGTCGGCCAAAGGCGCGGTAGCGATCCTGATGCCGGTTGGCATTGATGAGCAGCGCATCGACCTGCGGCGCCAGCCGGTCGATCACGAGGGCGACCATCGGCCGGCCGCCAAGCGGCTCGAGCCCCTTGTCGCGGCCGCCCATCCTCCGGCCCAGGCCGCCGGCGAGGATGAGGCCGGTGACCGGAAGACGGCCCGGCGCGCCGCGCGTGTCCGTGCTACCCGGATTCATGCATCGATTGTAAGGTTTCCGTTAGCCGGCTTGGCTAGAATCGTCCGCATCATGGATGCGCGCCTCCGGTTTGCGCTCGCCGTTTTCGTGCTGGTCCTGCTCATGGCCGGGCCGGTCGTCCTGACGGTGGGCATCCTGCTCGGCGACCTCTCGCCCGAAGAGCTGGCCGCGGTGAAGGACGTGCTGCTGCCTCGGCTGCCGCTCGGCCTGCTGATGATGCTCTTCGGCCTCGTCCTCGGCATCGCGCTCCTGCGTTTCCTCTTCAGGCAGTACGTCGGCGGGCTGCAGGGCCTGGCCGAGCAGATCGAGCTGATGCACGGCGCCAACCGCGGTTACCGCGTCACGCCCGCGGGGCCGCCGGAAGTCCGCAGGCTTGCCGAGGCGGCCAATGCGCTGGCCGGACAGCGTGACGAACTGCTCGCCGACGTCGAGGCCAGGATCGCCCAGGCGCGCGCCTCGACCGAGGAAGAAAGGAACCGCCTGGCGGCGCTGGTCGCCGATTTGCCGCAGCCGGTGATCGTCTGCAATCTCGACGGCCGCATCCTGCTCTACAACAATCGCGCGCGCCTTCAGGCGCGGGCGCTGGTGCCGGATGCCGGCGCCTCCGGCACGCTGATCGGGCTGGGCCGCTCGATCCATGCGGTATTCGATCCTTCGCTGATCAACCATGCGCTCGAGACCCTGCGCCACCGGCTCGAGCGCGAAGGCAGCCAGCCGCTCGCCCATTTCGTCACCACGACGCGCGCCGGCCAGCTGATCCGCGTGCAGATGGCGCCGGTGCTCGCTGCGGCAGGCGAGGGCGGGGGCCGCGCCATCGGCGGCTACGTGCTCACGCTCGAGAACATCTCACGCTTCGTCGAGGCCGACGCGGCCTGCGACCAGTCGGTGCAGAAGCTCGCCCGCGAGTCGAGGGCGGCGCTGGCCGGCATCCGCGCCGCGCTCGCCAATCTCGGGGGCGATTCTCCGGCCGCCGCCGGCATCGCCCGTGAGGTCGAGAACCTCACGCGGCGCATCGACGAGGCGACCAGCGAATATGCCGAATCGGTCAAGGCCCGCTGGCCGCTCGAGGAGATGCTGGCGGCGGACCTCATCGCCGCCGTCGCCCGGCGCATCGAGATCAAGACCCCGCTCACCGCCAAGGTCGACGACGTCGAGGCCAATCTCTGGGTCAAGGTGGACAGTTACTCGCTCGTCCAGGCGATGACCTTCCTCGCCTCGCGCCTCGCCGAGGACTACGACGTCCGTCTCGTGCGCCTGCGCATGGCCTCGGCCGGCGCCATGGTCTCGGTGGACATGCTCTGGCGCGGCACGGCGATCTCGACCGAACTGCTGCTCGGCTGGCAGCTCGAGCCGCTCAACGTCGCCGGCGAGGCGAGCCCGCTGACGCTGCGCGACGTGACCGGCCGGCACGGTGGCGAGATCGCCTGCGGACGCGATTCGGCGAGCCAGCAGTCCTTCTTCCGGCTGCTCATCCCGGTCGCCGTCGGTGCCGAGCCACATCACGCCGAGGCCTCGCTGCTGAAGATCGAAAGTCGGCCGGAGTTCTACGATTTCGACCTCTTCCACCGGCGCGACGAGGACCACGCGCTCGACGACCGGCCGCTGCGCTCGCTGACCTACACCGCCTTCGACACGGAGACTACGGGGCTCGAACCGTCGAAGGGCGACGAGATCATCCAGATCGGCGCGGTGCGCATCGTCAATGGCCGGCTGCTGCGCCACGAGTGCATCGACCAGCTCGTCGATCCGCAGCGGCCGCTCAGGCCCGAGGGCATCCCGATCCATGGCATCACCGAGGAGATGCTCGTCGGCCAGCCGGTCATCGGCACGGTGCTGCCGCAGTTCCACCGCTTCTGCGAGGACACGGTGCTGGTCGCCCACAATGCCGCCTTCGACATGCGCTTCTTCGAGCTCAAGGAGGAGGCGACCGGCATCCGCTTCACCCAGCCGCTGCTCGACACGCTGCTGCTGTCGGCGGTCATCCATCCGAACCAGGAGTCCCACAAGCTCGAAGCGATCGCCGAGCGGCTGGGCATTCCGGTGATCGGCCGCCACAATGCGCTGGGCGATGCGATCGTCACCGGCGAGGTCTTCCTGCGCATGATTCCGCTGCTCGAGGCCATGGGCATCCATACCCTGCGCCAGGCGCGCGAGGCCGCGGAGAAGACCTATTACGCGCGCCTCAAGTACTGAATCCCCGATACCTGGATCCGAAATGAATCAGCCCCGTGTCACCCTGCACAGCCCGCTGATGGCGTTCGTGCGCCGCAAGCCGATCACCGTTCCGCCCGAGGCCAGCCTGCGCGATGCCGTGCAGCTCATGGCCGAACACCGGATCGGCTCGATGATCGTCGTCGAACCGGAAAGCAACCGGCCGATCGGCATCTTCACGCTGCGCGACCTGCTGCACAAGGTCGCGGCGAGGAATTGCGACCTCGACCAGATGGTCGCCTCGGTGATGAGCTCGAGCGGCCTGCTGACGCTCAACTGGCGGGCGACGATCTACCAGGCGGCGCTGATCATGGCGCGCCACGGCGTCCATCACGTGATCGTCGTCGATGCTTCCGAAAAGCTCGTCGGCATCGTCTCGCAGGAAGACATCTACGAGCTGCAAAGCGGCGGCGGCAAGGCAATCTCCGGGGCGATCCGCACGGCCCGCGACATGAACGCGCTCATCGCCGCCTCGGAGGACATCCGTCGGCTCGCCCGGCGCATGCTCGCCGAGGGCGCCGCGGCCGAGCCGCTGACGCAGCTCATTTCCTCGCTCAACGACCATCTCACGGTGCGGATCATCGAGCTCACGCAGCTGGAGTTCGCTCTGCCGAAAACGGCCTGGTGCTGGCTCTCGTTCGGCTCCGAGGGCCGTTTCGAGCAGACCCTGTCGACCGACCAGGACAACGGTCTCATCTTCGATGCGGCGGGCGAGGATGCCCAGGCACTGCGCGAGGCCTTCCTGCCTTTCGCCCGCGAAGTGAACGAGCGGCTCGCCGCCTGCGGCTTTCCGCTGTGCAAGGGCAACGTCATGGCCAGCAATCCCGAACTGTGCCTCTCGCGCGAGGAATGGCAGCGCAAGTTCGCCGGCTGGCTTTCGTCGAACAATCCGCAGGCGCTGCTCGACGCGACGATCTACTTCGACTTCCGCCCGCTCTACGGTGATGAACAGCTTGCCGATACGCTGCGCGACTGGGTGCTGAAGAACATTCCCGCGGCGACGCTCTTCCTGCGCTTCATGGCCCAGAACGCCGTCGAGGTCGAGCCGCCGATCGGCATGATCCGCGACTTCGTCTTCGACAAGAACGAGACTTTCCCGCACACCCTCGACCTCAAGGCCAGCGGGGCGCGGCTGTTCGTCGATGCGGCGCGCATCCTCGCGCTGGCCAACGGCATCGGCGAGACGGGAACGCCGCAGCGCCTGCGCGCGCTGGCCGAGAAGGGCAAGCTCGGCCGCGAGGACATCGGCGCCATCATCGACGGCTTCTTCTTCATTCAGCAGCTGCGCCTGCGGCAGCAGGAATCCGGAACGCCTGAGGGGCTCGCCAACCGCGTCGATCCCGAGAAGCTCAACGAGCTCGACCGGCTGATCCTCAAGGAGGCGTTCAAGCAGGCACGCAAGCTGCAGGGCCGCCTGAAGCTCGATTACCGTCTCTAACCCACTTCCGTTTGAGGGCGAACCATGACTGCGAATTCCCTGTCCGTCGGCGGCAACGAGAAGATCAGCAATGCCGAGCTGATCGGTTCTCACCGCATCACGCCGGAAAGCTCGCGCGAGGAAGTCCGGCAACTCGTCTTCCGCACCGACGACCCGGCCTTCGACGGCCGGCCGGGCACCTGCATCCGCGTGCTCGCTCCGGGCCAGTACGGCAACAAGTATCACCCGCGGCTCTACACGATCGCGGAACAGGACCGCAGCGCCTCGAAGACCACCGACTTCACGCTCCTGGTGCGCCGCTGTTCCTACATCGACGAGTTCAACGGCCAGGAATATCCGGGCATCGCCTCGAACTATCTCTGCGATCTGCGCCCGGGCGAGCGCATCGAGTTCGTGGGCCCGGTCGGCTATCCGTTCGAGGTGCCCGACAACCCCAAGGCCGACATCCTGATGATCGGCATGGGCACGGGCATCGCGCCGTTCCGCTGGCTGATCCGGCTGATCTACGAGAAGTACGTGCGCTGGGAAGGCCGGGTGCGGCTCTTCTACGGCGCCCGCAGCGGTCTCGAGATGCTCTACATGAACGACCTCAACGACGACCTCGCCAACTACTACGACCAGCCGACGTTCAAGGCCTTCCAGGCCGTCAGTCCTCGGCCGGCGCTGGGGGCGCCGGTGGCGCTCGACCGGGCGATCGAGCAGAACGCCGCCGAGGTCTGGGCGATGGTGAATGGCCCCGACTGCCGCGTCTATCTCGCCGGCTCCGAGGCGCTGCTCGGCCAGGTGGACAAGGCGTTGGCGGCCATCGCCGGCTCGGCGGACGCCTGGCGGCGCAGGCGCCAGGCGCTGATCGAAGCCGGCCATTGGGCCGAGATCCTCTATTGACCGGCATGGCGCCCGCCGATTCGACCCTGGCCGTCGAGCGGGCGATCGAATCGCGCCGTTCGGTGCGCGCCTTCCTCGACACGCCGGTGCCGCGGGAACTCCTCCGTCGCCTGCTCGAACTCGCCGCGCGGGCGCCCTCGGGCACCAACACCCAGCCCTGGCAGGTCCATGTGGTCATCGGCGCGGCGCGCGACCGGCTGGTGGCCGAGGCCTGCCGCGCCTTCGACGAGGGCCGGCTGGTGGCGCGCGACGACTACTATCCGAAGGAGTTCTTCGAGCCGTACCTCTCGCGCCGGCGCGCGCTCGGCTGGGCGATGTACGGCCTCGTCGGCATCGTCAAGGGCGACAAGGAGGGCATGCGCCGGCAGACGCGGCGCAACTTCGAGCTCTTCGGCGCGCCCGTGGGACTGATGTTCACGCTCCACCGCGACCTCGGCTGGGGCAGCCATCTCGACCTCGGCATGTTCATGGAGAACCTGATGATCGCCGCGCGCGGCCACGGGCTCGACACCTGCCCGCAGGCGGCCTGGCGCGAGGTCGAGCCCGTGGTGCGCGATCTGCTGACGATTCCGCCGGAGCAGAAGCTCGTCTGCGGCATGGCGCTCGGCTACGCGGCGATGGAGGCGCCGGTGAACCGCCTCGTCACCGACCGTGTGCCGGTCGAGGAATTCGCCGTCTTCCACGCCGACTGACGGCGGGCGTCAGTCCTTCGGCGGCTTTTCCCCGCAGCCGGCGACGCAGGCGCCGTGCGTGGCCAGGCAGGCCTCGACGCAGGCTTCGCCGCGGCAGCGCTTCTGGCAGGCCCAGAGCCGGTCGCCGCAGGCGCGCGAACAATCGTTCCATTCCGCCTGACGCGCCGACGGCGCCGCCGCGGCCGGCAGGCGCAGGGCGCCGCTCGTCCGGCACGAGACAAGGTCGAACTCGCGCGGCGGCCCCGGCAGCAGTTCCCATTCCGCGGCGCTGAAGCGCAGGCCCGCCTGGAAGCCCGGGATGTCCTCGCGCGCGAGGATGCCGCCGGCGACCAGCGAGGCCACCGCGATGCAGTCGGCGCGGCGCGCTTCGGCGAGCGTCGCCTCGGGCCGCGGTCGCGCGCACTGGTGCATGTAGAAGAACAGGCGGGCGTCGAAACTCAGCCGTGGTAACACGCCAGGGTTGTAGCGGATCACCGGGGGATTGCGCTCGGCATCGGTGCGGACCAGGAGCGCCTGCCGATGGTCGGCTTCGGCGGCGATCGTCCGCCCGAAGGCGTCGGTGCAGCTGTCGAAAGTCGTGGTTTCCGCGGCGAGCGCGGCGCAGGCCAGCAAGAGGCTGGCAAAAGCGAGGCTGTGTCGTGGCATGGCCGTGATCGGAACGGGTGTCGTCGTCTTCCGGTTTTCGTCCGAATCCGGCTTGACTTTACGGGAACCGGGAGCTTCAATGAATTGTCGATAGAAACACTCGGATATACCCGACGACAGAGAGGAGGGCGCCATGTACGACGTCAACAAGTTCATCACCGACGACAAGCTGCAACTCAAGGATCCCGAAGGCCATCTCGGCGAACTCGAGCACTGGTCGCCGCTCGTGGCCAACCGCATCGCCGAGCAGGAGGGGCTGGAACTCACGGACGATCACTGGCAGGTGATCTACTGCCTGCGCGAATGGTTCCGCATCCTCGGACCCGACTGGGCCGCGCGGCAGATGACGCAGAAGCTCGAGCGCGAGTACGCCGACCTCGGCGGCCGGCGCTATCTGTACTCGCTCTTCCCGCAGGGGCCGCTCGCCCAGGGCTGCCGGCTGGCCGGGCTGCCGCTGCCGCAGGGCACGCTGAGTTCCTCGTTCGGCAGCGTCCACTGAGGAGTCCGCCATGAAGGCCGACAAGCCGGTCTATTACGTCAGCTCCCGTCCGGAAGCCTACGAGTACTGGGGAGAGGTCGATCACGAGGCGGCGGCCCGCATCGCCGGGATCATCGCCCGGCGCGCGGCGCGGCGCTTCCCCTACATCGACTTCCGCGTCAGCGACGAATGGCACGAGCAGGCGCCGGGCATGACCCTGGTGGCCGCCTACATCGACGGCCACTGGCGCCAGTGGCTCGTCGAAGAAGACGCGCTTTCGCACGCCGCCTGAGCAGCGCCAGCCCGCGACCGGGCGATGGTGGCGAAACTCAGCCGTGGTAACGCGCCGGCCGGCGTCAGTCCGGACGGGCCGGCGCCGCGGCCGCCGCGCGTTTGGCCGCGAGCCGGGCATCGAACTTCGCCCGGTCGATGACGAAGCGCTCGTGGCGGCCGCGGGCGATCGTGTCCGCGCCGTCGTGCGCCTCGACGACGAAGCCGAGCCTGCGACCTTCGACCGAGACCAGCTCGACGCGCACCGTCACCTCGAAGCCGGGGGGCGTCGCCGCCTCGTGGCTTACGTCGATGTGCGTGCCGACCGTCTGCTCGGCGGGCCAGTCGAGGTGCGGATTGACCGCCTCGATGCAGGCCCACTCGATGAGACCGACCATGAAGCCGGTGGCGAATACCTCCGGCATCTGCCGGAACGCATCGGCCTCCGGATAGAGCGCCGGCACGGTCTTCGAGGCCGGTACGCGGAACCTGTGCTCGTGGCGGATGCCGGGTTTGAGCGTGTCTTTCATGCGTCGTTCTCCGGTTGGCTCGTTTTCGCGAGGATACGCTTGTAAATGAGCCTCATTTGAAAAACGAGTGGGTGATGGGGTTCCCGATGCTGCGCGTCAAGGGCGGGCGAAGCCCGGCGGAGCGCACCCTTGACGCGCGGGATCGGGAGATACGCTGGCCCATGGCTGGATGCGGCGCTTTATCGCATCCAGCCATGGAAGCCTTGGCGGCGGTTGGGTAGCATGCGCGGCCGTTTGATCGACGCGAGGAATATGAAGCATGAGCGCCAAGCTGTTTGAAGCCGCCCTGGGCATAGCCGAACCCTGGTTCATTCAGGGAGTCGATTTCGATGCTGGCAAGAAGACGCTGACCATCGGTGTTGATTTCGTTGCCGGCAGCCGGTTTGCAGTTCCGGGCTTCGAAGGTAGCCACCCGGCACACGATACCGTCACCAAGCGCTACCGGCATCTGAACTTCTTCCAGCATGAGTGCTACCTGGAGGTGCGCATGCCGCGAGTCCGCCTGCCGGACGGCGGCATTCGTCTGATCGAACCCGACTGGGCGGGCAAGTTGGCTGGCTTCACACTGCTGTTTGAAGCGCTGATCATCACCTTGTGCCGTGAGATGCCGTTCGCCGCGGTTGCCCGCTTGGTCAATCTGCCCTGGCATCGGGTGGCTGCCATCTGCGAGCGCTACGTCGATCTGGCGCTCTCTGAAGCCGATTTCTCCGAGGTCAGGCGCTTGGCCGTGGATGAAACCTCGCGCGCCAAGGGGCACGACTACATCACCCTGTTCGCCGATGCCGACGAGCGCCGTGTCCTCTTCGTCGCCGAGGGGCGTAGCGCCGACACGGTCGAATCCTTTGCCGAAGACCTGAACATCCATGGCGGCGATCCGGAAGCCATCGAGTCGGCCTCCATCGACATGTCGCCAGCCTTCATCAAGGGGATAGGCGAGCATCTGCCCAATGCCCGCATCACCTTCGACAAGTTCCACGTCGTCGCCCATGCCAGCCAGGCGGTGGATAAGACGCGGCGCATCGAACAGAAGACCGACCCCAGCCTCAAGGGGCTGCGCTGGGCGCTGCTGAAGGACAGGGAGAAGCTCAATCCGAGTGCCCAGGCTGATCTCGATGCCTTGGTCGCCCAGGTCACCACCAAGCGCACGGCCCGGGCCTGGCTCTACCGTGAGCAACTGCGCGACATCCTGGAGCGCAAGCAGATCAATGTCGTGCGAGGCATGCTGTCCCAGTGGTGCACCAACGTGATGCGCTCGAAGGTCGAGCCGATGAAGGAGGTTGCCAATCTCATCCGCAACCACATGGAGGGTATCGTCGCCTGGGCGCAGACGCGGCAGACCAACGGTTTCCTCGAAGCCTTGAACAGCCTGTTCCAGGCCGCCAAGCGCAAGGCGCGTGGCTATGGCCGATTCTCCACCATACGCACCGTAATCTTCCTCATCGCCGGCAAGCTCGACTTCGCCCACATCAACCCACATGCCGCTTAACCCACTCGAAATTCAAAAGAGCCCGTTCTGAAGATGCGTGTCTGTTTTTCCTCGCGTATTCCAAGTTACGCCACCCCGGCACATGCGCGCTCATCAGCGCCTTGAACATGCGCCCGTGGCTGGGATAGCGCAGATGAAGCAGCTCGTGGACGATCACGTAGTCCTGAAAGCGCTCATCCTGGTCGAGCAAGTCGGTGGCCAAGGTGACGGTCCCCGCCGATGAGCAGGAACCCCACTTCCTGCGCATCTCCTGCACTCGAACCACGCGGGGATTCACCTTCAGCTTGACCGCCCAGGCCAGCGCGCGGCGTCGCAAGTCCTGTGCCGGGTACTGCGACGATTTCATTCGCCGCCCTCCGCGAGCAGCAGCCTCACCACCAGATCAACGACCCGTGCCCGCTCGTCCTGCGCCAGAGCGAGCAGGGGCTTGTAGAGCGACGCACGCAGCCGCCGCTGCTCGTCGGCGTTGACCAAGGCATTCGGGAAGCGCCCAAGCAACTCCTCGGCGTCCTTCGCCAGCGTCATGGGGTCGATGCCGGCCGCTTTGATGGCGGCATCGTCACGCAGCACCCAGGCCACCGCGAACGAGCGAGGTGACAGGCCGCTGTCGCGTGCCGCCTTCATCGCGGCTTCTTTTTCTGCAGCCAGCGCCGCCAACTGGTCCATTGCGGCCAAGCCGGTCGTCTTGCGATCCTCCAGATCCTTGAGGATGCGCTCGGCGCGATCCTTCAGGGGTTGAAGGATTGGAGCAGCGGTCGGATCTTCATCGATCTCGTGCTGCAGTCCCCGCACGAGGTTGAACACCTTGCCTTCATCTGATCCGCCTTCCCCGCGCAACGATTTGAGGGTCGCCACGTCAAAGGTCACGCTCTTGGTCAGTCGTCCGAGGCCGTGTTGCTCGGCACTTTCCTCGATCAGGCGACGCGTCTTGTAGGCCAGATCAGCGACGAAGCCCACTCTCTCGGAATAAGCGTTACGCACGGCCGCATAGAGCTGACTGAGCTGCTTGTAGGTCGCGATGTGGTCACGCAGCGCCGGGTCGGGCGAGAGGATTTCCCACAGCGCTTCGATCTCCTTATAGTGCTCGAAGAAGGTCTTGCGCGCCTCGGGCGTCAGAAAGCGTCCGAACACCAAGCGCTCCAGCCGCTCGTCGGGGGTGCCGCCGGTATCTGCCTCCAGGTAGTCTTTCTTGGCCTGCTCGATGCGCTGCAGGAAGTCCTGCAGCAGCACATCGAGATCCTCGATCACGCC
Organism: uncultured Rhodocyclaceae bacterium; assembly: GCA_964530115.1. Lineage (GTDB taxonomy): Bacteria > Pseudomonadota > Gammaproteobacteria > Burkholderiales > Rhodocyclaceae > Fen-999. The sequence continues at coordinate 3,458 of CAZGYD010000183.1, read as the reverse complement.
GCTCACATCACTAGAATCGAACTGCAGCGCCTTCTTCAGCTCGCGCAGCACGCCGACGAAGTCGACCACCAGGCCGACGCGCTTCTGCACGCCATTGGCGTCCACATAGGGCCGGTTGACCCGCGCAATCGACTGCAACAGCACGTGGTCGCGCATCGGCTTGTCGAGGTACAAGCAGTACAGCGGCGGTGCGTCATAGCCGGTGAGCAGCTTGTCGGTGACGATCAGAATCTTCGGGTTCTCGGCGGGCTTCTTGAACAGCAGGCGCACCTGCTCCTCGGCCTCGTCGGAAAGCTGCAACTCGGCCACCAGCGGCCGGTCCACGACGTCGGCCGAGTTTTCGGTGTAGACCGGCGCGGTCCACTCGGGCGGCAGATGCTCGTCGAGCGCCTTCTTGTATTTGGCGCAGGCCTCGCGGTTCACGGCCACCACGAAAGCCTTGTAGCCCAAGGGCAGCACGTTCTCCTGGAAGTGCTCGGCGATGAAGGCGGATACTTTTCCGATGCGGTCGTCCGCCGTCAGGAAGGTGCGCAAGCCCACCGCCCGGTCGAGCACCTTGTTCAGTTCCTCGACATCGGTCACGCCCTCGCTCTCGGCCAGCGCGAAGAACTCCTTGTCCAGCTGCTCGGCGGGCACCGTCATCTCGCTTGGCGCCATCACGTGCTTGATCGGCAGCGTGGTCTCGTCGGCGATGCTCTCGGCGATGGAGTACTTGTCCAGGTAACCCCGCTCGTCCTGCGCGCCGAAGATCTTGAAGGTGCCTTCGCCCTGCGCCGTGCGCGCAATCGGCGTGCCGGTGAAGCCGATGATGGTGGCCTTGGGCACCGCTGCCATCAGGTACGTGCCGAGGTCCTTGGCCACCGACCGGTGCGCCTCGTCGATGAACACGTAGACGTTGTCGCGAAGCACACTGTCTTTGCGGATGGCCTCGAACTTGTGGATCATCGAGATGATCAAGCCGCGGAAGTCGGCATCCAGCAGGGACTGCAGCTCGGCCTTGTTGTTGGCGCGCTTGACCGCGATGTCTTGGCTCTGCATCTCCCCTAGCAAGCGCTCCACCCAGCCCTTCAACTGACCTTCCAGTTCGGTGCGATCCACCACGAGGATCACCGTCGCATTGGCGAAACGCGCCTTGTCCTCCAGGATCAGGCGCGCGGCGGTGAGCAGCGTGAAGGTCTTGCCCGAACCCTGGGTGTGCCAGATGAGGCCGCGCGTCTTGGCCGGGTCCGCGCAGCGGTTGAGGATGGCGTCGATGGCGCGCCGCTGGTGCTGGCGCAGCACGGATTTGCGCGTCTCGCCGTCCTGTACGTAAAACAGAATCCAATGCTGCAAGGTGCGCAGGAAGTCGGTCGGCTCAAAGAAACTCTGCACCGCAAAGCGGTAGGTCTCTTCCGGGGCCTGCTTCCAGCGCGCCATGTCGCGCCGGTTGGCGTTCCAGGTCACGCCGTACCAGTAATCGAGCAGGTGCGTGACGTTGAAGAGCTGGGCCGTGGCCAGCAGTTCCGGTGTTTCCAGCTCGTAGCGGCGCAGTTGCTTGATGGCGCGCTCGATGGCGTCGCCGTCCTTCGGGTTCTTGTGCTCGACGATCACCACCGGCACGCCGTTGACGACGAACATCACGTCGGCCCGGTTGCCCTTGCGCGCAGGCGGCTTGATCTTCCACTCCCACGTCACGTGGAACACGTTGCTCGCCGGGTTGGCGAAGTCGATCAGCGTGACCGGACGGTGGCGCTTCTCGGCCTCGTCGTACCACTGGCGTTCGCCGCGCAGCCAGGCCAGTAGTTCGCGGTTGCCCTCGATGGTGGCGGGCAGCGCGTCCAGGGTTTCCACGATCGAGCGCACCGCATCGGCGGTGAGCCAAGGATTGAACGCGGCAAGCCTGGCCTCCAGCACATCGCGGAAGAAGGTGCCCGCCTCGCCGCCGCGCCTGGCGCGGGCATCTTCCGGCGGGATCGGCGTCCAGCCGACCTCGGCCGCGTGCCTGACCATCGGGAACTGCACCGTGCCCGCCTCGGAGATCTTGAGGGGGGTCATGCCGGTTCCTCCTGCCGGGAGGCTTCCGCTGGCGGACGGGCTGTGCTACGTTTCACACGGGAACGGGAATGCCCGTTCGGCGGTCGTCGCCTGGTGTAACCGGGGGCGGCCGTTTTCATTTGGGGCAACCGCGCCATGCCGAAACCACGGCCGGCTGCTTGAGGCCGCGGACAAGCCTTGCCTCCTGCAGGGAAAGCCGCTAGACTCACGGTCAAAGGTTCCCCCCCGATGACAAGAGCCCAAGGGGCTCTCTCCGGCAACGGAGTAGTCGGGGGGGTCGTTTTTTCTGGCATGGCACGCTTCATCAGTAGTAGTACCTCGTGCCGGCACGAAAGATGTCGAACTCGCTGCGCACCGCTGGCTTGAGGCGGTCGTAGTGCTCCGTTTCTCCCCGCTGCCACTTCCGGAACACCGCCCAGCAGCAATAATCCGCCACCTGCAAGCCGTAATGTGAACGCGAGGCGTGATGCAAGATGCGGTACTTCATCCCGGCCGGTAGCATCTTGGCCAGCGACTGCTGGATGGCCTTCTCGATAGCCTGGCGCTTCTTCTGCACTGGGATGGTATCGGTGATGATGATCACCTCTTCCGCGCCGGATTCGAGCTCTTTGGGTAGAACATATTTGAGCAGGTAGCCCAGCATTTCCGGGTAAAAGCGCCGATCCTCGCGCAAGGCCGGCCCGGTCTTGGGCTTTTCCACGATCAGGCTGTCGATGCGCAGGCCGGGAAGGTGCCCGGCGATCAGTTCGAATACCCGGCCGCGCACCCGCGGGTTGTCGTCGGCGCAGTGGAAATATTCGGTGTCCAGCCCGAACTCCAGGCAGTCATGCTTGTAGTCGTCGAGTGTCGTGTGCGCCGCAAACGGGCGCCGCGTGCTCACGCTGGTGAGCACGAAGTAGCGCGTGCCTTTCGGGCTGAAATCGAAATTACCCGCTTCGTCGAGGAAGAGATAGGCGCAGCGGCTCATACAGGGTCTCCGCCGCACTCAAAAGAAAAACCCCGGGGCTCGGCGCTTCCCGGATGAGCGTGGGAAGGCTTACGGCCAGGGGCGGATGACCGGTTCATCATACCGCCGCCTCCGCTGCGGTTGAAGCGGATTCGCTGGCACTTTCAAGCGCCGAGAGGTCGAGGTCGGCCACGTGGATTTCGCCCGTCATCAGCTTGTGCAGCAGGGCCTTGAAGAGCTCCTTCAGCACCTGCTTCTTGCGGCGATGCAGGTCGATCTTGCGGTCGATGGCGTCGAGGATGGCGACGATCGCGCGCTGTTCATTAATGTCTTTCGGGCGAACGACTGGCATGGAACCCAGAATTGGGATATTTATCCCGCCTTTTAGACGTACACCCTTGTTCTGTTCAATATGTGACTTATAGGTAGCGCTTAGCAGCAAGCAGTAATGAAACTTCGGTAGCAGCATTTCAGGCAA
>CAZGYD010000182.1:0-1387 GCA_964530115.1 uncultured Rhodocyclaceae bacterium | reverse complement strand
CACCCAGGGGCCGGCGGTCGCGCGTTTCACCCACACCCGCAGCTACTACCGCAATCAGCATCTCCTGACGCAGTCCCCGGCCTCGAACGCTGACTATGGCGCGCCCCGGCGCGACTCGGCGCGTCGGGTGATCGAAACCGCGCTCGCCGAAGGGCGTAAGGTGCTCAACGAAATGGAATCGAAGGCGCTTCTTGCCGCCTTTAGCATCCCAATCGCGCAGACCGTCGTCGCCCGCTCGCCCTCCGAGGCCATGGTGCTCGCCGAGGAAATCGGCCTGCCGGTGGTGATGAAAGTCGATTCGCCGCAGATCGCCAGCAAGAGCGACTCGGGCGGCGTGCGCCTCAATCTGAATAGTCTCGCCGCCGTGCGCGATGCCTACACCGAGATCATCGAGGAAGTGAAGAAACACCGCCCCGATGCGATCATCCACGGCATCGCGATCGAACCGATGATCCAGAAAACCAATGGACGCGAGCTCGTCGTCGGCATGACGCGCGACCAGATCTTCGGTCCGACCATCGTCTTCGGCACCCCAGACAGCGATGTCCGCAGCGATGCCCTTTGCGCACAACGCGCCGTCGCGCTGCCGCCGCTCAACAAGTTCCTCGTCGACGACATGCTCGCCTCGACGCGCATCGCTGCCCGGCTGGGCGAATACCGCAACATGCCACCGGTGAATATGGAGGCGCTCGAAGCCGTGCTGCTGCGCGTTTCCGAAATGGTCTGCGAGCTGCCGTGGATCCAGGAGCTGGACATCAATCCGCTGATCGTGGACGAATACGGCGCCGTGGCGGTCGATGCGCGCATCGCGATCGAAAACCTGCCACTCACCGCGGGTCGCTACGACCACATGGCGATCCATCCCTATCCGTCGCACCTGATCACGGAATACCAGACGCCGGACGGCCAGCTGGTGACGATCCGGCCGATCCGCCCGGAAGATGCGGAAATGGAGCAGGAATTCGTGCGCAACCTGTCGCCGGAGACCAAGTATTACCGCTTCATGAACACGCTCAAGGAGCTCTCGCCCGTGCAGCTCGTGCGCCTCACCCAGATCGATTACGACCGCGAGATGGCCTTCGTCGCGCTCACCCAGATCGACGGCAAGGAAACGGAAATCGGCGTCGCGCGCTATGCGATGAACCCGGACGGCGAATCCTGCGAATTCGCGATCGTCGTCGCCGACGCCTGGCAGGGCAAGGGGCTGGCGCGGCGGCTGATGGGCGTGATCATCGACACCGCGCGTTCGCGCGGCATCAAGTACATGAACGGCGATTTCCTCGCCGAAAACCGCCGTATGATCCAGTTCGTCACCAGCCTGGGCTTCGTCCTTTCGCCCCATCCGGAGGATCCGGGGCTCAAGCGCGGCGTGCTGACCCTCAACTGA
>CAZGYD010000181.1:0-1461 GCA_964530115.1 uncultured Rhodocyclaceae bacterium | reverse complement strand
CATCCATCACCCCTACACGCCGCCCGCGGGTTTCGCGGCCCCGCAGCCCGCAGTGGCCAAGGCCTCGACCATCATCTTCCCCAACGTCGCCGCCATGCGGCAGCGCAACTGGAAGGACAAGGGTGGCTACACCTACGGGCTGCACGGCACACCCACCACGTTCACGCTGGAAGAGCGGCTGGCCACGCTCGAGGGGGGCTCGCATGCGCTGCTGACCCCCAGTGGCCTGAGCGCCATCGCGCTGGTGGGCCTGAGCCTGCTGCGCACGGGCGACGAGGTGCTGATTCCCGCCAACGCCTACGGCCCCAATCGCGCACTGGCCGCGGGCGAACTGGCGCAGTACGGCATCCGCCATCGGCTCTACGACCCGCTCGACCCGCACAGCCTCGCCGGCGCCATCACCGAGCGCACGCGGCTGGTCTGGCTCGAGGCACCGGGCTCGGTGAGCATGGAGTTCCCCGACCTGGTCGCGTCGGTGCGCATCTGCCGTGAGCACGGCGTGTGCTGCGCGCTCGACAATACCTGGGGCGCGGGGCTCGCCTTCGCGCCGTTCGACCTCACGCCGGGCGCTGGGGGCCAGCCCCTGGGGGTGGACATCAGTGTGCATGCCCTCACCAAATACCCCAGCGGCGGCGGTGACGTGCTCATGGGCAGCGTGGTCACCCGCGACGAGGGCCTGCACCTGCGGCTCAAGCTCACCCACATGCGCCTGGGGCTGGGCGTGGCGGCCAATGACGTGGAGGCCGTGCTGCGCGGCCTGCCCAGCCTCGCGCTACGCTACGACGCGCAGGACCATGCCGCGCGCGAGCTGGCGGCCTGGTGCGCCGCGCAGCCGCAGTTTGCCCAGGTGCTGCACCCGGCGCTTGCGGGCTCACCCGGGCATGCCCACTGGCGCGCGCTGTGCACGTCGGATGCGCGCCCACAGGGCCGCGCTGCGGGGCTGTTCAGCGTCGTCGTCGATGCCCGCTACACCACGGCCCAGGTCGATGCCTTCTGTGACGCCCTTCGGCTGTTCCGCCTGGGTTACAGCTGGGGTGGGCCGGTGAGTCTGGTCGTGCCCTACGACCTCGCGACCATGCGCAGCGGCTGGCCGGCACACCTGGCACCGGGTACCATGGTGCGCTTTTCCACCGGCCTTGAGGACGTGGCCGACCTGCAGGTCGACCTGGCCCGGGCGCTGGCGCAGACGCTGCCGCTGGCCGATTGAGGGCGGCGGCTCGCAGCGAGTCATGGGTGGCGTGTTGCGGCGCCGGCTCGGGCGGTTGCACGACGCCCGGCGCGGCCCTGCCGTGCGCCACGGCTCGACCCAGCCCCGCATCAGGGGGGGGCGCAGTGGCCCGCTCGCTGCCGCGGGACTTGGTGTTTTCCTCAGTAGTCGTGTGGAATTGTTCAGCGTACGCTGATGTTTGATTTTTATCAAACGCAGGTCGCAGCCCCCATGAATGCTCTGAGCACCCCGGC
>CAZGYD010000180.1:0-46051 GCA_964530115.1 uncultured Rhodocyclaceae bacterium | reverse complement strand
TTTTTTTCATGCTTCGGAAACAACCGATATCTACACAAGGTAGATAGTCGGCAGCGTCAGATTTGTATAAGAAACAGCACGCAAACGAACCTCCAAACCCGATTCGCATCTGGCTTCTCCTGCCGTGCAACCGCTCGTCTCTATCCTCTCACTCAGGGTAGCAGCCCGAAATCCCCTCCCAGTCACCCCATAAGCAATCCCGCAGATACCCAGCACCACCAGTCACCCAGCATCACTCAAGCACCCGGCCATACCTCCCGGTACGACAACCACTACCCAAAACCCAACAAGCACCTACACCTATCGGCTGTTCGGTTGTTAAAGAACCCGGCATCGCGCTTCGCTTGCGTCGAAGACCGTTCCGCATCAGCGGAGAAGGCGAACTATAGGACATTCCTAAATTCGTGTAAAGCCCCTTCCGATTTTTTTCATCGGAGGAACTCCAGACTGATCTCCTTGAACAGCGGTGTGCCCGCTTGCCGCAGCCATTCGAACGCGACCATTTCCCTGCTGACGATCTCGATTCCGTGCCCGCGCATGCGTTGCAAGGCGAGTTCCTTGTCAGCAGGGTCGCGGGAGCCGACCGAATCTGCCACCACGAACACCTCTTTCCCCTGCCCGCGCAGTTCCAGTGCGGTCTGCTGGACACAGACGTGCGCTTCCATCCCGCAGATGACCACTTGTGGCCGCTCCACACCTGGAAGACCCGTCAGACATCGTGCCGAGGCACAGGAAAAATGGATCTTCTCGGCAATACAGCCCGGCGGCAGTTCCTTCGCCAGATCGGCATTGGTATGGCCGAGGCCCTTGGGATATTGCTCGCTTGCCATCACCGGAACGCCGATCCGCCGGGCCACGCGCACGAGCCAGATCACGTTTTGCAACAAGCGTTGCCAGCCGTGGACGTGATGAAGCAGCCGGTCCTGCACGTCCACGACCAGCAGGCTGCTGCTTTCCGCATGCATCAACATTCGGCTTCCTCCTCAGTTGGCCAGTTCTGGCCGGTTGCGGAAATGATCGAGCGCTTCGGGATTCGCCAGCGCCTCGACGTTCTTGACGGGTACGCCATGCACCACGTTGCGCACCGCCAGTTCGACGATCTTGCCGCTCTTCGTTCGCGGAATGTCGGCCACCTGGAGGATCTTTGCCGGCACGTGGCGCGGCGACGCGTTGTCGCGGATGACCTGCCTGATGCGGCCGGCCAGCGCTTCGTCGAGCGACAGCCCCTCGCGCAGCCTGACGAAGAGGACGATCCTGACGTCGTTCTGCCAGTCCTGGCCGATCACCAGGCTTTCCACGACCTCCGGCAGTTTCTCGACCTGCCGGTAGATCTCGGCGGTGCCGATGCGCACGCCGCCCGGATTGAGCGTGGCGTCCGAGCGGCCGTAGATGATGAATCCATCATGCTCGGTTCTTTCCGCGAAGTCGCCGTGACACCAGATGCCCGGGAAGCGTTCGAAATAGGCTGCCCTGTATTTCACGCCGTCGGGGTCGTTCCAGAAGCAGAGCGGCATGACCGGGAACGGGCGCGTGCAGACCAGTTCCCCTTTCTCGCCCATGACGGACCGACCCTCTTCACTGAAGACATCGACCGCCATGCCCAGCCCGGCCGCCTGGATCTCCCCCCGCCAGACCGGGCCGATCGGGTTGCCGCCGACGAAACAGGACAGGATGTCCGTACCGCCGGAAATCGAAGCGAGCTGGATGTCGCGCTTGACGTTCGCATAGACGTAGTCGAAGCCCTCGGGGACGAGCGGGCTGCCGGTGGAGAAGATCACCCGCAGATTCTCCAGCCGGTGCGTGTCCTTCGGTACCCGGCCGGCCTTGGCGATGGCGTCGATGAATTTCGCCGAGGTGCCGAAATGGGTCATGCCCTCGGCGTCGGCATAGTCGAAGAGGATGTCGCCACCGCCGGCGAAGGGCGAACCATCGTAGAGCAATAGCGTGGCGCCGGAAGCCAGCCCGGAGACGAGCCAATTCCACATCATCCAGCCGCAGGTCGTGAAATAGAACAGGCGGTCGCCCGGCTTCACGTCGCCCTGAAGCTGGTGCTCCTTCAGGTGCTGGAGCAACGCGCCCCCGGCGCCATGGACGATGCACTTGGGCACGCCGGTGGTCCCTGACGAATACATGATCACCAGCGGATGATCGAACGGCAGCCGCTCGAAGCCGATCTCCGTTTCGCCGCCTGCCGAGCCGAGAAAACCCTCCCAGCCGATGCCGCCGCGAACCGTCGCCGGGTCGAGCGCGCCCCGATCGCGAACATAGGAGGTGATCACCGTCCTGCGCACCGAGGGCATTTGCGCGACGATTTCGGCGACGCGCGGAAGACTGTCGATCGTCTTGCCGTTGTAGAGATAGCCGTCGGCGACGAAGAGGACCTTCGGCTCCACCTGGCCGAAGCGGTCGAGCACGCCCTGGACGCCGAAATCCGGAGAAGCCGAGGTGAAGATGGCCCCGATCGACGCCGAAGCCAGAAAAGCGATCACCGTCTCGGGCATGTTCGGCATGTAGGCGGCGACGCGATCGCCAGCGGCCACGCCCTCGGCCCGCAGCGCCGCGGCCAGCCGGGCGACGGCGCGATACAGCTCGGCGCGGCTCATCCGCCGCTTGACCTTGTCTTCACCCCAGAACACCAGCGCGTCGGCTTCGTCGCGGTGGCGCAGCAGGTTCTCGGCGAAGTTCAAGCGCGCGTCCGGGAAAAATCGCGTACCGGGCATCCCTTCGCCCGCGAAACTCAGCCGTGGTAACACGCCGACGACGCCGCAAAAATCCCAAATGGCGCGCCAGAACTCGTCCGGGTGATCGATCGACCAGCGATACAGCGTCTGGTAATCGGAGAAGCGGCGATTCCAGCGCGCCCCCGCGTCACGCATGAACGCCGTCAGGTTCGCGTTGGCGATGCGTTCGGCCGACGGCGTCCAGAGCGGCTTTCCGGCGTCCATGAGCGGCTCCTCAAAGTGACTCGATGCGTCTGCGGATGTCTTCGGGCAGGGGTGCCGAGCGCCCGGTCCTGGGCACGAACCAGACGAGCTTCGCCGCCCCCTCGGCGTATAGCGTTTCCTCTCCGGCGACGCGCATCTCGTAATAGGTCGGCAGGCTGGACCGCCCTGGCTTGCCAACGAACAGGCGCACTTCCACCGTGGCCGGATAGGTGATCGGCACGAGGAAGGTGCAGCTGGCATTGATGATGACCACCGTTTCCTCGCGGCCGGCATCGACACCGTAGCCCAGGGATTCCAGCCACTCGATGCGGGCCTGCTCCGCGTAACGGAAGTACACCGTGTTGTTCACGTGCCCCATCGCATCCATGTCGCCCCAGCGCACGGGAATCCTGCTGGTGTGGACGAGATGTCGTATCGGTTCCATCGGCTTCGCTCGACGAGGGGATGGCCCATTATCCTAGAAACCGCGGTTGGACGCGCCTGATGGTGCGTTCGGACGGGTGGCCTGCGCGAAACGACGACGCTGCAGGCTCATGCCTGCAAGGAAGATCGACAAAGCAGGGCGCCCGCCCGGGCGTGCCAGCGGGTGCGTAGCGGACTCAGCCGTTCGGTGACCGGGCAACATACCGCCAACCCCAGCTCGCGTCACGCGCCCAAGGATGCGGTGAGCGGTCAACCGCGGTTTCCAGGATCATAGGAGCGCCGGCATCCCGCCCCGCCTCGGCTACGCCACGTCCGCGGAACGCTGCTCACGGAAAATCCCGGTGGGTATTGCACCGCACACTAACCTCCCCTATAATTCGCCCTCTCTGACGCGGGGTGGAGCAGTCTGGCAGCTCGTCGGGCTCATAACCCGAAGGTCGAAGGTTCAAATCCTTCCCCCGCAACCAAACAAAACAAGGGCTTGGCATCTGCCGAGCCCTTTGTCTTTTGTTGTGTGCCGCATCGACGGCCTGCCCGGACTGGAGGAAAACGGAATTGCGGATCCCGGTGGAACTGGAGACGGCCTACCGCCTCATGAATCACGGGCCCGTGGTGTTGGTCAGCAGCGCCCATGCGGGCCGGCGCAACGTCATGGCCGCCGCCTGGGCGATGCCGCTCGATTTTTCTCCACCGAAAGTCGCCGTCGTCATCGATGCGCGATCCTACACACGCGAACTGATCGAATCCTCGGGTGAGTTTGCGCTCAACATCCCCTGTCGCAACCAGGTCGCCGCCGTGCTCGAGGCCGGCACCGCGAGCGGCCGCGACGGCGACAAGTTCGCGCGCACGGGCTTCACCACCTTTCCCGCCGGGCGCGTTGGCGCCCCGCTGATCGACGGCTGCGTCGGCTGGCTGGAATGCAAGGTGATTCCGGAACCGCACAACGAAAAACGTTACGACCTATTCATCGCCGAGGTCGTCGCCGCCTGGTCCGACGACCGGGTGTTCCGTGACGGCCGCTGGCAGGCGGCTGAAGCGGGGCTGCGCACGCTCCACTACCTCGCCGGCGGCACCTTCTTCGTCACCGGCGAGACGATCACCGTCGAATCATGAGCAAGACTTACGACGAATCTTCCTTCCGTGTTCTCAAGGGCCTGGAACCGGTGCGCGAACGGCCCGGCATGTACACCCGCACCGATTCGCCGGCCCACATCGTCCAGGAAGTCATCGACAACGCGGCCGACGAAGCGCTGGCCGGCTTCGCCAAGCACATCCACGTCTGTCTGCATCGTGACGGTTCGGTCACCGTCACCGACGACGGCCGCGGCATCCCGGTCGGCCCGCACCCCGAAGAGCAGGTGCCGGTCGTCGTGCTCGCCTTTACCCGCCTGCACGCTGGCGGCAAATTCGACAAGCGCTCGGGCAATTCGGCCTATGCGTTTTCAGGCGGCCTGCATGGCGTCGGCGTCGCCGTGACCAACGCGCTCTCGACCCGCGTCGAGGTCGAAGTGCGCCGCGACGGCAGGATCCACACGGTCGGATTCTCAGACGGCGGCGAGACTGTGTCCGAGCTTCACGTCATCGGTGAGTGCGGCAGGCAGACCGGCACCCGCGTGCGCGTCTGGCCGGATCCGAAATACTTCGATTCGCCCAGGGTGCCTCAGGCCGAGCTCGAGCGCCTGTTGCGCTCCAAGGCCGTGCTGCTGCCGGGCGTCGCCGTGATGCTCGACGTCGAACAGGCCGACGGCGGCATGCTGTCGAAGACATGGCGCTACCCCGACGGCCTCGCCGGCTATCTCGCCGAACTCGCCGCAGGCCAGGAAGCGGTCGCACCGATCTACGCCGGCGAGCAATACGCCAGCGGCGACGACGAATCCTTCGCCGAGGGCGAAGGCGCGGCCTGGGCGCTCGGCTGGTTCGCCGAGCCCTTGCCCTCCGAGTCCTACGTAAACCTGATTCCCACCGTCGCCGGCGGCACGCACGAGTCCGGCCTGCGGGCCGGCGTCTTCGACGCGGTGAAGAGCTTCATCGATCACCACGCGCTGCTGCCGCGGGGCGTGAAGCTCCAGCAGGAGGACGTCTGCGGCCGGATGGCCTTCGTCCTCTCGGCGCGCATCCTCGATCCGCAGTTCCAGGGCCAGGTCAAGGAGAGGCTCAACTCGCGCGAAGCGGTGAAGCTGGTCGCCGGCATGGTGCGCGATCCGCTGGAGATCTGGCTCAACTCGCATGTCGAGGCCGGGCGCGCGATCGCCGAACTGTCCCTCAAACAAGCGTTGGCGCGGCAAAAGAACGCGCAGAAGGTGGAAAAGAAGAAGCAGTCGGGCGTCGCGGTGCTGCCGGGCAAGCTGACCGACTGTGAATCGACCGACATCGGCGAAAACGAACTTTTCCTCGTCGAGGGCGATTCGGCCGGCGGTTCGGCCAAGCTCGCCCGCGACAAGGAAACGCAGGCCATCCTGCCCCTGCGCGGCAAGGTGCAGAACGCGTGGGAGATCGAGCCCGGCCGCCTGTTCGCCAATGCCGAAATCCACGACATCGCCGTCGCCCTGGGCATCGACCCGCACGGGCCCGACGATGATCCCGACCTCTCCGGCCTGCGTTACGGCAAGGTCATCATCATGTCCGATGCCGACGTCGATGGCGCGCACATCCAGACGCTGCTGCTCACCCTCTTCTACCGCCACTTCCCGGCCCTGATCCGCCGGGGGCACGTGTTCGTCGCCCGGCCGCCGCTCTATCGCATCGACGTGCCGGCGCAGGGCAAGAAACGGCCGGCGAAGCGGCTCTATGCGCTCGACGACGGCGAACTCGCCGCGATCCGTGACCGGCTGGCGAAGGAAGGCTTCCCGGCGGAAAGGATCGAGATCGGGCGCTTCAAGGGCCTCGGCGAAATGAATCCCGAACAATTGCGCGAAACCGCGATGGCGCCGGCGACGCGCCGCGTGCTGCCGGTGCTCGAACGCGCCGGGGAAGGCGCGCGTGAAGAAACGCTGCGGCTCTTCAACCTGCTGATGGGCAAGGGCGAGGCTGCGGCGCGGCGCGCCTGGATGGAAAGCAAGGGTCACCTCGCCGAGGCCGACGTATGACCGCTCACGACCGAGACACTCCCGACCTGTTCGCCGAATCGCCGCCGGCGGCTGGCGTGTTACCACGGCTGAGTTTCGACGAAGGCGGCGCGCTGCCGCTCGACCGCTACGCCGAACGGGCGTACCTCTCCTACGCGATGAGCGTGGTCAAGGCCCGCGCCCTGCCGCAGGTCGAAGACGGCCTCAAGCCCGTGCAGAGGCGCATCCTGTTTGCGATGAACGAGATGCGGCTCGCAGCCACCGCCAAGCACGTCAAGAGCGCGCGCGTGGTCGGCGACGTGATCGGCAAGTACCACCCGCACGGCGATGCCAGCGTCTATGACGCGATGGTGCGCGTCGCCCAGGATTTTTCGCTGCGCTATCCGCTCGTCGATGGCCAGGGCAACTTCGGCTCGCGCGACGGCGACGGCGCGGCGGCGATGCGCTACACCGAGTGCCGGCTGACGCCGATCGCCGAACTGCTGCTCGCCGAAATCGACCGCGGCACCGTCGATTTCGCCGCCAACTACGACGGCACGCTGCGCGAGCCGCAACTGCTGCCGGCGCGGCTGCCCTTCGTGCTGCTCAACGGCGCCTCCGGCATCGCCGTCGGCATGGCCACGGAAATCCCGCCGCACAACCTGCGCGAAGTCGCGGAGGCGCTGAAGCTCCTGATCAGGAAGCCCGAAGCCTCGCTCGAAGAAGTGCTGGCGCTCATGCCCGGCCCTGATTTTCCGGGTGGCGGCCAGATCATCTCCACGCCGGAAGACATCCGCGACGCCTACGCGAGCGGCCGCGGCTCCCTGCGCATGCGCGCGCGCTGGCGCATCGAGGAACTCGCCCGCGGCCAGTGGCGCGTGATCGTCGAGGAACTGCCGCACGGCGTCTCGACCGCGCAGGTGCTCTCGGAAATCGAAGCCATCACCAACCCGCAGCCGAGGCCGGGCAGAAAAGAAGTGTCGCAGGAGCAGAAGAATCTCCGCCAGGCGATGCTCTCCGTGCTCGATTCCGTGCGCGACGAATCGAGCGACAAGGCGCCGGTACGCATCGTGCTCGAACCGCGCACATCGAAGATTCCGCAGCAGGAGTTCATGGCCGCCCTGCTCGCCCACACCAGCCTCGAAACGAACGTCCCGGTCAATCTGACCATGATCGGCCGCGACGGCCGGCCGGCGCAAAAGCCCCTCCCGGCGATATTGCACGAGTGGATCGAGTTCCGCCACGCCACCGTCGAGCGGCGCTCGCGGCACCGCCTCGCCGAGGTCGAGCGCCGACTGCACATTCTCGACGGCCGCCTCGCCGTCTTCCTGCGCATCGAGGAAGTGATCCGCTGCATCCGCGAATCGGACGAGCCCAGGGCCGATCTCATGACCCGCTTCGGCCTCAGCGAAATCCAGGCCGACGATATCCTCGAGATCCGCCTGCGTCAGCTGGCGAGGCTCGAGGGACTCCGCATCGAGAAGGAGCGTGGCGAGCTCCTCGAAGAGCTGGCCGGCCTGGAAAAAATTCTCGGCGACCGCAAAGAGCTCACCAAACTGGTGCTGAAGGAAATCACCGAGGACGCCAGGCGCTTCGGTGACGACCGCCGAACCGTGATCGAGACGGAGGCCCCGGTCGCGCCGGCCGAGGTCGCGATCCCCGATGAACCGGTCACCGTGATCGTCTCCCAGAACGGCTGGGTGCGCACGCGCCAGGGCCACGGCATCGACCCGGCGACGATCACCTATAAGGCCGGCGACTTCCCCTTCCTGGTCGCCGAATCGCGCACGGTCTGGCCGCTCGTCATCATCGACAGCAATGGCCGCGCCTACTCGGTGCGCGTCGCCGACCTGCCGGGCGGACGGGGAGACGGCGCGCCGCTCACCACCCTGATCGATTTCCAGGACGGCGGCAGGCTCGGGCAGGCGCTGACGGACGCGCCCGAGGCGCAATACGTCTTCGCCAGTTCCGGCGGCTACGGTTTCATCGCCTCGGTGTCGGATCTCGTCTCACGCCAGCGTGCCGGCAAGGCGTTCATGTCGCTCGCCAAGGGCGAGCGGCCGCTCAAGCCCGCGAAACTCAGCCGTGGTAACACGCCGGCCTCGCTGGCCGCGATCACCCAGAACGGCCGTCTGCTGGTCTTCCCGCTCGACGAACTGAAAGTCATGGCCAAGGGACGCGGCCTGACAATCCAGGACATCGACGCGCGCGATGCGCTCGCGGCCGTGGCCGTGGGCAACGACGCCTTCGTCGTCACCGGCACCGGGCGGGGAGGCCGACCGTCCGAATGGCGGATCGGCGGCAAGGAGCTCGACGGCTATCGGGGCAGCCGTGCCCGCAAGGGCCACGTCATCCCGGCGAAGCTCAAGCCGGCCGGCATGACCGGTCAGTGAAGCGCACGCCGGCCTGGACGCACGATCGATTCCAGATCGATCGAAACTACCCGGCGACCGAGGACCACGACCCAGCCGGGGCGCCGGTCATCGCCGCTGACACTGAATTCGAAGGCGTAGCTCCGCCTCAGACGCAGCACGCCATCGTCATCCCGCTCGAGACGAATGGCGCCGCGCGCGACGGAATCGTCGAGGAACTGCAATCCTCCGGCCTCACAGGCACGCCGTGCCGCGGCAACCGCCGCTTCACGCGCGCGCAGGCCGTCGAGCCATAACCAGCCCGCCGCTCCGAGCAGGGCGAGACTGGTGATCTCGATGGTGGGCATGGCGATCCCGCCGCGGCGGGATCAGTGATGATGGTGATGCTGGCCGTTGAGGATGCGGGCCTTGCTTTGCGCCTCGGCCTTGTTGATCGCAGTCATCTGCCGGCCGAACGCTTCGCGCTCCGCAACGCTGCGCTTGGTCGCCTCGATGCTCTTGATGCAGCGCCAGCGCTTGCCGCCCTTGGTATCGATCTGGCGCATCTCCTCGCGCGGATGATAGGTACGGCAGTGGTAGCAATAGACGAGGTCAGCCTTTTTCTCGGACATTTCGGCCCTTCGCAGTGATTGCCGGAAAAGGAAAGATGGCGCGCCCGGCAGGATTCGAACCCACGACCCCCTGGTTCGTAGCCAGGTACTCTATCCAACTGAGCTACGGGCGCGCTGAGAAGTCCCGCATTATACCGTATCGAAAGAAACGATGTCGACGGTATCTTCGCTTTCCCACAAGGATGGCGGCACCGGTTCACATCTGCTGATAGATCGGCCCCTCGCCCCCCTGCGGCGGCACCCACTCGATGTTCTGCGTCGGATCCTTGATGTCGCAGGTCTTGCAATGCACGCAGTTTGGGGCGTTGATCTGCAGGCGCGGCCCGCGCGGCTCTTCGATGATTTCGTAAACGCCCGCCGGGCAATAGCGTTGTTCCGGGGCAGCGTAACGGGCGAGATTGATCTCGATCGGCACGCGCGCGTCCCTGAGACGCAGGTGGCAGGGCTGGTTCTCCTCGTGATGGGTGTTCGAGAGAAAGACCGACGAGAGCCGGTCGAACGTAAGGACGCCATCGGGCTTCGGATACTCGATGGGCCGGCATTGCGCAGCCGGTTTCAGTTTCTCGTGATCGGCCGTCAGATGCAGCGTCCAGGGCGCCCTGCCGCGGAAAACGAGCTGATCGATGCCGAACATCAGCGACCCGACATAGAGCCCCTTCGCCATCCACGGCTTGAAGTTGCGGGCGCGGTGGAGCTCGTCGAACAGCCATGACCGCCGGAAGTGCTCGGGATAGGCATCGAGCTCGTCCTGAGCGCGGCCGGCGGCGATCGCTTTGGCGGCGGCCTCCGCCGCGAGCATCCCCGACTTGATCGCCGCGTGGGTGCCCTTGATCCGCGAAGCGACGAGAAACCCCGCATCGTCGCCAACCAATGCCCCGCCGGGAAACACGAGCCTGGGCAGCGCCTGCAGGCCGCCGGCCGTCAGCGCCCGGGCGCCATAGGCAAGCCGCCGGCCGCCCTCGA
Organism: uncultured Rhodocyclaceae bacterium; assembly: GCA_964530115.1. Taxonomy (GTDB): domain Bacteria; phylum Pseudomonadota; class Gammaproteobacteria; order Burkholderiales; family Rhodocyclaceae; genus Fen-999. The sequence continues at coordinate 35,693 of CAZGYD010000180.1, read as the reverse complement.
GCATCGTCCGGAACTGGCGGTGCGTCTTCAGCCGCTGCATTTCCTCGAACGGCGAGAGATACGGATTTGCATAGCCCGCGCCGACGACCATGCCGATGGCAACGAGGTTGTCGCCGAAGTGGTAGCAGAACGAACCGCCATAGGTGTCCGCGTCCAGCGGCCAGCCGGCCGTATGCATGACCAGCCCCTTCTGGTGGTTCTCCGGCCTGACCTCCCAGAGCTCCTTGATGCCGATGCCATAGACCTGCGGGTCGGCGCCGGCCCGAAGGTTGAAACGGGCCTCGAGCCGCTTGCCCAGGTGCCCACGGCAGCCCTCGGCGAACAGGGTGTATTTGGCGCGCAGCTCCATACCCGGCTGATGGGCGGCCGTCGGCTGGCCGTCGCGGCCGATGCCCATGTCGCCGGTGATGACGCCGAGCACGCGTCCTCCCTCGTCGTAGAGCACCTCCGCGCCCGCGAAGCCCGGGTAGATCTCGACCCCGAGCGCCTCCGCCTGGGCACCGAGCCAGCGGCAGAGCGAGCCCAGGCTGACGATGTAATTGCCGTGATTGGTGAAGCACTCCGGCAGCAGGGAACTGGGCAGCCGGAAGCCGCCGTCCTGCGTGAGGAAGACGAAACGGTCTTCCTCGACCGGCGTGTCGATCGGTGCGCCGCGATCCCGCCAATCGGGAACGAGTTCGTCGAGCGCGCGGGGATCCATGACGGCACCCGAGAGGATGTGCGCGCCGATCTCCGCACCCTTGTCGATCACGCAGACCGAGAGGCCGCCGTCGAGCTGCTTGAGCCGGATCGCTGCCGAGAGGCCGGCCGGCCCCCCGCCGACGATGACGACGTCGAATGCCATGGATTCCCGAGCTTGGCTCATGAGTTCCTCCACCCTCCTCGTTTCGGGCGACGTTACCCGGTTGGCCCGCCGGCGGCAAGCCCATGCCCGGCCCGTGATGACGCCAGGCTCGCCGACGGACGAGCGCAAGCCGAGCCCGGCCTGCGCGGGAATCGAATCGGAACGGTGCCGGGAGGCGAAATCGGGTGGATCGAAGAAGGGCGACGAAGTCGGTCGTTCGTCTGGAATGAACTGAAAGCCGGGAAATGCCGGCCGCCGTTCTGGCGGAGACGGAGGGATTCGAACCCTCGATAGAGCTTTTTGGCCCTATGCTCCCTTAGCAGGGGAGTGCCTTCGACCTCTCGGCCACGTCTCCGGTCGGTGCGCGATCATACCCGGGCAGCGCACCGGGGGTCAAACCACGGAGCGCTCAGGCCTCTGCCTGATCGAGGCCGAAAGCGCGATGCAGAACGCGCACCGCGAGCTCCAGGTACTTTTCGTCGACGACCACGGAGATCTTGATTTCGGAGGTCGAGATCATCTGGATGTTGATGCCCTCCTCCGCCAGAGCGCGGAACATCTTGCTCGCCACGCCCGGGTGAGAGCGCATGCCGACGCCGACCGCCGACACCTTGCAGATCCGGTTGTCGCCCTCGATCGCGCGGGCACCGACATGGGGCTTGATCTGCTCCTCGAGGATCTTCTTCGCGCGCGCGAATTCCCCGCGCGGCACGGTGAAAGAGAAATCGGTCGTGCCGTCGTGGCTGACGTTCTGGATGATCATGTCGACATCGATGTTGGCGTCGGCGATCGGCCCGAGAATCTGGTAGGCGATACCCGGCCGGTCGGGAACCCCGGCCACGGTCAGCTTGGCTTCGTCGCGGTTGAAGGCGATGCCGGAAATGATCGGTTGTTCCATTTTCCTGTCTTCCTCGAAAGTGATCAGCGTGCCGCTGGTTTCCTTGCCTTCTTCCTCGAAACTCGAGAGCACGCGCAGCTTGACCTTGTACTTGCCAGCAAATTCGACCGAGCGGATCTGCAGCACCTTGGAGCCGAGGCTGGCCATCTCCAGCATCTCCTCGAAGGTGATGCGCTCGAGCTTGCGCGCTTCCGGAACGATGCGCGGATCGGTCGTGTAGACGCCGTCGACGTCGGTGTAGATCTGGCACTCGTCCGCTTTCAGCGCCGCCGCCAGCGCCACGCCGGAAGTATCGGATCCGCCGCGCCCGAGCGTCGTGATGTTGCCCTGCTCATCCACGCCCTGGAAGCCGGCGACGATGACCACGGTGCCGCTGTCGAGATCGCGCCGGATGTTCGCCTCGTCGATCTTCAGGATGCGCGCCTTGGTGAACGTGCTGTCCGTGAGCACCTTGACCTGGCCGCCCGTGTAGCTCTTGGCATGGATGCCAAGATCCTTCAAGGCCATCGCCAGCAGCGCAATGGTGACCTGCTCGCCGGTCGAAACCATGACGTCGAGCTCGCGCGGATCGGGCTGGGGCGATACGTCCTTCGCCAGCGCGATGAGACGGTTGGTTTCACCGCTCATGGCCGAGACGACCACCACGAGCTGATGCCCCTGCGCCTTCCAGCGCGCCACCCGCCGGGCGACGTTGCGGATACGGTCCGGCGATCCCATCGAGGTGCCGCCGTATTTCTGGACTATGAGAGCCATGACTGAACCGGATCGATCTCGAATTCGAAAAAGGCGGTAATTATATCGAATCGAAAATGACGTAGCCACGACATATCCGCAGCATCGCCTTGGATACTCGACCGGTATGCCGGGACTTGTATGGCATTCCGATAAACGCTATGCTTTGCGCCATATGACTTCGGTAATACGCTCTGCACCGTTGTCATACCTAAGAAAGGAACATAGGCATGAAGGCCACGGAAAAGATGGATGTCCGGGAGATCCGGCGCAAGCTCGGCATGAACCAGCAGCAGTTCTGGTCGAAGATCGGGGTCACCCAGAGTGGTGGGTCCCGCTACGAAAGCGGCCGGAACATTCCGCGGCCGGTCCAGCAACTGCTCCGTCTCGTCCATGTCGAGCAGGTCGACATCAACAAGGTCAAGCGCGAAGACTTCGAGGTCATCGAATACCTCAAGGCTCACGACCCGGAGATGTTCAAGAACCTGAAAAAGCAGGCGCGGGCCGCGCAAAAGAAGGCCGCCTGAGGCAGCCGACAACTCAGAGCCTGTAAAAATTTTTGCGAGCGCAGCAGAATTTTTCACAGGCTCTCAGGGCCTGACCTCGACGGCCAGGCCCGCATCTCTGATTCGCCGCCCCACCGCCTCCATCCAGTCCGCCGGCGCAGCGGACAGGCGAGGGGCTTCCGGCTGCGCCGAGGGACGGGCCAGTCCATAGAGGAACACGCCCCGTAGCCATGGCCGGCAGCGGCCGAACAGCCCGATCAGCGCCTCGATGGCCTCATCCCCGGGCAGCTCGCCGTCAAGGGCGAACAGGCACGTTTGCACCCAGGTCGGACACAAGTCTCCGCACGCGCGGAGGCGGCGCTCGACGCTTTCCAGCTTCACGCGCGTACCATTGATGCGCGCCATCGTGCGCTCGTCCGCGGCATCGACCTTGAACCAGACTTCGCCATCGACCCGGCCGATCGCCGCGATGCCTTCGCGAACGGGGCGGCGATCGACCAGACTGCCGTTGGTGATGAGACGCAGCTTGACCGCCGGCAGCAACCCCCTTCGCACCATCGCCGAGATGGCGATATCGACAGCACCCGGGAACTCCTTCGCACTCGTTGGTTCACCATTCCCGGAAAAGGCGACATCCACGAGGCGACGGAAACCTTCGGGAACCTCTCGCGACAGATAGTCGCCGGTGACAATGTCATCGAGCATCCGGTCCAGCTCGGACGCCAGCCTGTCGAGGTCGATCGGGGGCGGGCCGCCACGCGTCAGCCCCGGCACCTGGCAATAGATGCATCGCCAGTTGCAGGCGTTGTTCGGGTTCAGATTGACGCCGACGGAGACCCCTCCGGCCCGCCTCGAAACGACGGCATAAACATAGGTCATGCCGGCGCTGTCCCGCGAATGGTCGGAAACCGTCAGCATCGCAGCGGCCAGAGGCGGCGAGAGGCGACCGCTATAATGTCCATCGTTCGAGCTTACCACCGATTCCATGCAGATCACCCGCCGCCTCGAATTCGACGCCGGCCATCGCATCCCCGACCACCAAAGCCAGTGCCGCCACCTGCACGGCCACCGATATGCCCTGGAGGTCACGCTCGCAGGCACCGTCATCGACACGGCGGGCCTGCCCGAAACCGGCATGGTCATGGACTTTTCGAGGATCAAGCAGATCGCCCGCGATCACGTCGTCGACGTCTGGGACCATGCCTTCCTCGTCTATCGGGGCGACACGGCCGTGCTCGCGTTCCTGAATTCGCTGCCTGGCCACAAGACCGTCGTCCTCGATCGGGTACCCACGGCCGAGAACCTTGCACGCATCGCCTTCGCGATCCTCGATCCGCTCTACCATACCTGCTACGGCAACCAGCTCCGTCTGGAACGGGTGCGGATTTACGAAACGCCCAACTGCTGGGCCGACGCCGACCGCTCCGATCTCGACCTGCCGGCGTAGAATCCGCCCACCCGCGATCGCCGGCAGAGCGGTTGGATGCAACGGTCTTGGCGCCAGCCCGCAGCAGCGGGCGCGCCAGCGAAGACGTCTCCGTCAGGAGACGTCGGAGCTAAAACCGGCGATGGGCAGCACGGAAGAGTGGCAGAGCGGTTGAATGCACCGGTCTTGAAAACCGGCGATGGGCAACCATCCGTGGGTTCGAATCCCACCTCTTCCGCCAAACTCCAAACTCTCTCCAGCCTCTCGGCCGACTCAAGACGGAATTCGGCTCTCCGCCCCCGGCGCGAGTTCGAGGCGGTCGAACGTCAAATGGGTGCCATCGCTGAGTGTCACCGCGCGACGGCGCGTGTCGATGGCGGAGACCGGTTTTCCAATCACGCGGACGCCGTAACGGCTCGACAGGGCACGCCGGTCAAATGTGGCCAAATCGTCGCCACGGCACTCTTCGCCGGACGCGGGAAAGGTTGCCGACGCGAACCCCGGCTCGATCAGCGTGACATCGACGTAGTCACCCGCCCAGAGCTTGACGAACCGGGCCATTTTGGCGCCGGTCGCACCTTCCGCTCCCACGATGACCAGGCGCTGCGGCACTTCGCCCGCCGCTGCCCGTCGATGGCTGACCGGTGCCGGCCGCCGGTCGGTCGATCGCCGGCCCGTTCCCGGCCCGCCGGTGCGCCGGTCGTACTGACGACGTTCGATCATCCGCCGAACCCCCATCAACGAAAGACGGGCCGATCTTGAACCCCGGCTGGCCGGCGGTCAATCCCGTCGTGGGGGCACGACGCCCCGAAGGCCGGTGCTTGAAACTTTCGCCGCCTCCCCCTACTCTAACCGACGGTTTCGGACCAACGAGGAGAAACGCATGCAAAACAACTACCAAGTCATCCACAGCGGGACGTCCGCCAGTGCCGCGCTGTCCCAGAACCGGGTCCTGCGCAATACCTACGCGCTGCTCGGCCTGTCGATGGTGCCGACCGTCCTCGGCGCGCTGGTCGGCATCCAGCTCAATTTCTCGTTCCTCGCCGGCAGCCCGGTGATGGCCTTCCTGCTGTTCCTCGGCATCGCCTGGGCCTTCATGTGGGGCATCGAGAAGAACAAGAACAGCGGTGTCGGCGTCGTTCTGCTGCTCGCCTTCACGTTCTTCATGGGGCTGATGCTCTCGCGCATCCTGCAGGTGGCGCTGGGCTTCGCCAACGGCGGCACGCTGATCGCCATGGCGGCCGGTGGCACGGGCGCGATCTTCTTCGCCCTCGCAGGCGTCGCGGCAACCACGAAGCGCGACCTCTCGGGACTCGGCAAGTTCCTCTTCGCCGGACTGATCCTGGTCCTGGTCGCGGCACTCGCCAACGCCTTCTTCCAGATTCCGGCACTGGCGCTGGCGATTTCGGCGATCGCCGTGGTCCTGTTCTCGGCCTACATCCTGTTCGACATCAACCGCATCGTCCAGGGCGGCGAGACGAACTACGTCTCGGCGACGCTCGCGGTCTATCTCGACATCTACAACGTCTTCGTCAGCCTGCTCAACCTGCTTCTCGCATTCGCCGGGCAGCGCGAATAAGCCTCAGCGAAACTCAGCCGTCGTAACACGCCGCCGGAAGGCGGCGTGTTCGTTTTCAGCGTTCGAACAGGGCAATCGATTCGACGTGCGACGTGTGTGGGAACATGCTGGCGATACCGGCCGCCCGCAGCGCGTAGCCCTTTTCATGCACCAGGATCGCCGCGTCGCGCGCGAGCGTCGCCGGGTTGCAGGAGACATAGACGATGCGCCCCGGGGCCGATCCGCCCAACGCCTTGACCACTTCGACGGCGCCTTCGCGCGGCGGGTCGATCAGCCACTTGTCGAGCGGGCCGAGCGCCGCGATGCGCTCCGGCGTCGCCTCGAACAGGTTGGCGACCCGGAATTCGCAGCGGCTGGCCAGGCCGTTCAGTTCGGCGTTCATGCGCGCCCGCTCGACCAGCGCCTGGCTGCCCTCGACACCGACGACCGTCGCGCCGAGCGCGGCGATCGGCAGCGTGAAATTGCCAAGCCCGCAGAATAGATCCGCGATCCGCTCGCCCGGCGCCGGCTTCAGCAGGCTCATGGCCCGGCGCACGAGCATGCGATTGATGCCATGATTGACTTGCGTGAAATCGGTCGGCCGGAAGCGCAGGAACACGCCGAAATCCGCGAGCCGGTATTCGAGCGGCGGCGCATCGGCCGGATGAAAGAGCGCCGCGGTGTCGGGTCCGCCCGGCTGCAGGTACCAGACGATGCCATGCCGGTCGGCGAAATCGCGCAGCTGGGCCTCGTCCTCGACCGTCAGGGGTTCGAGATGACGCAGCACCAGTGCCCGCTGATCGTCCCCCACGGCCACTTCGATCTGCGGCAGCCGGTCGGGCCGCGACATCGCCGCAACCAGCGCCTTCAGCGGCGGAATCAGGTCCGAGATCGCCCGCGGCAGGACTTCGCAGGAATCCATCACCGCGACGTAACTGCTGCGCTTTTCGTGGAAGCCGACCAGCACGCCGCCCTTCTTCGGCACGTTTCTCACCGACAGCCGCGCGCGGTGGCGGTAGCCCCACGCCGGGCCGGAGATCGGCGGAAGCACCGTTTCCGGCTTCAGGCGTGCGAGGTGCCAGAGCGCATCCTCGAGCACGCGCTGCTTGACGGCCGTCTGCGCCGACGGCTCCAGATGCTGCATGCTGCAGCCGCCGCACGTGCCGAAGTGCGGACAGGCTGGTGCCACACGCTGGCTCGACGCCTCGACGATGCGCACGACCTGCGCCTGTTCGTAGCTCGGCTTGCGGCGGAAACTGGAGTACTCGACCCGCTCCCCCGGCAGCGCGCCTTCTATGAAGATCGCCTTGCCCTCGACGTGCGCGACACCACGGCCTTCGTGGTCCAGCGATTCGACGAGCGCTTCGGGCATGGCGGCAGTGAGGCGACGGAAAAAGGGCGCCATTATGCCTCACGGCGGGGCTAGAATCGCCGCGTGCTCACCGACGCGATGCCCATGAAAAAGCAGCCACTCGCCATGCTCGGCGGCCTGACGGCCGGGCAGTTCCTCTCCGAATACTGGCAGAAGAAACCCCTGCTGGTCCGCAACGCCTTCCCCGGCTTCACCGGGGTGCTCACGCGCGACGAACTGCTGGATCTCTCCTGCCGTGACGACGTCGAATCGCGCTTCGTCTCCCAGGCCGGCGGCTGGACGATCGCCCACGGCCCCTTCTCGCGCAGTGCGCTTCGCCGCAAGGCCAAGCCGTGGACCGTGCTGGTGCAGGGCCTGAACATGCTGCTGCCGCAGGCCGACGAACTGATGCGCCGCTTCGATTTCATCCCTTATGCGCGGCTCGACGATCTGATGGTCAGCTACGCGACGGACGGCGGCGGCGTCGGCCCGCACTTCGACAGTTACGACGTATTCCTGATCCAGGGCATCGGCAAGCGGCGCTGGCGAATCGGCAACCAGCGCGACCAGACCCTGATCGAAGGCTTGCCGCTGCGCATCCTCAAGGACTTCCGGCCCGTCCACGACTGGGTGCTGGAGCCCGGCGACCTGCTCTACCTGCCGCCGGAATGGGCGCACGACGGCATCGCCGTCGGCGAATGCATGACCTACTCGGTCGGCTTCCGCGCTGCGCCGGCGCAGGACCTCGCCGAACAGTTCCTCGTCTTCCTCCAGGACCGGATCGCGCTGTCCGGCCGCTACCGCGACCCCGATCTCGCGCTCCAGAAGCACCCGGCGGAAATCGGCGAGGCGATGATCGACCAGGTCGCCGACATGCTCGGCCGCATCCGCTGGGACCGCGAAGTCGTGCGCGACTTTCTCGGCTGCCATCTGACCGAGCCGAAGGCCCACGTCTTCTTCGACCGGCCGGCTCGGCCGATGAACGCGAAGCGCTTCGCCGAAGCGCTGGCGAGGCGCGGCATCCGGCTGGATCCGCGCAGCCAGCTGCTCTTCGCCGGCAACCGCTTCTACATCAACGGAGACTCAGCCGTGGTAACACGCCAGGACCGGGCGGCATTCCGGCAACTCGCCGACCGTCGCCATCTCCCGGCCACCTCGCTCGGCACGGAGAGCATCGCGCTGCTCCACGACTGGTACCGTTACGGCTACGTCCATCTGACATGAGCGAATCGGTCACCCTGTTCGACAGCGAGGCCGACTGGCACACCGCCATCGAGCTCACGCTCGCACTCGCCGGGCGCGACCTCCGCATCTTCGACCGCGATCTCGTACGCATGGGTCTGCACGACGCCGCCCGTGTCGCTGCGCTGTCGCGATTCCTCTCGGCCGGCCGCGACCGGCGCATCAAGGTCGCGGTCCACGACACCGGCCCGCTCGAGCGCGGCATGCCGCGCCTCTTGACGCTGATGCGCGATCACGCCCATGTGATCGCCGTGCGCCGCACCCCCGAACATCTGCACCATCTCGCCGAAAGCTATCTGCTCGCCGACGGCCGGCACGGCGCGATCCGCTTTCACGAGAGCCAGGCGCGCGGCAAGCGCATCGCCGGCAGCGAGCCGGAAATCCGCCCCTGGTGGCAGCGCTTCGATGCCCTCTGGGAGGAATCGTCGCCCTGCTCCCCCTGGGCCGTGACCGGGTTGTAACAGTTTGTTGTATTGGCTTCGAGTTCTGCGAAGTTGATATAATTTTTGGTCGGTCGGATCGTCATCCGGCCGACATTCCAAACGATTCGATCGACAACATTCTCCTCCTCATCGCTAAAGGGATAACCATGAAACAGTCTCTCCTCGTCGCTGCCCTCGTCACCCTCTCCGTCGCCGCCTGTGGCAAGAAGGAAGCCCCGCCCGCCGCCGCCCCGGCCGCGCCCGCCGCTCCTGCCGCGGCCCCGGCCGCGCCCGCCGGTCAGACCGGCATGAGCGGCATGTCCGGCATGGAAGGCCAGGCCGGCATGCAGGGTCAGGCGGGCATGCAGGGTCAAGCCGGCATGAGCGGCATGTCGGGCATGTCCGGTATGGAAGGTCAGGCCGGCATGCAGGGCCAGGCCGGTATGTCGGGAATGTCGGGCATGAGCGGCATGTCCGGCATGAGCGGCGACAAGAAGTAATTCGAAGTCATTCCCGCATCACTGCCGAAAGGGCCGGCTTCCCGGAAGGGGGCCGGCCTTTTTCATGGGCACGCCGGGTTCAGACATCGCGCCAGCCGAGTCCGTCTTCCTGGTCGGCGACGGCGATCCATTCGGAATGGCAGCCAAGCACCGCGGCAAGCGCGTCACGAGCCAGCTCGGGCCGGTTGTTTTCCTCGCTCAGATGGGCCGCGACCACATGCTTCAGGCGATCGTGCGCCACACGCGAGAGCAGATCGGCCGCCGCACCGTTGTCGAGATGGCCGAAACGGCCGGCGATGCGCCGCTTGAGCGCGGGTGGATAGCGCCCGCTCTCGAGCAGCGCACGGTCGTGATTGCATTCGATCATCAGCGCATCGCAGCCGGAAAGCATCGCCACCATGTGCGGCGTCACACAGCCGGCATCCGTGAGCAGTCCAAAGCTGCATCGTCCGTCGGAGAAAACGAACTGCACCGGCTCGCGCGCGTCGTGCGGCACCGGAAAAGGCCGAACTTCCACGTCACCGATGGCAAACGGCGTATGAGCGTCGAGCACCGTGACGGAGACACCCTCTGGCGCGGCGGCCACACGCGTGCCATGCGTCATGAACACCTCGATCTCATACCGTCGCGCACACGGCGCCACACCGCCGACGTGGTCTGCATGCTCGTGGGTGATCAGGATCGCGTCGAGATCGGCGGGCTCGAGCCCGAGTCGGCCCAGACGTGCCGCCAGGTTGCGCGGACCGAATCCGCAATCGACGAGGAGCCGCGTCCTGCCGGCCTCGACGACCAGCGCATTGCCCTTGCTGCCGCTGCCGAGGGATGCGAAGCGCATCCCCCGACCTACTTGAGCTGCTCGTGGAGCAGACGGAGAATCTTTTTCGCCGTGTCGGACTCTTCGACGGCACCGTCCTTGCCCTGCACCTGCACCCGCGTGTCGTCACCGGCGGCCGCGACATGGATCCGGTACTGCGGCCGCTTGGCCGGATCGGTCTTGTCGCGCCCCCAGCCCGAGAACCAGCCGCCCTTTTTCTGTTCGATCTCCGGATCGACATAGCGGACGTAGTAAAGCCCCTGCGAGCGGTCGCGATCCTCGACCGTGAAGCCGACGCGATCGAGCGCCAGACCGACGCGGCGCCATGCGCGATCGAAGGCCTCCTGCATCTCCAGCACGCTCCGGCCGTCGGCCGTGGCGACGATGCGCGCGCGCTCGTTCTTTTCGGCGGCCTCGGCCAGCGCGGCCTTGGCGCGCACCTCGTCCATGCCCAGGCGAACCATCAGGCGACGGAGCATTTCCGCCTCGAGTTCCGGATCCGCGGGCCGCGGCTGCCAGCGTGTATCGGTCCTGCCTTCGTTGACGTAGATCTCGTACATGCCGCGATGGCTGATGTAGATCTCGGTCGTGTCCGGCCGGGTGCCCTTGTCCAGGCGGGTGCGGAACTTGTCGCGCTCCGGCGTCGAATACAGGTTGTCGAAGACCTTGCCGATGGCGCTGCGGATGATGTCCTGCGGGATCTTGGCGCGGTTTTCGGCCCAGTCCGTCTCCATGATGCCCACTTCGGGGCGCTCGACGTCGACGATGAAGCCCAGGTCCTGCCAGAACTCCTTGACCGCCGGCCAGAGTTTTTCGGGGGTTCCCGGCACGACCAGCCAGCGCTGGCTGCCGGCCCGCTCGATGCGCATGCCGCCGACGTCCGGCAGAACTTCCTGGGCCGTCGAGGTGCGCGTCTGGCCGGCCCGGTCACCGACGTAGGCCGACCAGGTCGCCTGTCCCTTGGGGTTCACGTCCGGAACGGCGTAACGGTCGTCGCGCGCCGGACGGGTCAGATCGGGCGGCACCTCGAGTGGCGGCAGCTTCCCGGCCGACTTGTAGTCGATCTTCTTCGACTCGAAGGCCGAGCCGCCGCACCCCGCGAGCACGGCGACCACGAACGAACATGACAACAGCAAATGCTTCCGCTTCATGCGTTCCCCGACAGGGTCAGAACTGGATGCCGGCTTCGCGCATCGCCGAGCGGACCCGCTCGTGATGTTCGGGCGACAGCGGCGTGAGCGGCAGGCGCAGGCCGTGGCCGATCAGCCCCATCTCCGCGCATGCCCACTTGACCGGGATCGGATTGGCCTCGACGAACAGGTGGCGATGCAGGCCAAGCAGCCGGAAATTGATCGCCCGGGCGGTGCCGACGTCGCCGGCGAGCGCCGCCGCGATCATTTCGTGCATCGGCCTCGGCGCGACGTTGGCGGTGACGGAAATCACGCCCCGGCCCCCCAGCAGCGTCAGCGCCAACGCCGTCGCATCATCGCCGCTCAGGACCGCGAAATGCCGCGGCGCGCGCTTGAGGAGGTCGGTGCCGCGTTCGATGTTGCCCGTCGCATCCTTGATGCCGACGATGCCGGGCACCTCGGCGAGGCGCAGCGCCGTGTCATTGCTCATGTCGGCACCGGTACGGCCGGGCACGTTGTAGAGCAGCATCGGCAGATCGACCGCCTCGGCGATGGCCCTGAAGTGGCGGTAGAGGCCCTCCTGCGTCGGTTTGTTGTAGTAGGGCACGACGGAGAGGTGAGCGTTGGCGCCGGCTTTCTTCGCGTACTCGGCCAGTTCGATCGCCTCCGCGGTCGAGTTGGCACCGGTGCCGGCGATCACGGGCAGGCGACCCGCGGCGTGTTCGACGGCCGTGGCGATCAGCGTGCAGTGCTCGTCGAAATCCACGGTCGGCGACTCGCCGGTCGTGCCGACGACGACGATGCCGTCCGAACCCTCGCGCACGTGCCAGTCGATGAGGCTCCTCAATCGTGGCAGATCGAGGCTGCCGTCGTCGTGCATGGGCGTGACGATGGCGGGAAGGGAACCCTGAATGATGGTTTGAGCCATGGCGAAAAGCCGCGTTGCGGAAAAAGAAAGATTGATTTTACTCGAGGTCGGCAAGGACCTTGATGTGCGCGACGACGCTGCGCGCCAGCGCCGACAGCGCATAGCCGCCCTCGAGCATGGAGACGATGCGCCCCTGTGCCGACTCTCTCGCCACCGCCCTCAGCTGCTGCGTCACCCAGGCATAGTCGGATTCGACGAGGCCGACCGAGGCCATGTCGTCTTCGTAATGGGCGTCGAAGCCGGCCGAAATGTAGATGATCTCCGGGGCGAAATCGTAGAGTCGCGGCAGCCACTTCTCGGTGACGACCGCCCGGAAGGTGTCGCCGCGTGTGCCCGCCTTGATCGGCACGTTGACCATGTTGGGCGCCGGATTTTCCGTACCGCAGTACGGATAGAACGGATGCTGAAAGGTGCCGACCATGAGCACCTTCTCGTCGTGGGCGAAGATCTCCTCGGTGCCGTTGCCGTGATGGACGTCGAAATCGACGATGGCGACGCGCTGCAATCCCCAGGCCTCGATACCATGCCGCGCCGCGATGGCGATGTTGTTGAAGAAACAGAAGCCCATCGACCTCGCCCGCTCGGCGTGATGCCCGGGCGGCCGCACGGCGCAGAAGGCCGTGGGCGCCTCGCCGCGCATGACGATGTCGGTCGCCAGCACGCCGGCACCGGCCGCACGCCTGGCCGCGACGAGGGTGCCGGGGGACATCGCTGTGTCGGGGTCCAGGTGGTGGATGCCGTGCTCGGGCGAGCAGGCCTCGAGCATCTCGACGTAGCTGCGCGGATGCACGCGCAGCAGATGTTCCATCTCGGCGAGCGGCGCATCGTGATAGCTCAGGTAGAGATCCAGCCCCGAGGCGATCAGGCGGTCCTGGATCGCGCCGAGGCGCTCGGGGCATTCGGGGTGATGCGCGCCCATGTCGTGGCGCCAGCAGTCGCGGTGGGTGATGAAGGCCGTGGTCATCGGGGGATTGGCATACAATCGATCTGAATCGCGATTATGGCGCGAATCGCGTGCCCATGTCGCCTGCCGTTCTACCCCCTGCCGCCTCGCTCATGAACCCCGTTCCGCTGTTCCGGGACCGGCTGCCGCCCGGTCCCCTGGACGACCTGATTGCGGCCGCGAGCCGCGTGATCCTCGGCAAGGAGCGCCAGATCCGCCTGGCGCTTTCCTGCCTGCTCGCCCGCGGGCACCTCTTGATCGAAGACCAGCCCGGCGTGGGCAAGACCACGCTCGCGCATCTGCTGGCGAAGATGCTGGGCCTGCGTTTCCAGCGCATCCAGTTCACGAGCGACATGCTCCCGGCGGACATCCTCGGGGTCTCCGTCTTCGACCGCGCCAGCGGCGGGTTTTGCTTCCATCCCGGGCCGGTGTTCGCCCAGGTCGTGCTCGCCGACGAAATCAACCGCGCCACGCCGAAGACGCAGAGTGCGCTGCTCGAGGCGATGGAGGAGCGGCAGGTGACGATCGATGGCCAGACGCGGCCTCTGCCTGCCCCCTTCTTCGTCATCGCGACACAGAATCCCGGCCACCAGATCGGCACTTTCCCGTTGCCCGAATCCCAGCTCGACCGCTTCATGATGCGCATCGAGTTGGGCTACCCGGACCGCGCGGCGGAGCGCGAGCTGCTTTCCGGCATCGACCGGCGCGAACTGCTCGACACCCTGCCGGCGGTGCTCACGCCCGAAGGCCTGATCGAACGACAGGGCGCCGTGCGCCGGGTGCTCGCCGCACCGCCCCTCGTCGATTACGTGCAGGCGGTCGCCGCGCACACGCGCACCGCACGAGAGTGGCAAACCGGCCTGTCGCCGCGCGCGGCGCTGGCCTTGCTGGCTGCCGCGCGCGCCTGGGCATGGCTTGCCGGCCGCGACCATGTGCTGCCCGAAGACGTCCAGGCCGTGCTGCCAGGCATCGCCGGGCACCGGCTGCGGCCGACCGACGATGCGCCGCGCGGCGAGGCGCTGGCCCGGCTGATCGAGGCCGTCCCTCTGCCCTGATGACCCTTTCGCTCGCACTCCGGGAGCGCTTCGTCCGCTGGGCGCTGCGCGTCCGTGCGCCCGAACCCGCGCCGGTCGTACTCACGCGCGAGCGTGTCTATGTCCTGCCGACGAAGGCCGGCCTCGCCTATGCCGCAGCGCTCCTCATCATGCTCGCGGGCAGCATCAACTACGCGCTCGGACTCGGCCATGCGCTGACCTTCCTGCTCGCCGGGCTCGGCATCGTCGGCATCCTGCACACCTGGCGCAACCTCTTTTCGCTGAAACTCAGCCCTGGTAGGACGCCAGCCGTGTTCGCCGGCGAGCGTGCCGCCTTCCCGCTGGTGGTCGAGGGCGGCGCCGCGGAACGCCGTGCCGTGCGGCTGCGCCTCGGTTCGGGCGAAGAGGCGACCATCGACATTCCCGCGGGCGAGCGCGTCACGGCCACCCTGCGCCTCGATACCGTTCGCCGCGGCTGGCTACCGCTGCCGCGGCTTGCGCTGGAAACCACATGGCCGCTCGGGCTCGTCCGCGCCTTTTCCTGGTGCGAACCCGAAGGGCGTTGCCTCGTCTACCCCCGCCCCGCGGCCGACGCCCCGCCATTGCCGTGGCGACGTTGCCAGGAAAGCGGGCAGCATGCCGGCGGCGGCCGCGGTCGCGACGATTTCGCCGGCTTCCGCGATCACCAGCCGGCCGACCCGCCCCGCCACGTGGCCTGGAAGGTCGCGGCCAGGCTCGGAGAGGACGCGCCGCTGCAAACCAAGTTGTTCGAGGGCGCTTCGGCTGCCCGGCAGCTGTGGCTCGACTGGGACGCCCTGCCGGGTCGCGATGAGGAGACGAGGCTGTCGATCCTCGCCCGCTGGGTGCTCGAGGCGCACGCATCGGGCTGCGAGTGGGGCCTCAGGCTCCCCGGCGCCACGCTCGCGCCGGGAAGCGGCCAGCAGCACGCCGACAAGGCTCTCGAAATGCTCGCGCTCCATGGCCTCTCCTGACCGTCCCGCGCTCACCCAAGGCCAGGTGCTCTGGCTCGTCGCCGCCGGCGTCGCATCGATCGCGCCGCTCGCCCCGCACGTGCCCGTCTGGCTGCCGGCAACGGCCGCCATCCTGCTCGCCTGGCGCGCCTGGCTCGCCCACCACCGGCCATTGCCGTCGAAATGGTGGCTGGCCGTCCTCGTCGCCGCCGGCTGTGCCGGCGTCGTCGGCCAGTACGGAACGCTGTTCGGCCAGAATCCGGGCATCGCCCTGCTGATCCTGTTCTTCGGCCTCAAGCTCTTGGAGGCGAAAGGCGCCCGCGACGGCCAGGCGATCGTCCTTCTTGCCCTGTTCCTGGCCATGGCCCAGTTCTTCTACGTGCAGACGATTCCGGCTGCGCTGGCCTCTGGGCTTGCCGTGCTCGTCACGGTGGCCGCCCTCCTCGCCCTCGCCGACCCGCGCTCACCGGCGCCGGCCCTGGTCCGCCGGGCCGGCAGTCTGCTCTTCCAGTCCCTGCCGCTGATGCTGATCCTCTTCCTGCTCTTTCCGCGCGTCCCGGGACCGCTCTGGGGCCTGCCGAAGGACGCCCATGCCGGGCTGACGGGCCTTTCCGAAACCATGGCCCCCGGCAGCATCGGCCTGCTCTCGCGATCGGATGCAATCGCCTTCCGCGTCCGTTTCGAAGGCGCGGTTCCCGAACGCCACCAGCTCTACTGGCGCGGCCCCGTGCTCACGGAATTCGACGGCCGCGTCTGGCGCGTCGCCCCGGAGAAGCCGCTGCCGACCTTGGCCTACGCGACGGCCGAAGCGCCGGGCCTCGGCCACGAAGTGACGATCGAGCCACACGGGAAGCACTGGCTGTTCGCGCTCGAGTTGCCGGTCACCCTGCCGCCGGAGGCGCTGGCGAGCCGCGATTACCAGCTCTTCGCCAGGTCGCCGGTCATCGCCCGCCAGCGATATTCGGTGACCTCCCTTCCCGGCATGCGCGTCGGCGCCGCCGATCCGCCGCGGGAACAGCCCCTGACGCTGCCGGACGGCAGCAACCCCCGGTCGCGCGCGCTCGCCGCCGCCTGCGGGCCACGGCCCCGGGCCGATCCCGCCATCCTGCGCCTCGCGCAGGCGTTCTTCCAGCGCCAGAGTCTCACCTACACGCTGACGCCGCCGCTCCTCGGCGAGCACACCGCCGACGAGTTCCTCTTCGACACCCGCCAAGGCTTCTGCGAGCACTTCGCCAGCGCCTTCACGTTCGCCATGCGTGCCGCCGGCGTGCCCGCGCGCGTCGTCACCGGTTACCAGGGAGGCGAGATCAACCCGGTCGATGGCTGGCTCACCGTGCGCCAGTCCGACGCCCACGCCTGGACCGAGGTGTGGCTCGTGAACGAGGGTTGGGTCCGCGTCGATCCGACGGCGATCAGCGCACCCGCACGCATCGAAATGAATCTCGCCGCCGCCGTGCCCGTCGGCGATCCGCTACCGCTGCTCGCCCGGCCGGAACTCGCATGGCTGCGCGACCTGCGCTTCCGTTGGGACGCCGTGGCCAATGCCTGGAACCAGTGGGTGATCGGCTACGACCCGGAGCGCCAGCGCCGGCTGCTCGAGCGGCTGGGGATGCCGCAGCCCGACTGGAGGCGCATGACCGCCGCGCTTGCGGCACTTTGCGCCATCGCGGTGGCGGGGCTCGCCGGCTGGATGCTGCGACGCCGGCGTGGCCGCGACCCGGCGCTCGAGGCCTGGAACCGCCTGTCGCGGCGCCTCGCCCGGCGCGGTCTCGCACGGCTTCCGCACGAGGGGCCGATGGACTACGCCGAGCGGGTCGCCGCGGCGCTGCCCGCCGCAGCCACGGAAATCCGCGGCATCGCCGCCGAGTACGCCCGGCTCCGGTATGGAAACGGCATGAAGGATGCCGCTTCCTCGACCAAACGGCTGCGCCGGCGCGTGGCATGCTTCCGGCCATGAGACGACCGCTGCTCTTCCTGCTGCTCGCCGCGGCACTGCCGGCGTGGGCCGGCAGCTTCGCCGACCGCGACGACGTGCGGGCCTTCGCCGCGGAAATGGCCGAACGCCACGGTTTCGACGCCGAAGCGCTGCTCGACCACTTCCGCAAGGCGCGCCCCGCACCCGCGGTGCTGCGGGCAATCCGGCCACCGGCCGATCCGGCGACACGTTCGTGGCGCGACTACCGGGCGCGCTTCGTCGAGGGATCGCGTATCGTCCGCGGCCTCGAATTCGGCCGCCGCCACCGCGAAGCGCTCGCCCGCGCCGAAACGACGTTCGGCGTGCCGGCGGAGATCATCGTCGCCATCATCGGCGTCGAAACCTTCTATGGCCGGCATCCCGGGCGCTTCCGCGTCTTCGAGGCGCTCGCCAACCTCGCCTTCGACTATCCGCCGCGCGCCGAACTGTTCCGGCGCGAACTCGAGTCGCTGTTGCTGCTCGCCCGCGAGGAGGGACGCGATCCCTGGCGCTACCGCGGCTCCTATGCCGGCGCCATCGGCCTGCCGCAGTTCCTGCCTTCGAGCATCCGCAACTTTGCGATCGATTTCGACGGCGACGGCCGAATCGATCTGGAAAACAGCACCGAAGACGCCATCGGCTCGGTCGCCCGTTTCCTCGCCAGCCACGGCTGGAAGCCCGGCGCACCGATCGCGCTGCCCGCGAAACTCAGCCGTCGTAACACGCCAGCCGAATCCCGGGGCGACGGGGATCTGCCGGCAGACGTGTCAGCCCTGCTCGCCGAGGGCATCCGGCCGGCCCGGCTGCCCGCCGAGATGGCCGGTTTCGGCGTTGAATCGGACGGCGCCCCGGCGCTACCGGCAGCCCTGATCGACCTGCCGACCCCGGACGCACCGACCGAATTCCGGCTCGGCTTCAACAACTTCTACGTGCTCACCCGCTACAACCGCAGCAGCTTCTACGCCGCCGCGGTGGCCGATCTCGCCGAGGCACTGAAGGCGGCCGCCCGCGGCCTATAACACGGCGTCGCGGCCGACGCCTTCGCGCACGAGCTGGCGGCGCAGCTGGGTGAGGGCCTCGAGCTGAATCTGGCGCACCCGCTCGCGGGTGACTCCCAGATCGTGGGCGAGCACCTCGAGCGTTTCGACCTCGCGGCCGTTGAGACCATAGCGGCGCTCGATGACTTCGCGCTGCTTGGCGGACAGCCGCGCGACCCATTCGGCGACACGCCGTTCGAGTTCGACATGCTCAAGATGGCGGTCCGGCGGCTCGATGGTCTCGTCGGCGATGGCATCGGCGATCGAGAGATCCGGATCGATGTCGAGCGGCGCATCGAGGGATGCCGTACGCTCGTTGTAGGACAGCAGATGGAGCACCTCCTCGACCGGCCGGTCGAGGAGGCGGGCGACCGCGGCGGCATCGGCCTGCCGGTCATCTCCCGAGGACGACTCGAGCTGCCGGATCGCTCGCAAGACGAGGTTGAGCTCCTTGACCACATGGACCGGCAGGCGGATGGTCCGCGACTGGTTCATGATCGCCCGCTCGATGTTTTGCCGAACCCACCAGGTCGCATAGGTGGAAAAGCGGAAACCGCGCTCGGGATCGAATTTTTCCAGCGCATGGATGAGCCCGAGATTGCCTTCCTCGATCAAATCGTCGAGCGGAATGCCGCGGTTCTGGTAATGCTTGGCGATACTGACGACGAGCCGAAGATTGGCCTCGATCATGCGCTGGCGCGCGGCGAAATCGCCCTGACGCACGGCCCGTGCCAGGGCCAGTTCCTCTTCGGGCGTCAGAAGCAGCGTCGCGCCGATCTCGTTCAGATAGATCTGGGTGACATCGTCGATGAACTCGACTTCGCCGTTCGTGCCTTGCGGTTCGGCGACGCTGCGCTCCTCCTCGCCGAATTCCTCGCCGTTTTCCTCGCGCTCGATCATGGAGACTGACCCTAACGCGGCGGCAGCAGCTTCAGGGGATCCACGGGCCTGCCCTGCTGGCGGATCTCGAAGTGCAACTTCGGCTGATCGGCATCGGAACTGCCGATCTCGGCGATCTTCTCGCCCTTGGCGACTGCCTGATCCTTTTTGACCAGGATCTTGCTCGTGTGCGCATAGACCGAAATGAAATCGGCATTGTGGCGGACGACGAGGAAATCGCCGTAGCCGCGCAGATTGCCGACATAGGTAACCCTGCCCGCTGCCGCGGCCCGGATCGGCTCGCCCACGCGCCCGGCGATGTCGATGCCCTTGTTGCTCTCCTTGCCGCCGGCGGCCTCGACGAACTCTCCGATGAGCCTGCCGCCCGCAGGCCAGGTCCAGTCGATCCCGCTGCCGGTCGCATCCGTGGTCGTCGCAGCGGGTGCAGCGCTCGATGCCCCCACGCCCGCCGTCGCCGCGGGTGCAGCGGCCGGTGCCACCACACCTGACGGCTCCTGCGCCGCTTTGGCCACCGGCTTGTCGTTTGCCGGACGCGCAGCCGCCGTCCGGCCGGTTTCCATGGCCCTGACCTCAGCCAGCGCACTTTCCGAATAGGCCACCTTGCCACCCTTCGGGTCGCGCTTGAGCCCGCCGCCGACGGTCGCCGGCGGAAGCGGAGCCGACGGACGCGCACCGTCGCCGGTCACCACCAGCGGCGGCGGCGCCTCGACCGGCTTGACGATAGCGACGCCCTCCGGCGGCACGACGCGCAACTCCTGGCCGATCTCCAGCTTGCTCGGATCGGCCATGTTGTTCCAGTCAGCGAGGTCTCGCCAGGAAAGCCCGTGTTCCTGGGCGATCTTGCGCAGCGTGTCGCCGCGCTTGACGATGTAATACCCTTCCCGCGCCATCGGGGCCGCCGGGCGTTGCGCCGCCCCGGCCTCAACGGGCACCGGCGGCGAACGCTCGGCAACGGGCGCCGGCGGGCGGCTGCCACAGCCGGCCAGGACGAAGATCGCGGAAACGGCCGCAAAAGCCGCACGATGCCAGACGTTCATCGCAATAAAACCTCACCACCAAGGCACGAGGAACACCCTCTTTCCCTGGGTACGAACCGTCGGGCAAGAAGTCTTGCACCCACGGGATGCCCGCCCTCCATGACGAAGACCCTGGTTTTCCCTGGTGCTTCCACCGCCTCGATGGCGGGCACTACCGAAGTCGGCTTCATTCCACTCCCGGCAGAAGCGGCACGAAACGCACCGGATCGAATCTCGATTCCTTGAATCCCTGCGCGGCGCGCTCGAAGAGACACAGGACCTGGTCGTGGGTTCCCAGGGGCAACATGAGACGACCGCCCGGTGCCAGCTGGTCGAGCAGGGCCTGGGGCACCGCGGGCGCCGCCGCCGCGACGATGATGGTATCAAAGGGCGCGGCTTCCGGCAGGCCGGCCATGCCGTCGGCGTGCTTGAGGCGGACATGCGACAGCCGGGCCTGGCGAAGGTTTTCCCGCGCCTGCGCAAGGAGCGGCGCGAGGCGCTCGACCGCATAGACCGCCTTCGTCAGGCTCGCGAGCACGGCGGCCTGGTAGCCGCAGCCGGCCCCCACTTCGAGCGTTTTTCCGAGCGAGGCGCGCCCGGCGAGCAGCAGTTCGATCATCCGTGCCACGACATAAGGCTGGGAGATCGTCTGGCCGAGCACGAGCGGCAACGCCACGTCCTCGTAGGCACGATGTGCGAGTGCCGGGCTGACGAACAGATGGCGGGGCACCGCGGCCATGGCGTTGAGCACACGCTCGTCGCGGATGCCCTGCTCGCGCAGGCGGTCGATCATGCGCGCCCGCGTGCGCTGCGAGGTCATGCCGATGCCGCCCAGAGCGTTCATGCCTGAAGCCACTCCCGGACGGCACCGATCATGCCGTTGTGGGTGAGGTCGATCTGCAGCGGCGTCACCGAGACGTAGCCGTTGCCGACCGCATGGAAGTCCGTCCCCTCGCCGGCGTCGGCGGCTTCGCCCGCCGCGCCGACCCAATAGACCGTCTCGCCGCGCGGCGTCACCTGGGGCACGACCTTCTCCGCCTTGTGGCGACGGCCGAGGCGGGTGGTGCGCATGCCCTTGACTTCTGGCTCGTCCGGCACATTGACGTTGAGCAGCACCGGCGCGACGAAGGGCGAGCGGCGGAAACGCTCGACCAGTTCGCGGGCCACGCGGGTCGCCGCGGCGAAGTGCGCGCCCTGCTTGCTCGCGAGCGAGATGGCAATCGATGGCACGCCGAGCAGGTAGCCCTCCATCGCCGCCGCCACCGTGCCGGAATAGATCGTGTCGTCGCCCATGTTGGCGCCGAGGTTGATGCCCGAGACCACCATGTCCGGCACATGATCGAGCATGCCGGTGACCGCGAGATGGACGCAGTCCGTCGGGGTGCCATTGACGAAGTAGAAGCCGTTGGCGGAACGGCGCAGCCGCAGCGGCCGGTCGAGCGTCAGCGAATTGCTCGCCCCGCTGCGGTCCCGCTCCGGCGCCACGACCGTGATCTCCGCGAGCGGCGCCAGCGCCGCCGCCAGCGCCTCGAGGCCCGGCGCGAAATAGCCGTCGTCGTTGCTGAGCAGGATGCGCATGGCGGCGGGTTGGAAGCCGGATCGTTGGCGTGATTGGGAACCGTGAAGTATACCCAATTACCCCTCGACCCCGGACCGGCCGGCGGCATGGCCACAGCGTCCCCAAAAACGGTTGACGCGAACGATTTCATACGTATGATTGAAACACTCGTTTTACATCGTCCGAGGCAGCGCGACCATGGTGCAGCCCCTTTCCTCCGGCAGTACGGACACCGGCCGCGACACCCGGGAGCGCATCCTGGACGCCGCCGAGCAGGTGTTCATGGCCGCGGGCTACGACGGCGCCTCGCTGCGCCAGATCACCCAGGAGGCCGGGGTCAATCTGGCCGCCTGCAACTACCATTTCGGCAGCAAGGAGGCCCTGTTCCACGCCGTTCTCGCGCGCCGCCTGAAGGTCCTGAACGAGCGGCGCCTGCGGATCCTCGACGCGCTGGAGAAAGAAGCCGCCGGCGCCCCGCTCAAGCCCTCGCAGATCGTCGATGCCTGGTTCGGCACGCTGCTGCGCATGGGCGGGGAGCCCGGCGGCGCCGTCTTCCTGCGCCTGATCGGCCGGACGCTCACCGAACCGGCAGGCTTCATCCCGGCCATGCTGGCAAAGGAATACGCCGACGTGCTCGAACGCTACAAGACCGCGCTCTTTCGGGCGCTGCCTGACGTGCCGCGGGAGGAAATCGTCTGGCGCTTCCATTTCATGCTCGGCGCCACGTCCTACGCGATCGCCGGTTGCGATGCGCTCCGGCTGGTCACCGACTGGCAGACGGGTTCGCCGGCCGAGGATCCAGAACGTCTGCTGCCACGCCTGATGTCCTTCCTGCTCGGCGGCCTGCGCGCCCCGCTTCCCGCCTCGCCGCCCCGTTCGTCCCGCAGCCGGAGGAAGAAGCCATGACCCTCTCCATCATCGCCGCCGGCGTGCTGGCGCTCATGGGCGTCGTCCTCAGCGTGCGTCCGGTCCGCCGGCTGCTGGTCACGCGCCACGTCTTCGCGCTGTTCAAGCGCATCCTGCCGAAGATGTCCGAAACCGAGCGCGTCGCCCTCGAAGCCGGCACGGTCTGGTGGGAGGCGGAACTGTTCCGCGGCAATCCGGACTGGACGAAACTGCTCGCCGTTCCAGCGCCCCGCCTCAGCGCCGCCGAGCAGCGTTTCCTCGACCACGAGGTCGAAGAGGTCTGCCGCATGGTCGACGACTGGAACGTCAGCCACGAGCGCTTCGACCTCTCGCCCGAAACCTGGCGCTACCTCAAGGAAAAGGGCTTCTTCGGCATGATCATCCCGAAGAAGTACGGCGGACTGGAATTTTCGGCCTACGCGCATTCGCAGGTCATCACCCGGCTGTCGACGCGCTCGGCACCGCTGGCGGTGACCGTCATGGTGCCCAATTCGCTGGGACCGGCCGAGCTTCTGCTCCACTACGGCACCGAAGAACAGAAGGACTATTACCTGCCGCGGCTCGCCCGCGGCATCGAAATCCCGGCCTTCGCGCTGACCAGTCCCTGGGCGGGCTCGGACGCCGCAGCCATCCCCGACGTCGGCATCGTCTGCAAGGGACTCTGGCAGGGCCGTGAAGTCGTCGGCATGCGCGTCACCTGGGACAAGCGCTACATCACGCTGGCGCCCGTGTGCACCCTGCTCGGTCTCGCGTTCCGCCTCTACGATCCGGAGGGTCTGCTCGGCGACAGAGAGGATGTCGGCATCACCTGTGCCCTGGTTCCCTACGACCATCCGGGCGTCGAGACGGGCCGCCGGCATTTCCCGCTCAACGCGATGTTCATGAACGGGCCGACCCGGGGCAGGGACGTCTTCATGCCGCTCGATTTCATCATCGGCGGTCCCAGGATGGCCGGCCAGGGCTGGCGCATGCTCATGGAGTGTCTCGCGGCAGGCCGCTCGATCTCGCTGCCGGGCTCCAACGCCGGTATGGCCCGGCTCACGGCACGCACGGTCGGCGCCTATGCCCGCGTGCGCAGCCAGTTCAACGTGCCGATCGGCCGCTTCGAGGGCGTCGAGGAGGCGCTGACGAGAATCGGCGCCAACACCTACCTGATGGATGCGGCCCGGCGGATGACCGCCGTGGCGATCGACCTCGGCCACAAACCCTCGGTCGTCTCGGCGATCGTCAAGTACCACGTCACCGAGCGCGCGCGCCAGGTCGTCAATGACGGCATGGACGTCATTGGCGGCAAGGGCATCTGCCTGGGGCCGTCGAACTTCCTCGGCCGCGCCTATCAGCAGATTCCCGTCAGCATCACGGTCGAGGGCGCGAACATCCTCACGCGCAGCCTGATCATCTTCGGCCAGGGCGCCATCCGCTGCCATCCCTACGTCCTCGCGGAAGCACAGTCGGTGCGAAACCCTGACGAGAAGCAGGGGCTCGCGCAATTCGACGCCGCGCTCTTCGGCCACATCGGCTACACGCTGAAGAACGGTCTGCGCGCGCTCTGGCACGGCCTGACCGGTTCCCATACGGTCCAGGTCCCAGACGTGGCGCCGGAAACCCGCCGCTATTACCAGCAGCTGACGCGCTTCTCGGCAGCGTTCGCCTACATCGCCGACGTCTCGATGTTCGTCATGGGCGGCGACCTCAAGCGGCGCGAGAAGCTCTCGGCGCGCATGGGCGACATCCTCTCGCTGATGTATCTGATGTCGGCGACGCTCAAGCGCTACGAGGACGAAGGCCGCCAGGCCGCCGATCTGCCGCTGGTGCATTGGGCGATCTGGGATTCGATGTACAAGGCCCAGCAGGCGTTCGAGGGCGTGATCGCCAACTATCCGAACCGTTTCTTCGCCTGGTGGCTGCGTCGGGTGATCTTTCCCTTCGGCCATCCCTACGTCGTGCCGCCGGACAGGGTCGGTCACGAGGTGGCGCGGATCCTGATCACCCCCTGTCCATCGCGCGAGCGGCTGACCGCCGATTGCCACCTGCCGGCGACCGCCGACGAGCCGGTCGGCGCGCTCGAACTCGCGCTCCATGCCACCATCGAGGCCGAGCCGATCGAGGTCCGCATCCGCGAGGCAGACAAGCGCGGCAGGTTCGACGGCAATCCGAAGGCCAATGTCCGCGACATCGCCGGCGCCGCGTTCGAGGCCGGCCTCATTACCGCCGCGGAGTTCGAGATCCTGCGCCGGCGCGACGCCTTGCGCGACATCGTCATCCGGGTCGACGACTTCCCCTTCGACTTCGGCATCGCCTCCGCGGCCCAGCCGGCCACAGAAAGGCGGGCCGCCTGATGCACGCACCGGTCTATGTCATCGATGGCGCGCGCACGCCCTTCCTCAAGGCGCGCAACGCGCCCGGTCCGTTTTCCGCCTCCGACCTCGCCGTGCAAGCGGGGCGCGCGCTGCTGCTGCGCCAGCCGTTCGAGCCCGGCGACCTCGACGAGGTGATCCTCGGCTGCGCGGCTCCGGCGCCGGACGAGGTCAACATCGGCCGCGTCCTCGCGCTGCGTCTCGGCTGCGGCGAGAAGGTGCCGGGCTGGACGGTGATGAGAAACTGTGCCAGCGGCATGCAGGCGCTCGACTCGGCGATCGCCGATATCCGCTGCGGCCGCGCGCAGCTCGTCCTCGCCGGCGGCACCGATGCGCTCTCGCGCGCACCGTTGCTCTTCTCCGAGGCGATGGTGCGCTGGCTGTCCCGCTGGTATGGCGGCCGGACCTTCGGACAGCGGCTCCTGGCCCTCAAAGACTTCCGGCCCGCGTACCTCGCGCCGGTGATCGGCCTGCTCAAGGGGCTGACCGACCCGGTGGCCGGCCTCACGATGGGTCAGACCGCCGAGAACCTCGCCTGGAAGTTCGGCATCGGCCGCCGCGAGATGGATGAATATGCGGCCGAGAGCCACCGGCGCGCCCTCGCGGCCCGCGCTGCGGGTCGGTTAGGCGGGATCGTGCCGCTCGTCGATGGCCGCGGCAGGGTCTGGACGGAAGACGATGGCGTGCGCAGCGATTCGACGCCAGAGAAGCTCGCGACGCTCAGGGCCGTCTTCGACAAGCCCTGGGGCAACGTCACCGCGGGCAACAGTTCCCAAGTGACCGACGGCGCCGCGCTGCTCCTGCTCGCGTCCGAAGCCGCAATCGCCCGGTGGCAGCTGAAACCCCTCGGCCGCATCATCGACAGCGAATGGGCCGGCCTCGACCCGGCGCTCATGGGCCTGGGCCCGGTGCATGCGGCGACGCCGATCCTCGGCCGCCACGGCCTGAATCTCGACGACCTCGACGCTTGGGAGATCAACGAGGCGTTCGCGGCGCAGGTGCTCGCCTGTCTCGCGGCCTGGGAAGACACAGCGTATTGCCGCGAACGGCTTGGCCTCGCCGGGCCGCTGGGCCGGCTCGACCGGGAGAAGCTCAACGCCGACGGCGGCGCCATCGCGCTGGGCCACCCGGTCGGAGCCTCCGGCGCGCGGATCGTCCTGCATCTGCTCCATCGGCTGAGCCCGGGCGGCAGGGGCATGGCTGCGATCTGCATCGGCGGCGGCCTCGGCGGCGCCATGCTCGTGGAGGCGACATGAACGGTTTCATGCACTGGCGGGTGGAAAGCGATGCCGACGGCATCGTCTGGGCGACGCTGGACAAGCGCGATTCGAGCACAAACGTCCTCTCGGCCGAAGTGATGGCCGAACTCGGCCGCCTGCTCGACGAGTTGGATCGGGTTCCGCCGCGCGGGCTCGTCTTCCGCTCGGGCAAGGAAGCCGGTTTCATCGCCGGCGCCGACATCGAGGAGTTCGCGCGCATCGACGACGCCGACGGTGTGCGCGCCCTGATCGCCCGCGGCTGGGAGCTCTTCGGCCGCCTCGCGGCCGTGCCCTATCCGACGCTGTCGCTGATCCGCGGCCACTGCATGGGCGGCGGCACGGAACTGTCGCTCGCCTGCCGTTATATCGTCGCCGTCGGCGAACCCGGCACGCGCATCGGCCTGCCCGAGGTCATGCTCGGCATCATGCCGGCCTGGGGCGGCATGAAGCGGCTGCCCGAGCGCGTCTTGCCACCGGAAGCGCTGGACATGATGCTCACCGGCCGGGCTGTCGACGCCAAGCGGGCGAAACGCATCGGGCTTGCCGACGAGTGCGTGCCACCGCGTCTGGCCGAAGCCTCGGCGCGCGGTCTCATCCTCTCCGGCCGGCCGCCGCGGCGCAGATCCCTGCTCCACCGGCTGATGAACGGTCCGCTCAAACCCGTCATCGCCTGGCAGGCTCGCCGGCAGGTGGCCCGGCGCGCGCGGCCGGAGCACTATCCCGCGCCCTACGGCATCATCGACTGCTGGGCGCGCCATGACGGCAACGCCCTGGCGCGGCCGGAACTCATCGACCCGATCGTCCGCTCGCCCACGGCGAAGAACCTCGTGCGCGTGTTCTTCCTGCAAGACAGGCTCAAGTCTTTCGGCCGAAACTCAGCCGTCGTAACACGCCGGCTGCACGTGGCCGGCGCCGGGGTCATGGGCGGCGACATCGCCGCCTGGGCGGCATTGCGCGGCATCACCGTCACGCTGCAGGATCAGACGCTCGACCGGGTCGCCGCCGCCATCGGCCGCGCCGGTTCGCTCTTCGAGCGGCGCATCCGCGACCCGCTCGCGCGCCGGGCCGCCCTCGACCGGCTGATCCCCGACCCGGAAGGTCATGGCGCGGCGCACGCGGACGTGGTCATCGAGGCGATCTTCGAGGATCTGGAGGCCAAGCGGCACCTCCTCGCCGGGCTGGAGAGGCGCATGAGGCCCGATGCCGTGCTCGCCACCAACACCTCGAGCCTGCGCCTCGAAGACATCGCCGGTGCGCTGCGGACGCCCGGCCGGCTGGTCGGCATCCACTTCTTCAACCCGGTCGCGAAGATGCCGCTGGTCGAGGTCGTCGAGGCGGCGGGGGCCGATCCCGCGATGCTCGCCAGGGCCACCGCCTTCGTCAGGCAGCTCGACAAGCTGCCGCTGCCGGTGAAGAGCGCGCCCGGCTTCCTCGTCAATGCCGTACTCGCCCCGTACATGCTCGAAGCGATGCGCTGCGTCGACGAGGGCATGGCACCAGAAACGGTCGATGAAACCATGCTCGCGTTCGGCATGCCCATGGGCCCGATCGAGCTCGCCGACACCGTGGGCCTCGACATCGCGCTGGCCGCAGGCAGGCAGCTTGCCGCCGCAGATCCGCCGCGCTGCCTGGTCGAGCGCACGGACCGGCACGATTTCGGTCGCAAGACCGGCCGGGGCTTCTATGTCTGGGCGGACGGCAAGCCGCGGAAAGGGCGGGTCGCCGCCGTCCCGCCGGGGCTCGCCGACCGCCTGGTCAGGCCGCTGATCGAGCGCACGCGCGCCTTGGTCGACGCCGGCATCGTCGCCGACGACGATCTCGCCGATGCCGGCGTGATTTTCGGCACCGGCTTCGCCCCCTTCACCGGCGGACCACTTCACTACGCGAAGAACGCCGCTCGAAGTTGAAACGGCCGGCATCGCAGGTATCCTACGCTTTGCCGGCATACGCCCGCGCCGCCCCGCGGAACGACGAGAAGAGGAGGAGACATGATCCGCAGACGTTTCTCTGCCGTGCTGGCTTTCCTGGCGATCTTCCTTTGCGGGTTTCCGGCGACGGCTGCGGAGGTCGCCGGCGTGCGCTTCGACGAATCAGTCCACGCCGACGGAACCGAACTGGTCCTGAACGGCGCCGGAGTGCGCACCCGCCTGGTCTTCAAGGTCTATGCCGCCGCCCTCTACGCGCCGAAGAAGACCAACAGTGCAGCTGCCCTGATTGAATCACGCGAGCCGCGACGGATCGTCATGCACATGTTGCGCGATGTCGATGCCGATTCCTTGATCGGCGCGCTTCAGGACGGCCTGCGCAACAACCTCGCGGAATCCGAGCTCGCGTTGCTCAAGACCGAGATGGAGAGCTTCGAGCGGCTCATGCGCGGCATCGGCAACGCCAGGAGCGGCGATGTCATCCGCATCGACTTCGGGCCGAATGGCCTCGCCGTCGTCTTCAACGGCCAAGCCAAAGGCCGCATCGAGAGCGAGCCCTTCGCCCGCGCACTGCTCAAGGTCTGGCTCGGCGAACGCCCCGTCGACGCCGGACTGAAGAAGGCCATGCTCGGCAACCACTGACGTCGAACAGGAGGAAGCGCCATGGAAAAGATCTGGCTGCAGAGTTATCCGGCCCACGTTCCGGCGGAGATCGGGCCACTCGCCGATGCCTCGCTCGCCGACCTCCTGGAAAAGTCCTGCCGGCGATTCGCCGACCGGACCGCCTATCTGAGCATGGGCAAGTCCATGAGCTACCGCGAGCTCGACCGGCTCTCGGCACGATTCGCCGGCTGGCTGCAAAGCATTGGCCTGGGCAAGGGCAGCCGCGTCGCGTTGATGATGCCCAACCTCCTCCAGTATCCGGTCTGCCTGTTCGGCACGCTGCGCGCCGGCTGCACCGTGGTCAACGTCAACCCGCTCTACACGGCCCGGGAACTCGAGCACCAGATGAAGGATTCCGGCGCCGAGGCGATCGTCGTCGTCGAGAACTTCGCCGCCACGGTGGAAAAGGTCCTCCCGCACACGGCGCTCCGGCATGTCGTCGTCACCCCGATGGGCGAGATGCTCGGCGCAGTGAAGGGCGCACTCGTCAATCTGGTCGTCCGCCGCGTCAAGAAGCTCGTGCCCCCCTGGCGGATCCCGTCGGCCATTACGCTTCACGAGGCGCTTGCCGCCGGCGATCGTCACGGTTTCGCGCGGCCGGAGATCACCCTCGACGATCTGGCGTTCCTTCAATACACGGGCGGCACGACCGGGGTATCCAAAGGGGCCATGCTCACGCACCGGAACGTCGTCAGCAACGTCGCGCAGGCGACGGCCTGGGTCCTGCCGCCGGTCCGGGAAGCGGAGGAATTCGTGGTCACCGCCCTGCCGCTCTATCACATCTTCGCGCTGACGGCGAACTGCCTGACCTTCCTGCGGCTCGGCGCCCAAAACCTGCTCATCGCCAACCCACGCGACATCCCGGGATTCGTCAAGGAACTGAAAAAGCACCCGTTTTCGGTGATCACCGGCGTCAATACCTTGTTCAACGCCCTGCTCAACCATCCGGAGTTCGCCTCCGTCGATTTTTCCAAGCTGAAAGTCACGCTCGGTGGCGGTATGGCAGTGCAAAAACCCGTTGCCGAACGCTGGCGCCAGGTGACGGGAAAGCCGCTCTGTCAGGCCTACGGACTCACCGAGACATCGCCCGCGGCGACGATCAATCCGCTCGACCTCGAAACGTTCAATGGCTCGATCGGCCTGCCGATCTCGTCGACGGAGCTCTCGATCCGCGACGATGCGGGCAATGAAATCGCCGTCGGAGAAGTCGGTGAAATCTGCCTGCGCGGTCCCCAGGTCATGCAGGGCTATTGGCAGCGACCCGACGAAACGGCCAAGGTGTTCCACCCGGACGGCTTCCTGCGCACCGGGGACATGGGCTATGTCGATACGAAGGGTTTCGTGTTCCTGGTTGATCGCAAGAAGGACATGATCCTGGTCTCCGGCTTCAACGTCTATCCGAACGAGGTGGAAGAGGTGATCGCCGGACACCCGGGCGTCCTCGAGGTGGCGGCGGTCGGCGTTCCGGACGAACACTCGGGGGAGGCCGTGAAGGTCTTTGTCGTCCGCAAGGATCCGATGCTGACGGCAGAGCAAATCATCGCCCATTGCCGGACGCAGCTCACCTCCTACAAGGTGCCCAAGCACGTCGAGTTCCGGACCGAACTGCCGAAAACCAATGTCGGCAAGGTCCTCCGCCGGGCGCTGAAAGAGGCTTGACCGCCCATTGTCGGTCACCGGCCGGCAATTGTACGGAGAGGGGCCATCTGCTAGGATACGCCCGCCATTCCCTGAGCATTCCTTCCTGACGAAAATCGTCCTGGACACGAGCGCAATCCCGCGGGTCACGGGGCTGGCCGCGCGGCGGTTCATGGCCCTTCAGCGGCGGTTTTCCGGGCAGGCCGGGCGCAGGGAAGTTTCCGCCACTGAATTTCTTTGCTTGATTAACGGGAGCCCCTGTTGCCGGTGATGCTGACTGAGGCCGTGGATAGCTCGATCGAGGATCACCAACTCCTGTTTCGGATCGCCGAGGCATCGCTCTCCGTCAGGCGGCATTTCCAGCTCCTCCAGTGGCTGCAGGGCGACCTGCAACGGCTCGTCCCCCATGACGTCCTCGTCGCCGCCTGGGGGGACTTCTCCCTCGGCCTCATCCAGTACGACGTCATCTCCGCCTTGCCGGGGGTGCGAACCACCGAGTTTTCCGGTTACGACATTTCGCCGCTGATCCGCAGCCTCTTCGACCGCTGGGTCACGCGGGGCATGGAGCCTTTCTCGGTCGGCTGGAAAGGCGGCTTCGTCTGGGAAAGCCAGGGCAGGGAATGCCAGCTCCAGACCACCCTGCGCGAGATGCGCTGCGGCCTGATCCACGGCATCCGCGACGAGCGCGGGCGCCACGATTGCCTCTACGTGGCCCTGCGCCCGAAGGACTTCCCCGGCCGGGCGGCATCGATGCTCGCCCTGCTGCTGCCTTACATCGACACGGCGCTCAGGCAGGTTTCCCACCTGCCGGTGCAGCATCCCGAGCCCCCTCCCCAGGCGGACGACGGCGGGGACAAGGGCCTCACCTCCCGTGAGGTTGAGATCATGAACTGGGTCAAGCTCGGCAAGACGAATCACGAAATCGGCATGATCCTCGACATCAGCGAATTCACGGTCAAGAACCACCTGCAGCGCATCTTCCGCAAACTGGACGTCATCAACCGGGCACAGGCCGTTTCGGCGTTCTCGCAGGCGACACGGAGCAGTCGTGCCTGAGAATCTCGCGCCCATCCGCATCCGGCGTGCGGTGGGCTTGACCGTGGGACGGGGAAGCCTGATCACGCTGATCGAGTCGGTGCTCGAACCGATCGTCCTCGTCCTGTCCCTGTGGGGAGTGTCGATCTATGTCGAAGGTGAGCTGACGCCGCCGTTCCTGATCCTCTCCCTCCTGGTCTTCGCGCTGACCTTTCCGGGGCCGGCGCGGCTGCAACTGCCGCCCTGGCGCGCCGCCCGGGAAATCCTCATCAGCTGGCTGGGGATCGCCGCGCTGCTCGTCTTTTTCGGTTACGCCAGCCGCTATCTGGGCATCTTCGACGTCCGGGCCAAGAAGATCTGGCTGTGGCTCGCCCCGCTCTGCCAGCTGATCGCCCATTTCGCCTTCCGCGCATCCCTTCCCTATCTCCAGAAACTCCAGGGGGGGCAGAAGCGCGCCGTCATCGTCGGCATGAACGATCAGGGCCTGTCGCTCGCCGAGCGGATCAAGGAAAGTCCGTATCTGGCAACGAAGGTGGTCGGCTTTTTCGACGATCGGGTCGAAAGCCGGATCCCGAAGGAGGCGCAATCGCAACTGCTGGGCAAGTTCGACGACCTCCAGGAGTACGTCAAGCGCCATCAGGTGGACCAGATCTATCTGTCGCTGCCCATGGCGACGCAGCCGCGCATCCTGCGACTGCTCGACCAGCTGAGGGACACGACCGCCTCGATCTATTTCGTTCCTGACACCTTCGTCACCGATCTCATCCAGGGACGCATGGATTCCATCGGCGGAACGCCGGTGGTCGCCGTGTGCGAGACGCCCTTCAGCGGCTTCAACGGCGTGCTCAAGCGCGCGAGTGACATCGTCATCGCCTCGGTCGCCCTGATCCTCCTCTCGCCGCTGCTCATCGCCATCGCGGTCGCCGTGAAGCTCGATTCGCCAGGGCCCGCGATCTTCCGCCAGCGCCGCTACGGCCTCGGCGGCGAAGAGATCATCGTCTACAAGTTCCGCTCGATGACGGTCTGCGAGGACGGCGGCGAAATCCGCCAGGCAAGCCGCAACGACCAACGGGTGACGCGGCTCGGCGCCTTCCTCCGGCGCACCTCGCTCGACGAACTGCCACAGTTCATCAACGTCCTCCAGGGGCGCATGAGCGTGGTCGGGCCGCGGCCGCATGCCGTCGCCCACAACGAGATGTACCGGAAGCTGATCAAGGGCTACATGATCCGCCACAAGGTGCGGCCCGGAATCACCGGCTGGGCCCAGGTCAACGGCTATCGCGGCGAGACCGAGACGGTCGAAAAAATGCAGAAGCGTATCGACTACGACCTCGAATACCTGCGCAACTGGTCGCTTCGGCTCGACCTCGACATCATCCTGAGAACCGTGCTCCTCGTCTTCAAGGACAGGCAGGCATACTAGCCGGATCTGGCAGCCGTGGCGCCTCCGATGCTGGCACGCAGGATCGCCGCGGCCCAAAGAGCATCGCGATCTTCCGAAACTCAGCCGTGGTAACACGCCAGCCCATGGCGCGGCGTTTCCCGGCTCATGGCCGGGCCGGCGCGTTCGCCCCCCGTACGATCGAGATCGCCCAAGTTCCCGGATCGTCCGTCGGCCGCACCCAGGGGCCGGCGATGCTCGGCAGGCGCTGGAGGATCGATGGCTCGCCCTTGACGGTGCCCTGGAACGACAATGCCCCGTCCGCGCCCCAGTCGCCCTCGCCCTCGATCCGGAGCAAGCCTTCGACCGTGCGTATCCTGAAGCGAAGGCTCTTCCCGGGCACGCCCTCGGTCGTCAGGCGGTAATCGCCGAGCCGCCATCCCGGCAGCAGGTCCGTCGATGCGCCGTTCCACAACAGCGACGCCCGGCCCGCACAATGCCCCACCCACGTGCAGCCGAACGACGTAGCCTGGAGATCGACCTCGCCTCGCCAGCCGGCATGGGCGAGACTGTGCGGCAAGTGATCGACGAACATCGACGCCGGGCCCCGGAGGTGCAGATCACTGGCAAAAAAGCCGTCCGTGCCGACCCCAACCACGGCCACGGGAACACCGCCCGAGGAAATCCGCCACGCCAGCGACTTGTCCAGCAGCCTGGCGGCATCGAACCGCCATTCGACCGGCATCTGGGGACGCCACCGTTCCGCTCCCGGCAGGGACCTCGCGACGACGGCCTGTCCCGACCAGACGGTGCCCCGCGCCTCGGCAAGGCGGAGCGCATCGCCGGTCGCCCTGGAGAGCGACCGGTCGATCAGGGTCGCGGGCGCCTGCCAGAGCAGGGCCAGCGCGAACAACATCAGCCACGCCAGCAGCCGCCTCACGATGCCGCGGCACCGACGACGATCTCGAAGCGGGTCATGCCGCCCTCACGCGCGGCCACGAGGGAGACGATGACGAGCCGGTAGTCGCGCTGGATCGAACCGAGCCAGCCGATCGTCTCGTCGAATCCCGCGGATCCTTCGATTTTCAGCCGATCGCCATCCGCTGGCGAAATCGAGAGGCCGATTTTCGCCGCGCGAAGCGAGTTGGACAACGGCGCCACCAGATTCTTGGCGGACGGCTGGGGTGGCCTCGTTTCACCCTGGAGCTGCTGGACTTCGGCCAGATCGTCCTGAGCCTGCCTGAGCTGGAGCTCCGCCCGCGCCACGGCGCCCGTCAAACGCGCCCGCTCCTCCCGTAGCCAGGCCCACGCCGACAGAGTGAGGGCGACGGCGAGGATGCCCGCGCCGGCGGCGAGAAGCCGTTGCTCGCGTTTCGGGCGCGCCCCCCACCAGCGGACGAGAACCTGGATCGGCTTGTTCAAAGCGTCTTCCTCTTCATGATCAACACGGATTTCCCGCCATCGCCCGTCTTTTCGCCGAGGCTGTAGCCGCGCATATCGAGCTGGCGTTCGAGCGCGCCGATGTCCGGCCGCCCGGACCCACCCAAGGTCATTTCCAGGACTCTGTCCTCGTAACGGATCCGCTCGATCCGCTCCCGGATACCGGGATCGAGATACTCGGAAACGACGGCGAGCAGGGTCAGGGCATCGTCGCCCGTCAGTTTGCCGGCCGGCGCGCGCAGACGGTCGAGCTCCTTCCTGATCTGCATGGCCGGGGCGACCGCGGGCGTGTTGGGGAACGCAGACTTGAACATCGAGGCCATGCTGTCCTGGATTTCGGACAGCCGGTAGCGCTCCCAGCCAACCTGCACCGCGCTGAACAGCACGTCGATCGCCAGCACGGCACCAGCGAGCCAGAGCGCCGGACGAATGCTGCCGAGAAAGGCGAGGCGCCGGTGGGTGGGCAGGAATTCGCCATGGAGCAGCGAAACGGGCCGATCGGCGAAAGCATGCCAGCGGTACGGCGGGCCGGCCGTCACGCTCAGCCCCGTGGCCTTCTGCCAGGCCGCGAGATCCGGCAACTCGGCCGGCGGAGGCGCGTGGAGGATCAGTCGGGGACGCGGCCGCCCTTCGGAGATGACCGCTTTCAGCAGACCCAGCAGGAGCTGGGGAGGAGCGTCTTTCTCCTCGATGTCGATGACGACGCCGTCCCCGGCTTCGCGACGCAGGATGCCGGTTTCGCCGCACAAGGTCAGATGCCAGCCTTCCTCGCCTGCGGGAGCCGTTTGCAGTTCGCTGAACGCGTCGGACAGCGGCCGGCCGACCGCCACGAAGCGGCTGACGATCTCGCTCATCCGTTTGCGCGACACGACCAGGACACGGGCTTCCTCGCCCCGGCGGCCGGTCAGCGTGAAATGCTGGCTTTCCGCGTCACCCAGGAGTTTTTCTTCGAGGGCATTGGCGAGCACGCGCCCCAGTTCGCCGTGCGGCAGGTTTTCCGGCACCCGCAAGCGGTGCCAGACCATCTGGTCGGCGGAAATCACCGCTTCGGTCTCTTCGGCCGCCGGCCAGCGCGCAGGCTCGGACTCGCCGTGATCCACCGGCGATCCGTCGTCGCCGAACAGCGTCCAGGGCGCCGTCGGTTCCGCCGGCCATTTTCGCGATACGAAAACGCGCAGGATTCTGTTCAACCCAGATTGTCCATTAGCGATTCTGCAGCGCATGAATGACAGGCGGAGCCGAAGCGTTGGCCCAGAGTCCGGCGAACCAGGCGCGTTTTCGGCGGGGTACGGACAGCATCAGGCGGTTCTGGCTGGCGTCCTGGT
>CAZGYD010000179.1:0-23131 GCA_964530115.1 uncultured Rhodocyclaceae bacterium | reverse complement strand
CCAAGCCGTCCTGCGTTCCCGAATCCACCATACCCTTTCCACCCTTCCCGTTCTGGTGCTGGCCATCGCCGGTGCGTGGCACCAGGCCGCCAGCCAGAACCGCCTGATGCTGTCCGTCCCCCGCCGCATACGCGCCTCGTTCGCCTGACTCTGGGCCAACGCTTCGGCTCCGCCTGTCATTCATGCGCTGCAGACTCGCTCATGGCCAATCTGGGATCATACAGGTGCGATTGTCGCGGATGCCCGCTCTGAAAGGCAAGCGAATCGTTTCTTTCCAGAAATAACGCCGTTCTATGATGCAACGCAGCGATGTATTAGTTTTTTCTAATTCTCTTGGCTTTCAGGGGCCCGGTTTTGCGTAGATCGTGGGATCGGGAATGCCGGCATCGACAAAGCCTGCGCGGCGGAGTCGGCATGAATCGCAGCGGCCGCAGGCCCGGCCTTCGGCATCCGCTTGGTAGCAGGAAACGGTTAGCGCATACGGCACGGCCAGCCGATGGCCGGTGCGGATGATGTCGGCCTTGCTCAGATCGATGAGCGGTGCGTGGATGGTCAGTCGGTGTCCTTCCACGGCGGACTTCGTCGCCAGGTTGGCCATGGCTTCGAAGGCGCGGATGAACTCGGGGCGGCAATCGGGATAGCCGGAATAGTCGACGGCGTTTACGCCGATGAAGATGTCCTGGGCCGACAAAACCTCGGCCCAGGCGAGCGCCAGCGCGAGCATGATCGTATTCCGCGCCGGCACATAGGTCACCGGAATGCCCGGCCCGACGCCGCCGGTGGGCACGGGGATGGCTTGGTCGGTCAGGGCCGAGCCCCCGAACTGGTCGATGTCGATATGGACGGTGCGATGTTCGCGTGCCCCGAGCGCCGCCGCGACGCGCGCTGCGGCCTCGAGTTCCGCGGCGTGGCGCTGGCCGTAATCGACCGAAAGACAATGACAGGCGAAGCCCCGTTCCCGCGCGACCGCGAGGGTCGTGGCCGAATCGAGGCCTCCCGAGAGCAGAACGACGGCGGGGTTCATGAATCGATGTTAGCAGTATCGGGACCGCGGCCGGCCATCTATAATGATCGGCATGCCGCTCGATCCGATTTCTGCCGTCATCGTCACCACCGTCATCGGCGGAGTGGTACAGGAGATCGCGAATCTGCCGCCGCCCGTTCCGCCGGTGCCGGAAGTGGGCGCGCCGCGCGTCATCCCGGCCGACACGAAAATGGGCGAAATGACGGTTACCAGCCCGACGAGTGCGATCGTCGACGGTCAGCCCATGCTGCTCGCGCCCGGCGTGCAGATCCGTGACCCCTTCAATACGCTGGTTCTGCCCGGCATGGTGCCGCGTGCCGTGCCGGTGCGCTACCAGACGGACCTTTCCGGGGCGATTTCCAGGATCTGGATCCTCTCGCAACAGGAAGCGGCGGCCCGGCCCTGATGTCGCAGAAGCTGTTCATCCGAACCTTCGGGTGCCAGATGAACGAGTACGACTCGGACAAGATGGCCGACGTACTCGGTTCCGCCTATGGCGCCGTGAAGACCGACCGTGCAGAAGAGGCGGACATCATTCTTTTCAATACCTGTTCCGTGCGCGAGAAGGCGCAGGAAAAGGTCTTCCACGAACTCGGACGCGTCCGGCTGCTCAAGCAGCAGAAGCCCGATCTGGTCATCGGCGTCGGCGGCTGCGTTGCCAGCCAGGAGGGGGAGGCGATCGTCGCCCGCGCGCCTTTCGTCGATGTCGTTTTCGGGCCGCAGACCCTGCACCGGCTGCCCGAGCTGATCGAAAGGCGCCGGGCGAGCGGCCGGGCGGCCATCGACGTCTCCTTTCCCGAAATCGAGAAGTTCGACCGTCTGCCCGAAGCGCGCGTGGAAGGTGCATCGGCCTTCGTTTCGGTGATGGAGGGCTGCTCGAAGTTCTGCACCTACTGCATCGTGCCCTTTACGCGCGGCGACGAGGTTTCGCGGCCTCTCGACGACGTGCTCGGCGAGATACGGCGGCTGACTTCGCAGGGCGTCCGGGAAGTCAATCTGCTCGGCCAGAACGTCAATGCCTGGCGCGGCGAGATGCCGGACGGCGACACCGCCGACCTCGCGCTGCTCATCGAGGCCGTCGCGGCGATGCCGGAAATCGAGCGCATCCGCTACACGACGTCACATCCGCGCGAGATGACGCCGCGGCTCGTCGACCTCTACAGGTCGGTGCCGAAACTCGTCTCGCACCTGCACCTGCCGGTGCAGACGGGGTCGGACCGAATCCTCGCGGCGATCAAGCGCGGCTACACCGTGCTCGAGTACAAGTCTCTGGTCAGGAAGCTGCGCGCGGCGCGGCCCGACATCTCGATCTCCACGGATTTCATCGTCGGCTTCCCGGGCGAGACGGAAGAGGATTTCGAGAAGACCATGCGCCTCATCGACGAGGTCGGTTTCGATGCCAGCTTCTCCTTCATCTTCAGCCCGCGCCCCGGTACACCTGCCGCCGAGATGACCGACGACACGCCGGCCGAGGTCAAGACCGCACGCCTGATGCGCCTGCAGAAGCGGATCGACGAACTCGCGTTCGCCGTCTCGCAGCGCATGGTCGGCACGGTGCAGCGCGTCCTCGTCGAAGGGCCATCGAAGAAGAACGGCCAGGAACTCGCCGGGCGCACCGACAACAACCGCATCGTCAATTTCGCCGGCGCGCCGCGCCTCGTCGGCCATTTCGTCGATGTGCGCATCACGGCCGCCTTGCCGCACAGCCTGCGCGGCGAAGTGGTGACCCGCGAATCGTGAGAGCCCGCGCTTTCGAGTTCGCCCTGGAGCCGGTGGACAACGACCGCCTGGCGAACCTCTGCGGGCCGCTCGACGAAAACCTGCGTCAGATCGAGACGGCTTTCGACGTGACCATCGCCCGGCGCGGCGAGCATTGCCGGCTGACCGGCGATGCCGCCGGGGTGCGCCTGGCGGCCCAGGCGATCGAGTATTTCTACGAAGCGGCCCGCCAGCCGCTGTCGATCGACGACGTCCAGCTCGGCCTCGTCGAGCTGCGCAACCGCAGCCAGGCGCAGCAGCCGGCGCCGGCGCTGCTGACCAGGAAGAGCGATCTGCACGGCCGCACACCGAACCAGGTCCAGTATCTGCGGCAGATCCAGGAACACGACATCACCTTCGGCATCGGCCCGGCGGGCACGGGCAAGACCTACCTCGCCGTTGCCAGCGCCGTCGATGCCTTCGAGCGCGACCAGGTGAGCCGCATCGTACTGACACGTCCCGCCGTGGAGGCCGGCGAGCGTCTCGGCTTCCTGCCCGGGGATCTCGCGCAGAAGGTCGACCCGTACCTGAGGCCGCTCTACGACGCGCTCTACGACCTCATGGGCTTCGACAAGGTCGGCCGGCTGTTCGAGAAGGGCCACATCGAGGTCGCGCCACTCGCCTACATGCGCGGGCGCACGCTCAATCATGCCTTCATCATCCTCGACGAGGCGCAGAACACCACGCCCGAGCAGATGAAGATGTTCCTCACCCGCATCGGCATCGGCGCCAAGGCGGTGATCACCGGCGACGTGACGCAGATCGACCTCGTGAAGGGCCAGAAATCGGGCCTCATCGAAGCCCGCCGCATCCTCGCTGACGTGCGCGGTCTGGCCTTCACGGAATTCACCGCGCGTGACGTCGTCCGCCATCCGCTGGTGGCGCGCATCGTCGAGGCCTACGAGGCGCATGGGAAAAAAACTACCTGAGCTTGCGCTCGGCGTGCAATACGCCTGCAAAGACGCGGCGTTACCTTCCCGGACGCTGGTGCGGCGCTGGATCAGGTCGAGCTGCGACCGGCCGGCAGAGGTGACCGTCCGCTTCGTCGGCGAGGAGGAGGGCCGGCTGCTCAATCGCCAGTACCGGAACAAGGATTACGCGACCAACGTGCTTTCGTTCGCCTACGAGTCGGATCCCCGCGTCGTCGGCGATCTCGTCGTCTGCGTTCCCGTCGTGCTGCGCGAGGCGGACGAACAGGGCAAGGCGGCCGAGGCGCACTTCGCCCACCTGATCGTCCATGGTATGCTGCACTTGCTGGGTTACGACCACGAAACCGGTCCTGCGGACGCCAGACGTATGGAAGCGAAAGAAAAAGAAATCCTCGCGGGGCTGGGGTATCCCGATCCCTACCGAGACTGATGGATCCGGACAGTCGCAAACCGTCCCTGCTCGAGCGGCTCTCGTCGTTCCTGATGCGCGAGCCGGAAGACCGCGAACAACTCCTGAGACTGCTGCGCGGCGCCTTCGAGCGCAACCTGCTCGATGCCGACGCCCTTTCCATCATCGAAGGCGCACTCGCCGTGTCCGACATGCAGGTGCGTGACGTCATGGTGCCGCGCGCGCAGATGGACACCGTCAGCATCCACGATCCGATCGAGAAGATCACCGAATTCGTCGTCGAGGCGACGCATTCGCGTTATCCGGTGACAGGCGAGAGCAAGGACGATGTCATCGGTATCCTGTTGTCCAAGGAACTGCTCCGCCATTACGCCGGCAGGGATTTCGACCTGCGCGATACCTTGCGTCCCGCGGTGTTCATTCCCGAATCGAAGCGGCTCAATGTGCTGCTGCGCGAGTTCCGCGCCTCGCGCAACCACATGGCCATCGTCGTCGACGAATACGGCGGCGTCTCGGGCCTCGTCACCATCGAGGACGTGCTCGAACAGATCGTCGGCGACATCGAGGACGAATACGACTTCGACGAAGCCGCCGGCAACATCGTGCTCGACAACGCCGGCCGCTATCGCGTCAAGGCGGCGACTGAAATCGGCGATTTCAACGAGGCCTTCGGCACGCGCTTCTCCGATGAGGACTGCGACACCATCGGCGGCCTGGTGATCCGCCAGCTGGGCCGGCTGCCCAAGCGCAACGAGGTCGTCACGCTCGACGGCCTGCGCTTCCAGGTGCTACGCGCCGACAGCCGCCGCATCCATACCCTGCTGGTCGACCCGCAGCGCGTACCCTCCCCGAATCCGGGCGAATGAAGAAGGCGATGCTGGCCGCGTTCGCGGCGGGCGCGGCGACGGTGCCCGGCTTCGCGCCTTTCGGGTTCTTTCCGCTGCCCGTGCTCACCCTTGCCGTGCTCTATCGTCTGTGGCGACGGGCTGCGACCCCCCGCGAGGCCGCCCTGCTTGGCCTTGCCTGGGGGCTTGGCTGTTTTCTCGCCGGCGTCTCCTGGGTCTATGTCAGCCTGCACGATGTCGGCGGCATGGCCATGCCGCTCGCGGTCGTCGCGACCCTGCTGTTCTGCCTCGTCCTCTCCCTGTTTCCGGCGTTCGCGGGCTGGCTGTTCGCGCGTTGCCGGCGTGTTACCACGGCTGAGTTTCGCGATGGGTTCGCGGCAGCCGGCGTCTGGGTGCTCACCGAGTGGCTGCGCGGCTGGGTGCTCACCGGCTTTCCGTGGCTCTCGGTCGGTTACTCGCAGACGCCGCCCAGTCCGCTCGCCGGTTACGCGCCGGTCGTGGGGGTCTATGGCGTGAGCCTGCTCACCGCCCTGCTCGCCGGGCTCGCGGCCTTCGCCTGGCGACGCCCCGCGGCCTGGGGCGCAGCGGTGGTCCTCTTCGCCGGCGGGCAGGGACTTCGCGGCATCGAGTGGACCGAACCCGTCGGCGAGCCACTCACCGTGAGCCTTCTCCAGGGCAACGTCCCGCAGAGCCTCAAGTGGATGCCGGAAAATCTCTCGCTTTCGATCGATACCTACACGCGGCTGGCGGACGAACATCCGGCGCGGCTGACGGTGCTGCCGGAGACGGCGATCCCGCTGCTCTTCGAACGGATTCCGCGCGAGGTGATCGAGAAACTGTCGGCGCACGGCGAGATGCTGCTCGGGGCCGCCGCCCGCCAGGACCGCGGCGTCGTCAATGGCGCCGTGCTGCTCGCGCGCGGCGCGCCACCACAGATCTACGCGAAAGTGCATCTGGTGCCCTTTGGCGAGTTCGTGCCGCCGGGTTTCGCCTGGTTCTTCGGTCTCGTGAACATCCCGATGTCGGACTTCCGGCCGGGGCCGGCCGACCAGAAGCCCTTCTCCGTCGGCGATCAGAAGCTCATGCCCAACATTTGTTATGAAGACCTTTTTGGCGAAGAGATCCGCCGGGCGCTGCCCGAGGCGACGATCTTGGTCAATCTCTCCAATACGGCGTGGTTCGGCGACTCCCTCGCCCAGCCGCAGCACTTGCAGATCGCGCGCGTGCGCGCGCTCGAGACTGGTCGGCCGATGCTGCGGGCGACCAACACCGGCATGACCGCGCTGGTCGCGGCCGATGGTGCGGTGGCCGCCATCCTCCCGCCCTTCACGGCCGGTGCGCTTACCGTGAGTGTGCGCGGCCACGCGGGGGAGACGCCGTTTGTCCGTTTCGGCAACGCTGTGGCCGTGCTGCTGGCCGTCCTCGCCTGTCTGCCGGCACTGATCGGAGGTCAACGCGGGTCCCGGGTCTCGCGTTAACCGCACATGGATTCCGTGACCGCCATCCGCCGTTTCCTCGCCCTCGTGCTGGCGATGCCCATGTTGCTCGCCGGCGGTGCCTCGGCGCAGTCAGAAGAAGATCTGGAATCGCTGATGCCGCCGCGGCTCGG
The DNA here is from genome assembly GCA_964530115.1 of uncultured Rhodocyclaceae bacterium. GTDB lineage: Bacteria > Pseudomonadota > Gammaproteobacteria > Burkholderiales > Rhodocyclaceae > Fen-999. The sequence goes on along the minus strand of CAZGYD010000179.1, from coordinate 16,557 downwards.
CGTCGTCGAGGGCCCCGTGTTCTTTTGGCGTTCCGGCATGGGCGACTGGGCGCAGGCGCAGTTGAACACCGCACTCGCTGCCGGGGATTCGCTCCACACTGGTGATCGCGGCACCGCCGAGATCCAGGTCGGCGCGCGTGATTACCTGCGCATGACCGCGAACACCACGGTGACGCTGACGGCCCATCAGGCGGGACTTATGCAGTTTCGCGTCGATGCCGGCACCGCGTCGTTCGACCTGCGCGGCGCGGCCGACGGGAAACTGATCGAGATCGACACGCCGCAGGGCGCCGTGATGGTCGGCCGCGCCGGCTATTACCGTATCGACGCCGGGCCCGGGGTGACGCGCCTCACGGTGCGCCACGGCGGTCAGGCGACGCTGGTGCGTCAGGGCAGCCGCAACCAGTACGTCGGCGATGGCGAGGAAGCGCTCATCCGCGACGGCGAAGGCGGGGCGATGCTCGTCGAGCGGCGGGCCGCGCCGCCGCCCGATAGCTGGGACCGCTGGAACGACGCACGTTCCGACCATGCGGCGAACGCGCAGAGCCTGCGCTACGTGCCGGCGGGCGTCTATGGGGCTTCCGATCTCGACCCGTATGGCGCCTGGCGCGAGGACCGCAACTACGGCTGGATCTGGGTGCCGGTGGTCGCGAGCGGCTGGACCCCGTACAGCACCGGCCGCTGGCAATGGGATCCGGTGTTCGGCTGGACCTGGGTCGATGCGGCGCCCTGGGGCTGGGTGACCTGCCACCACGGCCGCTGGGTCTTCGTCGATGGCGTCTGGGCCTGGGCGCCGGGCCCGCGCCACGCGCGCCCCGCCTACGCGCCTGCGCTCGTCGCCTTCTTCCACGCCGGCAGCACGGTGAGCTGGGTCGCGCTCGGCTGGGGCGAGCCGCTGATCCCGTGGTGGGGGCCGCCGAGTTTCCGCGGCACGGTCTGGTGGGGCGGCTGGGGCGGGCCGCGGATCGTCAATCAGCGCCCGCATCACGCCGGCGCGGTCGATGTCACGCGCATCCGCTTCGTCCATGCCGCCCAATCCAACGCGGTGATCACGGTGCATCAGGAAGAGTTCCACCGCGAGCGCTTTCACGGCGCCCGCCTGCCGCCGCCGCAGACGCGCGACTGGGCGCCGGTACGCGGCGAGCACCCCGTGAAGCCGGTGACGATCGGCGGCGCGGCGAGGCCCGCGCCTCAGCCCGTGCCCCGCCCGGAGATGCAGCCGTTCCCGCGGCCGGGCATGCCCGAGGTGCCGAGGCCGGAAATGCAGCCCTTCCCGAGACCGGCGCCGCGGCCGATGCCGGAGCCCGCGCAGCAGCCCCCGGCGATCCCGCCGATCCAGCCTGCGCCGCGTCCCGTGCCCCAGCCGGCCATTCAGCCGGCGCCCCAGCCTTCGCTCCAGCCAATCCCGCAGCCGGCGCCGGCCATCGTGCAACCGCCGGCAGCGCCACCGATATCCGCGCCGCAGGCGGCGCCGAGAGCGCCGGAATTCCCGCATCCGGTGCGCCAGCGTCCGCTCGATCCCGGCGAGCGGCCCTTCGGCCGCCGCGAAGCGCTGGAGCGCCCCGTGCCGCAGCCCGAGGCGCCGCTCGGTCCGGGCGGTGCGTTCCCCCGGCCCTTCCCGGGGCCGATGACGGCGCCGGGCGCCGAGCCTTTCCCGCGCCGGGACGAGCCCCGCTGGCCGCGCGAGCGGGACGTCCGCGAGCGCGACGACCGGCCGCGGCCGGACATGCGCGGCGAGCCGCGGCACTTCGGCCCCTTTCCCCGCGGCTTGGGCGAGCCGCAGGGCCCCATCCTTCGTCCGCGCGAGTAGTAGTCGCTTCTCCTCGACCTTGCATCGTCCCCGTGTATCGTCACCGTTGCACGGCGGCCGATATTTCCATATTATTGGAACCATGGAAATCGACAAGGCGACGCAGGCCCTCGCGGCGCTGGCCCAAGAAACGCGGCTGGCGATCTTCCGCCTGCTCGTCGAGGCCGGCCCCGAAGGCATGAACGCCGGCGCGATCGCCGAGGCGGTCGGCGTGCCGCCGGCGACGCTGTCCTTTCATGTCGCCCAACTCGTCCGTGCGGGCTTGGTGCTGTCCCGCCACGAAAGCCGCTTCATCTTCTACACGGCCGATTACGCCGCGATGGACGAGTTGATCGCCTTCCTTACCGAAAACTGCTGCCGGGGCGGTGTCTGCCTGCCGAAGACCCGGCAGGCAGACACCATCGTCAAACGCCGCTCCCGTGCGGCTTGAAGGAGCCCCCCGATGAAAACCGTGCTCGTGCTCTGCACCGGAAATTCCTGCCGCTCGCAAATGGCGGAGGCGATCCTCAACCACGACCTCGCCGGAAAGATCCGCGCGCTGTCGGCCGGCACGCGGCCGCAGCCGAAGGTGGCGGACGGCGCCATCGAGGCGCTGCGCCTCGCTGGGCTGCCGACCGAAGGGCTGCGTCCCAAGGACGTCGACGCGGTGATCGACGAGGCCATTGACCTCGTGGTCACGGTCTGCGACAACGCGAAGGAGGCCTGCCCGGTCTTCCCGCGGCAGGTGGCCAAGATCCACCTGCCTTTCCACGATCCGCACGGCGAGCCGCTGGAAAGCTTCGTCGCCGTGCGCGACGACATCCGCGCGCGCCTCGTGCCGGCCGTGCGCGAGGCGCTGGGGCTGTAACCATGTCCACACAGTGCGAAGTCGCGGTGAAGACCGCCGCAGGGGCGCCCATGAGTTTCTTCGAGCGCTGGCTGACGCTCTGGGTGTTTCTCTGCATCGTTGCCGGCATCGCGGCAGGCCAGTGGCTGCCCGGTCCGTTCCAGTGGCTCGGCCGCATGGAGGTCGCGCGCGTCAACGTCCCGGTCGGCCTGCTGATCTGGGTGATGATCATCCCCATGCTGGTAAAGGTGGACTTCGGCGCATTGCACGAAGTGAAGCAGCATGTGAAGGGCATCGGCGTCACGCTGTTCGTAAACTGGCTGGTGAAGCCCTTCTCGATGGCCTTCCTCGGCTGGCTGTTCGTGCGCAATCTCTTCGCTCCCCTTCTGCCCGCCGAGCAGCTCGACAGCTACGTTGCCGGCCTGATTCTGCTCGCCGCCGCACCCTGCACGGCCATGGTCTTCGTCTGGAGCCGGCTCTCGAACGGTGACCCGTTGTTCACGCTCTCGCAGGTGGCCCTGAACGACACGATCATGGTCTTCGCCTTCGCGCCCATCGTCGGCCTGCTGCTCGGCATCTCGGCGATCACCGTGCCTTGGGACACCTTGGTCACGTCGGTCGTGCTCTACATCGTCATCCCGCTGGCGCTGGCGCAGGCCTGGCGCAGGTCCCTGCTGGCCAAGGGGCAGGCCCATTTCGACGCCGCCATGGCGAAGATCGGCCCGTGGTCGATCGCGGCGCTGCTCGCCACGCTGGTGCTGCTGTTCGCCTTCCAGGGCAAGGCCATCATCGACCAGCCGTTGGTCATCGCTCTGCTCGCCGTGCCCATCCTGATCCAGGTCTTCTTCAATTCGGCGCTCGCCTACTGGCTCAATCGCGCCGTCGGCGAGAAGCATGAGGTCGCCTGCCCCTCGGCGCTGATCGGCGCCTCCAACTTCTTCGAGCTGGCGGTGGCCGCCGCCATCAGCCTGTTCGGTTTCGAGTCGGGTGCGGCACTGGCCACCGTGGTCGGCGTGCTGATCGAGGTGCCGGTGATGCTGCTGGTGGTCAAGGTCGTCAATTCGACGAAGGGCTGGTATGAGCGGAGGGGTTGGGTGAATGGCTGACTGCAGTGCTGCCGGCTGCGGCTGCGCGGCGGCCGCGGCCAGGGCGGAAGCGAAGACGCTGCGCTTGCTGCTCGGCATCAATGCCGTGATGTTCTTCGTCGAGATCGTCGCCGGCTGGCTCGCCGAATCGACGGGCCTCATCGCCGATTCGCTCGACATGTTCGCCGATGCCGCGGTCTACGGCCTCGCGCTTTACGCGGTCGGCCGGGATGTCCGCCATCAGGCCCGGGCGGCGCGTCTGTCGGGCTGGTTCCAGCTGGCGCTCGCCCTCGGCGCGCTCGCCGAGGTGGCGCGGCGCGCCGTGTTCGGCAGCGAACCCGAGCCGCCGCCAATGATCGCCATCGCGTCGCTGGCACTGGCGGCCAACGTCACGTGTCTCGCCCTGCTGGCGCGCCACCGCGATGGTGGCGCGCACATGAAGGCGAGCTGGATCTTCTCGACCAACGACGTGCTGGCGAACCTCGGGGTGATCGTTGCCGGCGCCCTCGTCGCGTGGTCCGGCTCGAATCTGCCTGACCTGATCATCGGCGCCGTGATCGGATTCGTCGTGCTCAACGGTGCGCGGCGCATCCTGAGGCTCGGTTCGTGAGCGCGATGGGCATCGCCGGGCATGACCACTTTGCCGTGGGCGCCGCTTCCCGGACATCCCGCCGGCTGCTCGTCGCGCTCCTGCTGACCTGGGCTTTCGCCCTCGTCGAGGCGCTCGCCGGCTGGCGCGGCGGTTCGCTGGCCCTGCTCGCCGATGCCGGCCACATGTTCACCGATGGTGCCGCGCTCGGCCTGGCGCTCATCGCCGCTTGGGCCGCCGCGCGCCCGCCGTCACCGAGGCACAGCTACGGCCTGGGCCGCGTCGAGCTCCTCGCGGCGCTCGTCAATGCGCTGGCGATGCTGGCCGTGGTCTTCGGCATCGGCTTCGAGGCCTGGTCGCGCTTCGTTTCTCCGCGGGCGATCGACGGCGCGTTGGTGAGCACGGTCGCCATCCTCGGCCTGGCCGTCAACCTGTTCGTCGCCTGGCTGCTTTCGCGCGGCCAGGAGAATCTCAACGTCCGGGGCGCCTTCCTGCACGTGCTCGGCGACGCCCTCGGTTCGGTGGCGGCGATCGCCGCCGGCGTCGTCGTCTGGGCGACCGGCTGGACGCCGATCGATCCCCTGTTGTCGCTGCTCATCGGCGGCCTCGTGCTCGCCGCGAGCCTGCGCCTGCTGCGCGATGCCTTGCACGCGCTGCTCGACGGCGTGCCGTTCGCGATCGACCTGGCCGTACTCGGCCGCGAACTGGCCGCCGTGCCGGGGGTCGCCGATGTGCATGACCTGCATGTCTGGTCGTTGTCCGGCGAACGGCTGGCGCTGACGGCGCACGTGCGCGTGGGCGAGATGGCCGGCTGGCCGGCGACCCTCGAAGGCTTGCGCCGTATCGCGGCGGAGCACGGCATCGATCATGCGACTTTCCAGGCGGAGCCACTGGGCTGGGCGCCGCTGCTGCGGGGAAACCGATTCATCGAGGAGCAATGAAATGAAAATCATCAAAGTTCTCGGCACCGGCTGTGCCAACTGCAAGACCACCTACGCGCTGATCGAGGAGATCGCCGCCGCCCGAGGCGTGCCGGTCCGGCTCGAAAAGGTCGAAGATCTCAAGGAGATCATGAGCTACGGCGTGATGAGTACGCCGGGTGTCGTCGTCGACGGCAGGGTGGTGCATGCCGGCGGCATCCCGAGCCGCGAGAAGATCGACGGCTGGCTGGCCGGCTGAAAGGGCGGCGAATGAATGGAACCTCCACCGCCGGCGTCTTACGACGGCTGAGTTTCACGGGCTGGCTGGCGTTTCTCGCCATGGCGGCCGCGGCCTGGATCGCCGCCTACAGCCTGCTTGCCCCCTTTGCCGATCTCGTCGTCGGGGCCGCCGGCCTCGAACGCGGCACGCATTTCGCCGAGGCCGTGCATTTCTTCGTCTACGACACGCCCAAGGTGCTGCTGCTTCTGGTCGGCGTCGTTTTCGTCATGGGCGTGATCCAGACCTTCTTCTCGCCGGAGCGTACCCGCGCCCTGCTCTCCGGCAGGCGGGTCGGCGTCGGCAACGTGCTCGCGGCCAGTCTGGGCATCGTCACGCCCTTCTGCTCCTGCTCGGCGGTACCGCTGTTCATCGGCTTCCTCTCGGCCGGCGTGCCGATGGGCGTCACCTTCTCCTTCCTGATCTCCGCGCCGATGGTCAATGAGGTGGCGCTGGCACTGCTGTTCGGCATGTTCGGCTGGAAAGTGGCGGCGATGTACCTCGGTCTCGGCCTGGCCGTGGCCATCGTCGCCGGCTTCGTCATCGGCAAGCTGGAGATGGAGCGTCATCTCGAGGACTGGGTGCGCGCCATCCATGCCGGCGAGGCGCAGGCCGTCAATGGCGTCGACATGAACTGGGTCGAGCGATTTCAGGCGGGCGCGGATCACGTCCGGACGATCGTCGGCAAGGTCTGGCCCTACATTCTCGCCGGCATCGCGCTCGGCGCCGGCATCCACGGCTACGTGCCGCAGGATTTCATGGCCTCGATCATGGGCCGGGACGCGCCGTGGTGGTCGGTGCCCGCCGCCGTGCTGCTCGGCGTGCCGATGTACACCAACGCCGCCGGCATCCTTCCGGTCGTCGAGGCGCTGATCGGCAAGGGTGCGTCGCTCGGCACCGTGCTCGCGTTCATGATGGCGGTGATCGCTCTCTCCGCGCCGGAGATGATCATCCTGCGCAAGGTCCTGAAGCCGCGCCTGATCGCCACCTTCGTCGCTGTCGTCGCGGCGGGCATCCTGCTCGTGGGCTACGTATTCAACGCCGTGCTGTGAGGCGCCGGCCACCCTCCGCTTGACGTTCGCCGCGGCCGCCCCAAAATCCGTTCCATGGAATTCAAGGACTACTACGGCGTGCTCGGCGTCGCGCCCGGGGCGACGCAGGATGAGATCCGCAAGGCCTTCCGCAGGCTGGCGCGCAAGTACCACCCCGATGTCTCGAAGGAGCCGGACGCCGAAGCGCGGATGAAGGAGATCAACGAGGCCAACGCCGTGCTTTCCGATCCGGAGAAGCGCGCGGCCTACGACCGGCTCCGTCAGGGTTACCGCGCCGGCCAGGAGTTCCGGCCGCCGCCCGATTGGGACGCCGGCTTCGAGTTTTCCGGGCGGGGTTTCTCGGCTGACGAGGCGGCGGATTTCTCGGACTTCTTCGCCGAACTCTTCGGCGGCTTCGGCGGCGGACACGGCTTTCGCGACCATGCCCGGGCGCGTGCCCGCGGCGAGGACCATCACGCCAAGGTGATCCTCGACATCGCCGACAGCTTCACCGGGGCGACGCGCCAGATCACGCTGCGCGTGCCGCGCCTGGACGAGCGCGGCCGGCTGACGCTCGACGAGCGCACGCTGAACGTCAAGATCCCGCGCGGCGTGCGCGCGGGCCAGATCATCCGGCTGGCCGGCCAGGGGTCGCCGGGATTCGCCGGCGGGCCACCGGGCGACCTGTTGCTCGAGGTCCATTTCCGCGCCGATCCACGGCTGCGCGCCGAGGGCCGGGACGTCGTCATGGCCCTCCCCCTCGCGCCCTGGGAGGCGGCGCTCGGCGCGATCGTGCCCGTCGATACGCCGGCGGGTCCGCTCAAGGTGCGCATTCCGCCCGGCGCCCGCGGCGGCCAGCAGTTGCGCGTGCGCGGCAAGGGCCTGCCCTCCGAGCCGCCGGGCGACCTGCTGCTCGATCTCGTCATCGTCGTCCCGCCCGCGGACACGCCCCGCGCCCGCGAGCTCTACGAGACGATGGCCCGCGAATTCGCCTTCGACCCGAGGAAGCCCTCATGAACGACGACGTGCTGATCGCCACCCTGATCGACGATGCGCGGCTGACGATCGAGGAGGTGGCCGCCGCCTGCGCCGTCGAACCGCAGTGGCTCGTCGCCCGGCTCGAGGCCGGGTTGTTCGCGCAGGCCGAATGCTCCGCCGGCGTCTGGCGGCTTCCGGCCGCCGTGGTGCGCCGCGCCCGGCGCATCCGTGCGCTCGAACGCGATTTCGATGCCGTGCCGGAACTGGCGGCGCTGGTCGCCGACCTGGAAGAGGAAATCGAAGCCTTGCGCGCCCGGCTGGCGTATTACCACGACTGAGTTTGGGAAGGACCCCCATGAGCGAACCCTCCGGATTCACCTTCACCCTCGAGCAGCAGGAAGACTACGCGTTCCTGGTCCGCTTCGGCGAAGATCTGCCGGTGCTGCTCACCGACGAGCCGCCGCCACTCGGCAAGGGCGCCGGCCCCAACCCCTCGCGGCTGCTCGCCGCCGCGGTCGCCAACTGTTTGATGGCGAGCCTGCTCTTCGCCTTGCGCAAGTTCAAGAATGAGACGGGCAGGATCACCGCCACCGTGACCGGGCGGCTGGCGCGCAACGAGAAGGGGCGGTTGCGCATCGGCGAGGTGGGCGTGGACATCCGCCTCGGCGTGGCGGCGGAGACCCTCCAGCACCTCGACCGCGCGCTCGAACAGTTCGAGGACTTCTGCGTTGTCACCCAGAGCGTGCGCGGCGGCTTTCCTGTGACCGTCTCCGTGACCGACGCCGCGGGCGCGCGGCTGAAGGGCTAGCCTCCGCGCCGCTTCGCCGGACGCGGATTTCCGGGCGCCGGGCGACGTGGCGTGCCCGGCGTGGAATATTCCCAGCGTCTTTTCCGTCCAATACCCAGCGTGCCGGACGAGCCGTCCGGCAGGGCAGGGGTGCCCGTGCCGGCAACGGAGCGGGTGCCGCCGGCAAACGAGCAGAGGAGGACGTTCCCGTGGCGAGGGTATTCGCGTTGCTGATGTTGCTGCTTGTCGCGGGGGCGGGTACGGCCGGCCAGGCGGCCGGACGCCCCGAGTTTCTGATCGACGCCGAGTGGCTGGCGGCCAGGCTCGACGATCCCAAGCTGGTCCTGCTCGAGGTGCGCTACCACCCCCACCGTCATTCCACCGTCGGCCACATCCCGGGAGCGATCCAGGTGCAGCGCTTCGCCGATCTCGGCGACAACGACGGCCTGCCGATCATGAAATTCCCTTCGCGCGGAGCCTTCCAGGCGACACTGCGGCGCTGGGGCGTGAATGACGATTCGATCATTGTCGTCTATGACGATTCCTCGACCGCACTGGCCTCGCGTCTGCTGTTCCTGCTCGATCTCTATGGCTTCGACATGAAGCGCGTGAAACTCCTCGATGGCGGTGTCGTCGGCTGGAGCGGCTTCAATGAACTGACCAGGGTTGCGACGCCGCCGAGGAAGCCCGGCCGGGTGACGCTGAAGGCGCCCGATACGACGCGACTGGTAGCGTGGCCGGAGGTCTACCGGCGCGTGGTGGCCGAGCGCGATCCCAAGATCGTGCTGATCGATGCCCGGCCCGCGGAAATGTACGATGGCAGCCAGATCCGCCACTCGGTGCAAGGCGGCCACATTCCCGGCGCGATCAACATCGTCAGCCTCGCCGGCGTCGAGGGGCAGTCGCAGCAGTGGAAGTCCCCGGAAGATCTGGCGGCGCTCTACCGGCAGGTGCCGAAGGAGGCGGCGGTGATCACCTATTGCCACGACGGCTTCCGCTCGACGCTGGCCTGGCTGCAGCTGAAATCGCTCGGCTATCGGGACGTGCGCGTCTATAACGGCGGCTGGGGCGACTGGGACCGGACGATGACGCTGCCAGTGGTCAAGGGGCGCGAGCCCTTCGATGCCGAATTCGCCCTCTGACGGCGGGGCAATGCAAACGGGGAGGAAAGACATGCGGCGGATGATTCGGCTGTTGGCGCTCTGGCTCGTCGGGGTGATGGCTTCGGCGGCGTTTGCCGCCGAAGAAGACTTCCCGTCCTGGTTCAAGGAATCCTTCCTCGACATCCGGGAAGACATCGCCGAGGCCAGAAAGGCCGGCCGACGCCTGATGCTCTACTTCCACCAGGACGGCTGCCCTTACTGCGCCAAGCTGCTCGCCGACAACTTCGGCCAGAAGGCGATCGTCGACAAGACGCGCCGACACTTCGACGTCATCGCCATCAACATCTGGGGCGACCGCGAAGTCACGGATCTCGCCGGGCAAACGATGCCGGAAAAGGAATTCGCCCGGGCGATGAAGGTGCAATTCACGCCGACCGTGGTGATGTTCGACGAGCAGGGCGGCGTCGCGCTGCGGCTCAACGGCTACCTCCAGCCGCACAAGTTCGAGGCGGCGCTCGACTACGCCGGCAGGCGTCTGGAAAAGAAACAGAATTTCGCCGATTACCTGGCGAAACACGCGCGCGAGCCGGCCGCGCCGAGGCTCAACGACGCGCCCTGGCTGCTGCCGGAACCCCTGAAGCTCGCCGAAACCCTGAAGCGCAATGGCCGGCCGATGATCGTGCTCTTCGAGCAGAAGGAGTGCGCGGCCTGCGACGAGATGCACCGCGAAGGCTTCACGCGCGCCGAGGTGAAGGAGCTGCTGGCCAGGTTCGACGTCGCCCGCATCGACATGGCCTCGCGCGCGCCGGTGCAGACGCCGGGGGGCAAGACACTGCCGGGCCGGGACTGGGCGCGCAGCATCGGCATCTTCTACACGCCGAGCTTCCTCTTCCTCGATTCCGCGGGCAAGGAGGTATTCCGCATCGAGGGCTATCTGCGGCCTTTCCATCTCGCTTCGTCGCTCGATTACGTCGCCTCGGGCGCCTACCGGGAACAGCCGCTGTTCCAGCGCTTCATCGAGGCCCGCGCCGCGGCGCGGCGGGCGAAGGGCGAGCGCATCGAACTCATGAAATGACGGGAAGCCCGGTAAAATCCGCGTTTTGCGATCGACGCGGGTTTCCCGATGGCTGACAAACCGACGTTTCAGGAACTCATCCTGCGCCTGCAGGCGTTCTGGGACCGGCAGGGCTGCGCGCTCCTGCAGCCCTACGACATGGAGGTGGGCGCCGGCACTTCGCACACGGCGACCTTCCTGCGCGCGCTGGGGCCCGAGCCCTGGAAAGCCGCCTACGTCCAGCCCTCGCGGCGGCCGAAGGACGGCCGCTATGGCGAGAATCCCAACCGCCTCCAACACTACTACCAGTACCAGGTAGTGCTGAAGCCGGCACCGGAAAACATCCTCGAGCTCTATCTCGGTTCGCTCGAGGCGCTCGGCTTCGATCTGAAGAAGAACGACGTGCGCTTCGTCGAGGACGACTGGGAGAACCCGACGCTGGGCGCCTGGGGACTGGGCTGGGAAGTCTGGATGAACGGCATGGAGATCACCCAGTTCACCTACTTCCAGCAGGTCGGCGGACTGGACTGCAAACCGATCACCGGCGAGATCACCTACGGCCTCGAGCGGCTGGCCATGTACCTTCAGGGCGTCGAGAACGTCTTCGATCTCGTCTATGCGCCGGGCCTCAGCTACGGCGACGTCTTCCACCAGAACGAGGTCGAGCAGAGCGCCTACAACTTCGAGCATTCCGACGTCGATTTCCTCCTGCAGGCATTCTCCGCCCACGAGCGGCAGGCGAAGCACCTGATGGAACAGAAGCTGGCATTGCCGGCTTACGAGCAGGTGCTCAAGGCCGCGCACACCTTCAACCTGCTCGACGCGCGCGGCGCCATCTCGGTGACCGAGCGGGCGGCCTACATCGGCCGCATTCGCAACCTCGCGCGGAGCGTGGCGCAAAGCTATGTCGACAGCCGTGCCCGGCTCGGCTTCCCGATGGCGCCGAAGGCGTGGGCCGAAGAAGCGCTGGCCAGGCTCGGTGAGAAGAGGGTGGCGTGATGGACAGGAAGAATCTGCTCGTCGAACTCTTCGTCGAGGAACTGCCGCCCAAGGCGCTGAAACGACTGGGCGAATCCTTTGCCTCGACGCTGGCCGCGGGACTGAAGTCCCAGGGGCTCGCCGAGGAAACCTCCGTCGTCACGCCCTTCGCCTCGCCGCGACGGCTGGCGGCCCATGTCACGGCCGTGGCGGCGAAGGCCGCCGACCGGCCTGTGCGGCAGAAGCTCATGCCGGTCGCCGTCGCCCTCGATGCCGATGGCAAGCCGACGCCGGCACTGCTGAAGAAGCTCGCCGCCCTGGGCGCCGATGCCGCCGTGGTGCCTGAGCTCAAGCGGGCGATGGACGGCAAGGCCGAAGCGCTGTTTCTCGACAGCGTGGTCCCCGGCGTGACGCTCGCCGCCGGCCTCCAGACCGCGCTCGATGCGGCGATCGCGTCGCTGCCGATCCCGAAAGTGATGACCTACCAGTTGCAGGACGGCTGGACTTCCGTGCGCTTCGTGCGTCCCGCGCACCGCCTCGTCGCCCTCCACGGCGCCGAGGTGGTTCCGGTCTCCGCGCTCGGCCTCGACGCAGGCCGCGAGACGCAGGGCCACCGCTTCGAGGCGAAGGCCAACCCCGTCGTGATCCGCGACGCCGACAGCTATGCGGAGCAGATGCGCGCCGAGGGCGCCGTGATCGCCGGTTTCGCCCGGCGTCGCGCAGAAATCGAAACTCAGCTGCGGCAACACGCCGGCCGGGAAGGGCTCGCGCCCGTCGAGGACGATGCGCTGCTCGACGAGGTCACCGCGCTGGTCGAGCGGCCCAACGTGCTCCTGTGCCAGTTCGAGAAGGAATTCCTCGAGGTGCCGCAGGAATGCCTGATCCTGACGATGAAGGCGAACCAGAAGTACTTCCCGCTGCTCGATGCCGACGGCCGGCTGACCTACAAGTTCCTCGTCGTCTCCAACATCACGCCCGGGGATCCCTCCGCGGTGATCGCCGGCAACGAGCGTGTCGTCAGGCCGCGGCTCGCCGATGCCCGCTTCTTCTACGACCAGGACCGGAAAAAGTCGCTCGCCGACCGCATCCCGGGACTCGCCAAGGTCGTCTATCACAACCGGCTCGGCAGCCAGGGCGAGCGCGCCCAGCGTGTCGCGGCGCTCGCCAGCGCGATCGGCCAGCGGCTGGGCGGCGAGGCGCTTGCGCGCCAGGCCGACCAGGCCGCCCTGCTGTCGAAGGCGGATCTGCTCACCGACATGGTCGGCGAGTTTCCCGAGCTCCAGGGCGTCATGGGCCGCTACTACGCGCTCTATGACGGCTTGCTGGCCGAGATCGCCGACGCCATCGAGGATCACTACAAGCCGCGCTTCGCCGGCGACGGGCTGCCGCGCGGCCCGGTCGGCCTGTGCGTCGCGCTCGCCGACAAGCTGACCACGCTCGCCGATCTCTTCGGCATCGGCGAAAAGCCGACCGGCGACAAGGATCCCTTCGCCCTGCGTCGGCACGCGCTCGGCGTGATCCGCATGCTCGTCGAGCGCGATCTGCCGCTCGATCTCGGCTGGCTGTTCGAGGCGGCGCGGCCGGGCGAGACGAAGCTCGCCGACGAGCTCGCGGAATTCATCTACGAACGGCTCGCCGGTCTGCTGCGCGAACAGGGCTACTCGGCGCTCGAAGTCGATGCCGTGCTCGGCCTGCGGCCGGAGCGCCTCGCCGAGGTGCCCAGGCGCCTCGCCGCCGTGCGCGCCTTTGCCGAGCTGCCCGAGGCGGCGAGCCTCGCGGCCGCCAACAAGCGCGTCGGCAACATCCTCAAGAAGGCCGACGGCCGCGTCGAAGCGGAGACCGACGCCGCGCTGCTCGAGGAGCCGGCCGAGATCGCGCTCCATGCGGCGCTCGCCGAGGTGAAGCCGAAGGCCGACGCCGCCTTCGGGCGCGGCGACTACACGGCCTCGCTCGCGGCGCTCGCGGCACTCAAGGCGCCGGTCGACGCCTTCTTCGATCACGTCATGGTCAATGTCGAAGACGAGGCCTTGCGTGCCAACCGCCTGGGTCTGCTCGCCATCCTGCATCAGGCCATGAACCGCGTGGCCGATCTTTCGAAGCTCTCGGCATGAAGCTCGTCATCCTCGACCGCGACGGCGTCATCAACTACGACTCGGACCAGTACATCAAGTCGCCCGACGAATGGCGGCCGATCCCCGGCAGCCTGGAAGCCATCGCCCGGCTCACGCAATGGGGCTATCGCGTCGTCGTGGCGACCAACCAGTCCGGCATCGGCCGCGGCCTGTTCGTCATGGATACCCTGAATGCCATCCACGACAAGATGATCCGCGCCGCGGCCCAGGCCGGCGGCCGCATCGACGCCGTGTTCTTCTGCCCGCACACCAACGCCGACAATTGCGGCTGCCGCAAGCCGAAGCCCGGCATGTTCGAGGAGATCGCCATCCGCTACAACGCCGATCTGCACGGCGTACCGGCGATCGGCGATTCCCTGCGCGATCTCCAGGCCGCCGCGGCGGTGGGGGCGCAGCCGATGCTGGTGCTCACCGGCAAAGGGAAAAAGACGCAGGCCGATCCCAACTTGCCGCCGGATACGCTGGTCTTTGCCGATCTCGCTGCCGCGGTGGCCCGGCTCACCTCATGATCTTCCTGCGCTCCCTGACTTTTCTCGTGATCATGACGGCGATGACGCCGCCGTTCATCATCGTGCTGCTGCTCCTCGCCTGGCTGCCGAAACGGCAGTTGCGGCGCTTCTCGATGATCTGGGTCGATGCCGCGATCTGGTTGATCCGGCACGTGCTCGGCATCCGTCACCGCGTCATCGGCGCGGAGAACATCCCCCGGGTGCCGTGCGTGATCCTCAGCAAGCACCAGTCGGCCTGGGAGACCATCGTCCTCCAGCGCATCTTCGAGCGGACCGCGTTCGTATACAAGAAGGAACTGCACTGGTTGCCGTTCTTCGGCTGGGGGTTGTGGCTGATGCCCTTCGTCGCCATCGACCGCGGCGCGGGCAAGGAGGCGCTCAACCAGGTGGTCACGCGCGGGAGGGCGCGCTTGGCCGAAGGCTATTCGATCATCATCTTCCCCGAAGGCACCCGGGTGGCCCCGGGCCGGCGCCTGCGCTACAAGATCGGCGGCGCCTTCCTCGCCGTGAAGGCGGGCGCACCGGCCGTGCCGGTGGCGCTCAATTCCGGCGAATGCTGGGGACGCCAGGCCTTTCTCAAGCGGCCGGGCACGGTCACGGTCAGCATCGGGCCGGCGATTGACCCCGCGGGGCTGTCGGCGGAAGATATCAATGCCCGCGCCGAAGCCTGGATCGAAGACGAGATGCGGCGCATCAGCCCCCACCTCTATGGCCACGAGGAATCGCCAGCCCCAGCTGCCGCTCGGACTTGACACGGCGGCAGCCGACCCCGGCGCCCGCTGGTGCGATGGCGCGCGGATCGCCTTCCTCGGCGGTTCGCTGATCCTCAGGCTGGGCACGGATCGCCGGGAAACGGTCCTCGAAGGCGGCGAGCTCCATTTGCCGCTGCCGCCCGGCTCGACCGAGCGGCAGATCCGGGATGCTGCCGAAAGCTGGCTGCGCAGGCAGGCGCTGGCCGTCATCGCGGAGCAGGTGAGGTGCGCCGCCTCTGTCTTGGGCCGTCCCGCGCCCTCCGTCACCCTGTCGTTCTCGGCGCGCGGCGGCTGGGCCGAGGCCGACGACCGCGGCATCCTGCGTTGCCATTGGCGGCTGATCGAGCAGCCGCGAAGCATCATCGCCGAGGTGATCCGGCGGGCCGTGGCGGCGTTGCCGCCCGCCACCGCGATGCCGGACCTGTTCGGCGGAGGCCGACCGCATCAGCCGCGTCGCAGCGCCGACGCGAAGCGCCCGACAGCCGCTGCGTGAGCCTGTTCGAGCAGTTGCCGCTTTTCGCCCCGCCGATGCGGCCGCCCGCCGGCCGGCTCCGCCACGTGCTCCTCGGCGCCCGGATCGTGCCCTACGAGCTCCGACAGGCCGCCGGCCGGCGGCTGTCCGTCCGCATCGACGAACGTGGCGTTCGCGTCGGCGCGCCACCGCGGCTGAGTTTCGCCGCGATCGAGGATTTTCTCAGGCAGCACGGCGACTGGATCCTCGAGAAACTCGACGAATATGCGGCGCATTCTCGCCGGCATCACCTCCGCATCGCCGACGGCGTGACGCTGCCCGTGCTGGGCGGTGAAGCCACCGTGCGTGTGGTCGGGGGCCCGAACCGCGTGCTCTGGCGCGACGACACGCTGGTGCTCGCCGCGCGGGACGACGCCGATCTCGCCCCGCTTGCCCGCCGCGGCCTGCAGCGGCGGGCGCTCGAACACTTTTCGGTCAGGCTCGGTCATTACGCGGGCATCATGGGACGCCCCGCGCCCGCGTTCCGGCTCTCGTCCGTGCGCACCCGCTGGGGCAGCTGCTCGACGCTCACGGGCATCCGGCTCAACTGGCGGCTCGTGCATCTGCCGTCGTGTTTCGGCGATTACGTGATCGCCCACGAGCTCGCCCACCTCGTGGAAATGAACCATGGGCCGCGCTTCTGGGCCGTGGTGGCGGCGCTGTTCCCCGATTGGCGCGAGGTCCGCGAGGAACTCAAGCGTCGCGCCGCCGAGATCCCGGTGATTTGGAGGGCGCGGCCGCCGCAGCAGGCCACGGGATCGATGGAGACGCGGGTCCTGCCGGCCTGCTTCGAGGCGTAGGGCGCCCTGTCGGCTCGGGCGGTGGAGGACGCGGCAGGCGCGCTGCCGACGTACCGCGCGAGGGCGAGCGAGCAGGTGATGTTGCGGGTGAGCGCGTGGTCGTCTGTGCGACTGATGAGGCAGAGGGACACGCGGGCGGCGAGAGGGGGGGTCACGACGCGACGCAGGCCGGCAGGAACAGGGGCGCCATCGACCCCGTGGCGGGGTGCGGCCGCCGGGCCCTTCAATCCAGATTGGTCATTGGCGTGTCAGCGGCGCATGAATGACCGGCGGAGCGGAAGCGTTGGCCCGGCGTCCGGCGAACCAGGCGCGTTTGCGGGGGGGTACGGACAGCATCAGGCGGTTCGGGCTGGCGTCCTGGTGCCACGCACCGCCGATGGCCAGCCCCAGACCGTGAGGGGTGGAAAGGGTATGC
>CAZGYD010000178.1:0-15772 GCA_964530115.1 uncultured Rhodocyclaceae bacterium | reverse complement strand
CTTGCCCGCCTTCCCTCACCCGGCGCCCAGCGCCTCCCCCCCCACCGCTGGTGTTCCACTCCACTAGCCGTCGCTGTCGTGACATGCGCGCCCTCCGCGACGCGCTGTGTGTGCTGTCGCTGACCGGCCTCCTGGCGGTCGCGGGCCTTCTCGTCGCGCTGGCGGCGGCCAGCACCGCCGTGCCCCTCGCAGCCGGGCTCGCCGCACTCAGGCGCGGTGACCCGCCGCAGGCGGCGATCGTGCGCGACCTGCGTCTGCCGCGCACGGCGGCCGGCTTTGCCGTCGGCGGCCTGCTGGCACTGGCGGGCGCCTTGATGCAGGTGCTCTTGAGAAACCCGCTCGCCGATCCCTATGTGCTCGGCATCTCGGGCGGCGCGGGCGTCGGGGCGCTCGTCGCGATGCTCGTGGGCCTGACGGGCATTTTCATTTCCGGCCTCGCCTTCCTCGGGGCGCTCGCCGCGATGCTGCTGGTTTTCGGACTCGCGCACGGCGTGGGCGGCTGGACGCAGACGCGTTTGCTCCTCACCGGCGTCGTGGTCGCCGCCGGTTGCGGCGCCGTCGTCGCGTTGATCCTCACCCTCGCGCCAGAGCAGAAGATCCACGGCATGCTCTTCTGGCTGATGGGCGATCTGTCGCAGACCAGCGCACCGGGCCTGGCGCTCGCGCTGCTGGCGGCGGCGTTCCTGATCGCGCTGCCTTTCGCGCGCGAGCTGAACCTCCTCGCCCGTGGCGCCGAAACCGCCGCCGCGCTCGGTGTCTCCGTGCCGCGGCTCAGACTTCTCGTCTATTTCGTCGCTTCGCTCGCCACCGCCGGTGCGGTGACCACGGCCGGCTCGATCGGCTTCGTCGGGCTCATCGTGCCCCATCTCGTGCGGCTCGCGATCGGGCCCAGGATGGGCAACGATCAGCGCCTGTTGCTCCCCGCCGCGATGCTCGCCGGCGGCAGTCTCCTCGTGCTCGCCGACACGGCGGCGCGCACCCTGGTGGCGCCGCTGCAGCTGCCGGTGGGCGTGCTCACGGCCCTGATCGGCGTGCCGGTGTTCCTGTATCTGCTCTCCAGGGGGCGGACATGATCCTCGCGGCGGAAACGCTTGCCGTCAGCGTCGGCCTGCACAAGGTCTGTCTCTCGCTCGATTTGCGCTTGCCGGCGGGCGGGCGGCTGGCGATCCTGGGCAGGAATGGCGCGGGCAAGAGCACACTGCTCGCCACGCTCGCCGGCCTGCGCGACGCCGACGCTGGCACGCTAAATCTCGATGGCCGGAGTTATGCAGAACTCGGGCCGCGCGAAGCCGCGAAACGCCGAGGCTGGCTGGGGCAGGACAGTGGGGATCCATTTGCCAGCACCGTGCTCGAGACGGTGCTGATCGGACGCCATCCGCATCTACCGCGCTGGGCGTGGGAATCGGACGAGGACATCGGCATCGCACGCGCCGCGCTCGCCGAGGTCGGGCTATCCGGCTTCGAGGAGCGCGAGATCCACACGCTCTCCGGCGGCGAATACCAGCGCGTGAGAATCGCCATGCTGCTCGCGCAGCGACCGAAGCTCTATCTCTTGGACGAACCGCTCGCACATCTCGACCTCAACCACCAGCTCGCCGTGCTTGCGCTGTTTTCGAGGCTCGCGCGCGAGGAAGGCGCGGCGGTGGCGATGGTACTGCATGACCCGAATCTCGCGCTGCGCTTCTGCGATCAGGCGCTGCTGCTCTACGGCGATTCGCGCCATCGCATCGGCCCGGCGCAACAGGTGCTGCGCGAGGAGGTGCTCTCCGATCTCTACGGCTGTGTGCTTCGGCGGGTGGAAAACTTCTTCGTTCCGGGGTGAGCATGGATCATGTCGAGCGCATGCGGCGCAAGAAGGCCGTAATCGATGAAAGGATCGCGGCGGCGACAACGACACGTGGCGTCTTCCTGCTCTTCACCGGCAACGGCAAAGGCAAGTCGACGGCGGCGTTCGGGCTGCTCGCCCGCGCGCTCGGGCATGGATTGCGCGCGGTCGTCGTGCAGTTCGTCAAGAGCCGGCGCGGTCGCGAGGGGACGCAGGACAACGTTGGCGTCCAGGCCGGCGCCTCTGTGTTTTCCCGATCCCTGCCAGAACAGCCGCAGTCGCGCTCCACGGGGCCGATCCCCGCGCCGCGGGGCCCCTCGTCCAACGGCTCCGGGCGCTCCACGGGCGAGGAAGCCTTCTTCCGCGCCCAGCCGAACCTGCGCTGGCATGTGAAGGGCGCCGGCTTCACCTGGGAGACGCAGGATGCGGAAAAGGATGCCGCTGCCGCGCAGGATGCCTGGGCGGTGGCGCGGCTGGCGCTCGCCGATCCCGAGGTCGATCTGGTGATCCTCGACGAATTCACCTATGCGTTCAAATACCGCTGGCTCGAGCTCGACGAGGTTCTCGCCGCGATCCGCGCGCGCCCCGTCATGCAGCATCTCGTCGTCACGGGCCGCGCAGCGCCGCAAGCACTGATCGACGCCGCCGACACGGTCACCGAGATGCGGCCCGTCAAACATGCGTTCCAGGCTGGCATCCCGGCAATGCCGGGGATCGAGTTCTGATGCCGTCCTGCCCCGCGCTTCTCGTCGCCGCGCCCGCCTCGGGCCACGGCAAGACCACGGTGGTCGCGGCGCTGGCGCGCCTGCACACCCGGCTAGGCCGCCGCGTGCGCGTCTTCAAGTGCGGGCCGGATTTCCTCGATCCGCAGATCCACGCGATCGCGAGCGAACACCCCTGCGAGAACATCGATCTGGCGATGTGCGGCGAGGCGGATGCGCGCTGGCGGCTCGCGCGGGCGGCGCAGGAGGCCGACCTGATCCTCGTCGAGGGCGTGATGGGGCTCTACGACTCGCAGCCTTCCGGCGCGGCGCTTGCGCGGAGGCTCGGCCTGCCGATCCTGCTCGTCATCGATGCCGCCGCGATGGGCGCGAGCTTCGGCGCCGTGGCCTGGGGGCTCAAGCATTACGGGGAAGGCGCGCCCATTACTCATGCGCTCGCCAACCGCGTGGGGAGCGACTTCCATGCAAGGCTCTGCCGCGACAGCCTGCCTGCGGACATCTTGTGGGCGGGGCATCTCGCCCGCAACGTGGAGATTGCCTTGCCCGAGCGGCATCTGGGCTTGCTGCCCGCCACCGAGATCGCCGATCTCGAAGTGCGGCTCGACCGGCTCGCCGACCGGCTTGCCACAACGCCGGCCGCCGACTTGCCCCCAGCGGTCGGATTCGCCGCGGCCGAACCGTCGTCACCGGAACCCTTGCTCGACGGCAGGACGATCGCCATTGCCCGCGATGAAGCCTTCTGCTTCCTCTACCCGGCCAATCTCGAATGCCTGGAGCGGCTGGGCGCCAGGCTCGTCTTCTTCTCGCCGCTCGCCGATGCGGACTTGCCGCCTTGCGATGCCGTCTGGCTGCCGGGCGGCTATCCCGAATTGCATGCGCAAAGGATCGCCGCCAACGATGCCATGCGTAAGTCGCTGCAGACGCATGTCGATCAGGGCAGGCCTGTGCTCGCCGAATGCGGCGGCATGATGGCCTGCTTCGAAGCACTCGTCGATCCCGACGGTGGCGAGCACGCGCTGTTCGGCCTCCTGCCCGGACGTACGCGCATGCAGAAACGGCTCGCCAGCCTGGGGTTGCTCGAGGCGGCGCTGCCAGAAGGCGCCTTGCGCGGCCATACCTTCCATTACTCGACCGCCGAAACGTCGCTCGTCCCCATCGCGCAGGCGAGGAAGCCCGCCGGCGAGGGCGGCGAGGCGGTCTGGCGTATTGGCCGTCTCACCGCGAGCTACATGCACGTCTACTTTCCGTCGAATCCGGAGGCGGCAGCGCGCCTGTTTCTGTGAGCTCACCGGCGGCTGCGCGCCGCCTCCAGCTGTCCGCACAGCCGCGCGGCACCGTCGGCGAGCCGCGGCGTGGGGCGCTGGATCAGATCGGGCGGGATGAAGAACAGGTTGCCGCGTTTCACCGCCGTGAGGCCCGGCCATTTCTTCCATTCATCGAGCCATTCCGGCCTCGCCTCGCCCATGCCCGAGGCGATGACGGCTTCGGGGTCGGCGGCGAGCACCGCCTCCACCGTCACCTTCGGTGCGAGCGGCTTGAGATCGGCGAAGACGTTCTCGCCGCCGCACAGCTTGATGACGTCGGAGATGATCTGGCCGCCGCCGACGGTCATCAGCGGCTGGTTCCAGACCTGGTAGAAGACGCGTACCGGCGGGCGGGCGGCGTAGCGGCTGCGCAGCTCGGCGAGGCGGACGCGGAATGCTGCTGCCGCCGGGCGCGCAACCTCCGCCGTGCCCGCGAGTTCGCCAAAGCGCTCGAGGTTGGCCGCGACGTCGTCGATGCCCTGCGGCTGGACGAGGAAGACGGCAATGCCCAGCTGCCGCAGCTTCTCGACGTGCGCCGGGCTGTTGCCGGAGGCCCAGCCGATGGCGAGATCGGGCTTCATTGCCGCGATCGCCTCGAGATCGAGTCGCGAGTAGCCGCCGATGCGCGAGATCTTCTTCGCCGCCTCGGGATGGTCACTGTATTCGACCGCGCCGACGATTCTGCCGCCTGCGCCAGCGGCGAAGAGTGTCTCGGTGACGTGCGGGGCGAGGCTGACGATGCGGCCGGCCGGTGCCGGCAGGCGCACGGGAGCACCCGTATCGTCGGTGAGGACGATCTCGGCGCGCGCGGCGCAGGCGAAGAGGGCGAACAGCCAGAGCAGAATTTTCATCCGATGTCTTTCAGTGCGTCTTCCAGTCGGCGCCATTGTGCCTCGTCGCCCGGCAGACCGAAGCGTAGCGCGGGCGGATCGTCGAAGCGGCGCACGAGGATGCCGCGGCGGGCGAAGCGTTCGCAGAGCGCCTCCGCCCGGAGCGTGGCGACGTAGCAAAACAGCGCACAGCCCGCTGCTGGCGTGTTACCACGGCTGAGTTTCACGGCGAGGCGCCGGGAAGCGGCAAGCAGGCGTTCGCGCTGCATCTGCTGCCAGCCGCGATCCGCCAGGGCGAGTCTCGCCGCCCAGCGTGCCGGATGCGAGACCGCCCAGGGCGGTAGCCGTTCGCGCAGCCGCGCGAGCCACTCGGGCGGGCCGAACACGAAGCCCAAGCGCACACCGGCCAGGCCGAAGAACTTGCCCAGCGAGCGCAGCACGATCACGTTGTCCGTCCCGCAGCCGGCGAGCGTCTCGGCCGGTTCGGCGTCGATGAAGGCCTCATCGACGACAAGGAGTCTCACGCGTCCGGCCAGCGCCAGCAGCTCGGCGCGGCCGTAACGCTCGCCCGTCGGGTTGATGGGGTTGCAGACCACGGCGTACTCGGCCGCCTCGTTCCAGCCGACCCGCGTGTGGCCGGCATCGACCCAGGCGCGCGGATGCTCGGCGTAGATCGGCCACGGCATTGTCACGCGGCCCGGCGGCACGAGGCGCGGGATCGCCTCGATCGCCCACTGGCTGCCGGGCACGGGCAGCGCCTCGGCGCCGTAGTAGGCGCGTACCGCTTCTTCGAGGCCGTCGTTCTCCTCGGGCAGCCGCTGCCAGACTTCCCGGGGCGGCGCAGGCAGCGGGTAGGGCCAGGGCGCAATGCCGGTCGAAAGATCCAGCCAGTCCCCGGCCGGGATGCCGAAGCGCCGCGCGGCAGCGAGGAGGCGGCCGCCGTGGTCAAGCATGGGCAAGACTCCAGACGAAGAAGACCGCCAGCCACAGCCACAGGCCCCGTTCGACCAGCCGTAGCGCGCGGCGGATGTCGGCCGCCTGCGGCGCCGGCCCACAGCCCAAGGCCGGGCGCGCTTCGTCGATGCCGTGATAGCGTGCCGTACCGCCCGCGCCGATTTTCAATGCGCCGCAGCCCGCAGCCATCACCGGCCCGGCGTTGGGGCTCGCCCAGGCAGGGGCTTGCAAACGCCAGCAGGAAAGCGCCGTGCGTGTGCTACCCAAAAGCGCGTAAGTCAAAGCGGTCAGCCGCGCCGGGAGGAAACCCAACAGATCGTCGAGACGTGCTGCCGCCCAGCCGAAGTAACGCCGCCGCTCGTCGCGGTAGCCCCACATCGCATCGAGCGTGTTGGCGAGCCGAAAGAGAACCGCCCCGGCGCCGCCGGCGATGAAGAACCAAAAGAGCGCGCCGAACACCGCATCGTGGCCGTTTTCCAGCACCGATTCGACCGCCGCGGTGGCGACGCCTGCCTCATCCAGATGCGCGGTGTCGCGGCTGACGATGCGGGCGACGGCCTCGCGCGCCGTGGCGAGATCGCCGGTGGCAAGCGGCTCTTCGACCGCCTTGGCATGCTCGGTGAGGCTCTTGGCGCCCAAAGCAAACCAGAGTAGCGCGAGATCGACGAGCGGGTGGGATAGCCACACCGCCAGCACCACCGGCGGTGCGACGAGCAGCGCCCAACCCCAAAGCCCGCGCAGCCGGTTGCCGAGGGCATGCCCCGGCGCGCCGCGGCGCAAGCGCCGCTCGACAAAATCCGCCAAATGCCCGAAACCGACCAACGGATGAAACCGCTTCGGCTCGCCGAAGAGCCGATCAAGCAGGACGGCGGCGAGGGCGACGAGCGGCGGCGTGAGAAAATCCGGCATATGAAGGCACTGATGATACAAGGCTGCACCTCGGACGCCGGCAAGAGCGTGCTCGTTGCGGCGTTGTGTCGCATCCTCGCGCGGCGCGGTGTCAAGGTCGCGCCGTTCAAGCCGCAGAACATGGCGCTCAATTCGGCGGTGACGGCCGACGGTGGCGAGATCGGCCGCGCGCAGGCGCTGCAGGCGCAGGCGGCGGGGCTCGAACCGCGCATCGACTTCAACCCGGTGCTCTTGAAGCCGAATTCCGATCGCCGCGCGCAGGTGATCGTGCAGGGCAAGGTGGCGGCCGACCTGGATGCGCGCGCCTATCACGACTACAAGCGCGTGGCGCTGGCGGCGGTACTCGATTCCTGGCGGCGCTTGCATGACGAGTTCGACTTCATCGTCGTCGAAGGCGCGGGCAGCCCGGCCGAGGTGAACCTCAGGGACCGCGACATCGCCAACATGGGCTTTGCCGAAGCGGTGGACATCCCGGTGTGGCTCGTCGGCGACATCGACCGTGGCGGCGTGCTCGCCCACATGGTCGGCACGCTCGCCTGTTTGAGCGGGAGCGAGCGGCAGCGCGTCACGGGGCTGGTGATCAACAAGTTCCGCGGCGACCTCGGCCTCTTGCAGCCCGGGCTCGACTGGCTCACGGAAAAGACCGGCAAGCCGGTACTCGGCGTCGTTCCCTATCTGCATGGCCTCTTCCTCGATGCCGAGGATGCGCTGGAGCGGCATGTCGAGCGCGCGGGCGAGACGAAGCTGCGTGTGGCGGCGCTCGTCTTTCCGCGCATTTCGAACGCCAACGATCTCGATCCGCTGCGCTTGCACCCTGCGGTCGATTTCCGCTGGGTCGGGCCGGGGCAGGCGTTGCCGCCCTGCGACCTGATCGTGCTGCCGGGCTCGAAGTCGGTGGCGGCCGATCTCGCCTGGCTGCGCGCGCAGGGGCATGAAGCGGGCATCCGTCGCCACCTGCGCTATGGCGGCAAGGTGATGGGCCTGTGCGGCGGCTTCCAGATGCTGGGGTCCGCGCTTCACGATCCGCTGGGCGTGGAAGGCCGGCCCGGCAGCGTCGCGGGGCTGGGGCTCATCGACTGCGAGACGACGCTCGCGCGAGAAAAGCAGCTGAGGAACGTCAGCGGCCGTCTTTCGCCAAAACTCAGCCGTGGTAACACGCCAGCGGCAATGCACGGCTATGAAATCCACATGGGCGTCACCACCGGCCCGGCGCTCGCACGTCCGGCCGTGGTGCTCGACGACGGCCGCAGCGACGGCGCTCTCTCCGAAGACGGCCAAATCCTCGGCAGCTATTGCCACGGGCTCTTCGACCACCCCGAGGCGTTGGCCGCGCTGCTCGCCTGGGCGGGCGCGCGGGACATCGCGCCCATCGATCTCGCCGCGCGGCGCGAGGCGGATCTGGAACGCCTCGCCGATGCAGTCGAGGCGGCGCTCGGCGGCGCGCCGCTGCCGGCCTGAGCGGCCACGTTCTCCGCAAGTCGCCGGTTCGCATTGACGCCGCTCAATTCCACCCGGCGGTAGCGTGCGACATATCGTCGCGCGATGGACCACCACCACGCCCGGCGAATTAAGATGGCTCATCCCGTGACCATGCGTTCGGCATGAACCGTCCCACCTGCCTGATCGTCGACGACAATGAGAATTTCCGCGATGTCCTCTGCCGCGGTTTCACCCGCCGCGGCTGGCGGGCGCTGCCCGCCGACGACAGCGATTCGGCGATCGAACTGGCGGCCAGCCACCTGCCCGGCCATGCGGTCGTCGACCTGATGCTCGGAGCGCAGGCGAAGAACGGCCTCTACCTGCTTGGCCGGCTGCGTGACCTCGTGCCCGGCATGCGCATCGTGCTGCTCACGGGCTACGCCAGCATCGCCACGGCGGTCGAGGCGATCCGTCTCGGCGCGACGCACTACCTCGCCAAGCCGGCCGACCTCGATCAGATCATCGCCGCCCTGGAGGGCCGCTGCACCGCGCCCGCCGAGCCGCCGAGCGAGCCGATGACGCTCCGGCAGCTCGAATGGGAAGCGCTGCAGCGCACACTGCTCGACTGCAACTGGAACATTTCCGCGGCGGCGCGGCGGATGTCCATGGAGCGCCGGACGCTCCAGCGCAAGCTGCGCAAACACGCGCCGAGGGCTTGAACCGGTGAGGGGGCGGTTATCGCCTCAGCGTCCACCGATGTCCGACCCCTTCACGGCCAGCGGCAGACCGGCGGCGACGAGCACGACGCGGTCGGCGAGCGCCGCCACCTTCTGGTTGAGCCGGCCCTGCTCGTCGCGGAACCTGCGCGCGAGCGCATTCTCCGGGACGATGCCCCAGCCGACCTCGTTGCTGACGAGGATGACATGGCCGGAAAGCCGCGGCAGGAGGTCGAGCAGAAGGTCGATTTCGGCATGCCGATCTGCGAGCAGCACGTTCGAGAGCCAGAGCGTCAGGCAGTCGACCAGCAGGCAGCGGTCTTCCGCCGCCTCACGCGCGAGCGCTTCGGCGAGCGCGAGCGGCGCCTCGACGGTCTTCCACGCGGCGGGGCGCTCCTCGCGGTGCCGCGCGATGCGCTCGGCCATTTCGGCATCGAAGGGCTGCGCGGTGGCAACGAAGGTGACGGCTCGCCCGTCGGCCCCGGCGAGCCGCAGCGCGTAGCCGCTCTTGCCCGAGCGGGCGCCACCCAGGACGAGATCGATCATCCGGCGAACACCGCATCGCCGAACGCGGGCCGCTCAGGGCGACTGAGACGCCGAGGGTCACGATCGGCGTGCAAGGCGTTCCACCGCATCAACGCACATAGCCCCATGCCCGCAGGCGCGAGACCGCGTATTCGGCAGGCTTGCCCTGGGCACCCGAACGAACGAAGCGCGCGTAATGCTCGGCCGCGTTGCGCTGGTCGCCGGCCGCCTCGAGGCTCACGCCCTTGAGGAAGGTGACGCCGGGATCGCCCGGCAGGAGCCGGTCGTAGCGATCGAGTGCGGCGAAGGCGCCGGCCGGATCGCGCATCGCCAGCTTGAGCGAGCCGGCGAGCTTGTGCGCCTGAGCCTCCTGCGGATAGGCCGCGCGCGCGGCTTCGGCATAACGCAGCGCCTCTTCTTTCCTGCCCTGCGCGGTGAGGCATTTGGCCATGAGCAGGTTGGCCGGGTAATCCTGGGGCGTGAGCGCGAGCGCGTGCTGGAAATGGCCGGTGGCCTGCGCCAGGTCCTTCTTCGCCAGCGCCGACTCGCCCTGCTTGCAGGCGTCGATCGTCGGCTTCATTGCGCGCAGGCTCGCCGTCTGGTCCATGAAGCGCTCGCGGCGGGGATTGGCCTTCAGGCTCGCGGCGTACTTGCCCTGGGAAAGGGAACGGGCGGTTTCGTAGCGCTCGCCGCTCATCGGGTGCGTGGAAAACATGGTCTCGATCAGCGACGGCTCGTGCCTCGATTCGCGCAGCAAGAGACCGTGCAATTCGGTCATGCCCGAGGCCGGATAGCCTGCGCGGACCATGTACTCCTGGCCCAGCGCATCGGCTTCGCGCTCGTTGTTGCGCGAGTAGGAAGCGAGCAGGGCGCTGGCGCCCACCTGGCCGGCGATGCCGGCGAGCACGCCCCATTGCGAATCCGCCGTCGCAATCTGAAGCCCGGCCACGGCCACCTGCGCGAGCAGGCCCTGGCCCTGCCGCTGCGCCGCATGGCGGGCATTGACATGGCCCATCTCGTGGCCGAGCAGGGCCGCGAGCTGGGCCTCGTTGTCGAGCTCGACGAGGATGCCGCGCGTCACGCCCATCGCCCCGCCGGGGAACGTGTAGGCGTTGAGGTAATTGGCGTTGAGCACGCGGTACGAATACGGCATGTCCGGCCGGTGCGTGTGGCGCTGCATGGCCGTGCCGACCTCGGTGACATAGCGGTTGGCCGCGGCGTCCTGCACCGGGCCCATGTCCTGCGAGAACTGGTGCGGCGCGACCTGCTGATCGATCTGGCGCTCCTGCTCCTCGCTCATGCCGACGAGGATGCTCCGGCCATCCACCGGCGAGGTCGCGCAGCCCGATAGCTGCGCCGTCACGGTCGCCGCCACGCCGGCGCCGAAGAGCCGCAGCGCGTCGCGCCGCGTCAGCCGGTTCTTCGCCAGCCTGCCGGCAAGTCCGTCCCAAAAGTCGTCACCTGGTATCCGCATACGCATGGCCGTTCCTCTTCCTTCACGGCTGCCGGCCGCAAGGCGGCCGGCAGCAGCCGATCGGTACAATCGGATTTTTGCACGTTCCCACCGTCATGCAACGCCCTGTCACCGCTCCCGACGCCTCCCTCGACGCCGCGCTGCGCGAGGCCATCGACCAGAAGACCAAGCCCCTCGGGGCACTCGGTCGCCTCGAAGCCCTCGCCTTCCAGATTGGCCGCGTGCGCGGTTCGCTCGCGCCGACGCTCGAGAAGCCGCACATCGTCGTCTTCGCCGGCGACCATGGCGCGGCCAGGGCCGGCATCTCGGCCTATCCGCAGGAGGTGACCTGGCAGATGGTCGAGAACTTCATCAAAGGCGGCGCCGCGATCAACGTCTTCGCGCGCGCCAACGGCCTCGGTCTCACCGTGGTCGATGCTGGCGTTGCGCACGACTTCGGCGCGCGCGAAGGGCTCGTCGATGCCAAGATCGCGCCGGGCACCGCGAGCTATCTCGAGGGCCCGGCGATGTCCGCCGCCCAGTGCGCGCTGGCACTGGAGCGCGGCGCGGCGATCGTCGGCGGGCTCGCCAGTTCAGGCTGCGAGGCCGTCGGCTTCGGTGAGATGGGCATCGGCAACACGGCCTCCGCGTCGCTCCTCACCCACTGCCTCACCGGCGCGCCGCTTTCCGACTGCGTCGGCCGGGGCACGGGCCTCGACGATGCCGGCCTGGCGCGGAAGCGGGCCTTGTTGCAGCAGGCGCTCGATGCCTGGCCGGAGCGCACGGACGATCCGCTTGCGGTGCTCGCGCGCTACGGCGGCTTCGAGGTCGCCATGATGGCCGGGGCCATGCTCGAGGCAGCGCGGCGCCGGATGCTCGTGATGGTCGACGGCTTCATCTCGGGCGCGGCGGCACTCGTCGCCGCGCGGCTCGCGCCCGCCTTCCCCGATTACGCGGTGTTTTCGCACCTGTCGAAGGAGCCGGGACACCGGCTCCAGCTCACGGCGCTCGGCGTCGGGCCGCTGCTCGATCTCGACCTGCGGTTGGGCGAGGGCACCGGCTGCGCGCTCGCCTGGCCGCTCATCAGGTGCGCCTGCGCGATGCTCGGCGAGATGGCGAGCTTCGCTTCCGCGGGCGTGACGGAGAAGTTGTGATCCGCGAAGAGGCCGCGCACTTCTTCGCCGCGCTGCGCTTCCTCACCCGCATTCCCGTGCCGGCCTGGGTCGGGCATTCCGACGCGCAATTGAACCGCGCCGCCCGCTGGTTCCCGGTAGTCGGCTGGATCGTCGGCGCGCTCGGCGCCGCGGTCACGCTCGCCGCCGCCCGGCTCTGGCCCGCGCCCGTCGCCGTTCTACTGGGCATGGCGGCGACGCTCCTCGTCACCGGGGCCTTCCACGAGGATGGCCTGGCGGACACGGTCGACGGCCTCGGCGGCAGTTTTTCGCGCGAGGAGGCGTTGCGGATCATGCGCGATTCGCGCATCGGCAGCTACGGCGCCATCGGCCTCGTGATCGTGCTGCTTTCCAAGTTCGAGGCGCTCGTGCAGATCGTTGGCGTGTTACCGTGGCTGAGTTTCGCGGCGGCGCTCGTCGCCGGCCACGGCGTCTCGCGCCTGGCTTCGACCAGCCTGATCCTCGCGCTCGATTACGCGCGCGAGGAAGGCAAGGCCAAGCCGCTGGCGACACGGCTTTCCGCCGGCGAGCTGGCCTTCGCGGCGGCGACCGGGCTCGCGCCATGCCTGCTTCTGCCGCTGCCGCAGGCCGGCCTGGCGCTCGGCCTGGCGGCGCTGGTCACGATCCTGCTGGCGCGCTGGTTCGTCCGCCGCCTGGGCGGCTACACGGGCGACTGCCTCGGCGCGACGCAGCAGCTCGCCGAACTTGCGTTCTATCTGGGCCTGGCATGCGCCTGTTCCTGATCCGGCATCCGCCGCCGGAGGTGGCGCCCGGCATCTGCTACGGCGCCACCGACCTGCCGCTCGCCAGCGATCCCGCAGCCGACGCGGCGGCGCTCGCGCCGCTCCTGCCGGCCGGGGTGCCGCTTTTCGCCAGCCCGCTGACCCGCTGCCGACGACTCGCCGAGCACCTGCATCCGCAGCCTGTCTTCGACGCCCGCCTGCGCGAGCTCGACTTCGGCGAATGGGAGATGCGGCCGTGGGAGGCGCTCGACCGTCGCCTGCTCGAGGCATGGGCGGCCAGGCCGCACGAGTTCCGCCCGCCGGGCGGCGAGGCGGTGGCCGATCTGGTCACGCGCGTCCGCGGTTTCCTGGCGGACGTGCCCGAAGAGGCGGTCATCGTCGCCCACGCGGGCGTGCTCAAGGCCTGCGCCGGCGAGCTCGCCGGCATCGCCGACTGGTTCGGCCTGCGCTTCGATTACGCCACGGTGAGCCTGATCGAGGACGGCGCGCTCGTCTGGCACAACCGCCGCGGCGGCTGACTCAGCCTTCCTTGCGGCGATGGGCGGCGACCAGCCGCTTCGCCCGTCGCTCGTCGAAATAGCGCACGGCGAAATAGGTGCCGATGCCGATGGCGACCATGGCAACGGTCAGCAGGCCGTAGGCGACCGGCCAGGGAATGCCTTCGGTCATCATCGAAAACTCGGACATGCCGCCGATGCCGGCGATGATGTTGAGCGGCATGAACACGACACCGAGCGCCGTGAGCTTGGAGACGCGCTTGTTCTGGTTGATGTTGATGAAGCCGACGGTGGCGTCCATCAGGAAGTTGATCTTGTCGAACAGGAAGGCGGTGTGGCTGTCGAGGCTGTCGATGTCGCGCAGCAGCTGGCGCGCCTCCTCGAACTGCTCGGCGTTGAGCATCTTGCTGCGCATCATGAAGCTCACCGCGCGGCGCGTGTCCATCATGTTGCGGCGGATGCGGCCGTTCAAGTCCTCCTGGCGCGCGATCATGCCCAGCACCTCGCCGGCGACGGCGTCGGTCACGTCGCCCGAGAGCACGAGCTTGCCCGCGCGCTCGAGCTGGTCGTAGATGTCCTCCAGCGTGTCGGCGGAGTATTCGGCATCCGCGTCGAAGAGCTTGAGCAGCACCTCCTTGGCATCCTCGATCAGGCCCGGGGCGCGGCGCGCGCGCATGCGCAGCAGCCGGAACACCGGCACGTCTTCGTCATGGATGGAGAACAGCACGCCGCGGCTCCTGAGCTCGGTGTTGTGCTGGTTGAGGATGAAGGCCACGCGCACGGTGCGCGGCTGGTCGTGGTCGTCGATGAGGAAGTCGCTGCGGATGTGCAGCTCGCCGTTGTCCTCTTCGTAGAAGCGCGCGGACTCCTCGATGTCCTCGTCCATCGCGTCTTCGGGGATGGACAGGCCGAAATATTGCTTGACCCAGCGCTTTTCCTCCAGCGTGGGCGACTCCAGATCGACCCAGACCGGCTGGAATTTCGACAGCTCCTCGAGCGACTCGATTTCTTCCTGGAACAGGCGACCGTTGACGAGGGTGAAGACGTTGAGCACCGGAGGCTCCCTGGGTTGACGCTGGGCACGTGGGACGGGACGGGAACAGGAACAGACACGCTTTCGGTTCCCGCACGTGCAGGGAGCCGAAAGCTAGCGACTCGGGCCGTTCTCCATGGGGTATTCCTCGAAAGTCCTCGTCGATTATGGCATTCGGATATGACGCTTGCGAAGCCCAATCCGGCGCCCTGACATGGACTTGGCCGCGCGTATTGCCAAAGCCCTCGAACGGGGGCATAGTGGGTTCAGGCCGTCGCAGCGGCGACGCCTGCCAGCCGCGGCGCTTCAGGCCGCCGCGGCGTGACCAACCCCGAGAGCAACAGGAGGCACCTCATGAACCTGACGATCAGCGGTCACCATCTCGAAGTCACCCCCGCGCTGCGCGAGTACGTGACCACCAAGCTCGATCGCATCATTCGCCATTTCGACCAGGTCGTCGATGTCAAGGTGATTCTCACCGTGGACAACCAGAAGGAAAAGGACAAGCGCCAGCGCGCCGAGTGCACCGTTCACGTCAAGGGCAACGACTTGTTCGCCCAATCGGCCCATGAAGACCTCTACGCCGCCATCGACGAACTGATGGACAAGCTCGATCGCCAGGTCGTGCAGCACAAGAGCCGGCTGCAGGCCCACCACCACGAGGCCGCCAAGCGCATGGTCGCCTGAGGCACCCGGGCCGGGCGCTGCCCGCCGCACCCGAGGCCGCCGCCGGGCGGCCTCTTTTTTTGCGCGCGGCGGGGCCGATGAAGCCCGGGCCGCACGATTCGCTCCGTACAATCGGCAGCAAGTTTCATGCCTTTATGAAGAACACTTACATCCTCGCCGGCGTGTGCGCCCTGCTGGCCCTGGCCCCGCAAGCCTGGGCCGAGCGGGCCGACCGCGATCAGCCGATGAACATCGAGTCCGACGCGCTGCGCTACGAGGACAAGACGCAGACCAGCACCTTCACCGGCCGCGTCAACGTCAGCAAGGGCAGCATCCGCATGCGCGGCGCGCAGCTCGTGGTGCGGCAGGACGCGCAGGGCAACCAGTTCGCCACTCTGACCGCCGCGCCCGGCGAGCGCGCCTTCTTCCGGCAGAAGCGCGAGGGCGTGGACGAGTACATCGAGGGCGAGGCCGAGCGCATCGAGTACGACGGCCCCACCGACACCGTGCGCTTCATCCGCGAGGCCGAGCTGCGCCGCCTGCGCGGCGCCACGCTCAGCGACGAGGTCACCGGCAACCTCATCGTCTACGACAACCGCACCGAACAGTTCAGCGTCGACGGCGTGAAGGACACCCCCGGCGGCGGCCGCGTGCGCGCCGTCATCGGCCCGCGGCCTGCGGCCTCGGCAGTGGCCGGCGCCGCCAGTGCGGCCAGTGCCCCCGCCGCGCCGCTGCGCCCGAGCAGCGCCCTGGGCGGAGCGAGCCGGTGAGCCCGCCGCCCGCCCACGTGGTGGACGAGGGGCTGCGCGCCGCGGCTCCCGAAGCGGCCGCCGGGCCTGTCTCGTAGACACAACCGACGCTGCCGACGAGCTACACCCTGTATGTCTAGGTGGTAGCCGTACACACAAAAAAACAATAGCGCCGCACGAAATGCTGGAGGCTCTGCTCGCTACAGGTACCTTAGCACAACACTAGTGACGATGTTGTAGTGTGCAGTCGCCAGG
>CAZGYD010000177.1:0-14972 GCA_964530115.1 uncultured Rhodocyclaceae bacterium | reverse complement strand
GTCGCCTCCGACGCGTTGATGACGCTGACGCTCACGGGCGTGATCGGCGGGCTGGTGATCGCCATCGCCGACGACGTCGGTCTCTCCTCGTCGCAGAACGAGCAGGATTCGCGGTTCTGGGGCCGCTTCGCCCACGTGCCGTTGCTCGAACCTTCCGACTCCACGGAAGCCTACGAGATGCCGACGTTCGCCTTCGAGCTTTCCGAGAAGCATCGGGTGTCGGTGATCCTGCGCATGCCCACGCGCATCAATCACGTCAAGGCGCTCGTCCCCTTCGGCGACCGCGTGCCGCACGGCAATGCGGGAGGGTTCAGGAAGGTTCCGGCGCGCGGGGTGATGACGCCGGCCGGCGCCGGCCGGCGGATTCCGCTGATGTTCGAACGCGACAAGGCCCTGCGCGCCGAAGCCGAGGCGAGCCCGCTCAACCGGGTCGACAGCGGCCGGGACCGCCGTGTCGGCTTCGTCGCCTCCGGCCCGGCCTGGATGCACGTGCGCGAGTCGTTCCCGGAAGCTCCGGCGCTCAAGCTCGGCTTCTCCTGCCCGCTGCCGATCGAGAAGATCCGCGCTTTCGCCGCGACGGTCGACAAGCTCGTCGTGGTCGAGGAAGTCGAACCGCTGGTCGAAACCGAACTCAAGGCGGCGGGCATCGAGTGCATCGGCAAGGACATCCTGCCGAAGCAGGGGGAACTGGCGCCCAACGTGCTGAAGCCGGCGATCGCGAAGCTGCTGGGCGAGCCGGTGCCCGAGCACCTGACGAAGCCCGCGCCCGTCTTCCCCCGGCCGCCGACGATGTGTGTCGCCTGCCCGCACCTCGGCGTCTATTACACGCTCTCGCAGATCCGCAACATCACCATCTCCGGCGACATCGGCTGCTACACGCTCGGCGCGGGACACCCGTGGAACGCCCTCGACACGACGATCTCGATGGGCGCCTCGATGGGTATCGCGCTGGGGCTCGACAAGGGCCGCGGCGAGGCGGACCGCGACAAGCGCATCCTGGCCGTGATCGGCGATTCGACCTTCCTGCACATGGGCATGCAGGGCCTGCTCGACATGGTCTATAACCGCGGCAACGTCACGGTGCTGATCCTCGACAACCGCGCCGTGGGCATGACCGGCGGCCAGGCCGATCCCGGCAGCGGCCGCGACATCTACGGCAACCCGGCGCCGCGCGTCGATTTCGCCAAACTGGTCGAATCGCTGGGGGTGAAGAAGGAGCGCATCCATGTCGTCGATCCCTACCAGCTGCCGGTGCTGTTCAAGACCATCCGCGAGGAGATCAAGATCCCCGAGGTCTCGGTGATCATCACCAACCAGCCCTGCGTGCTCATCGACGACTACAAGAAGCAGAAGCCCTTTGAAGTCATCGACGACAAGTGCACGGGCTGCGGCAACTGCGTCGAGGTCGGTTGCCCGGCGATCCACGTCGTCCGCCGCGAAAAGGCGGTCAAGCCCTCGGGCAAGGAGGTCGAGCTCCAGTTCGTCAAGATCGAGACGGCGGCCTGCACCGGCTGCGGGCTGTGCGTGCAGCCCTGCGCGCCCGAGGCGATCGTCCATGCCGATCTGACCCGGCCGATGAAACTGGTGAAAATGCATTGACCACCAAGAACACCAGGAAGCCCTTCTACGCCAGTTCTTTAGTTCTTGGTGTCTTTGGTGCTCTTGGTGGTGAAAGAACTCTTATGAACGATAACGTGACCAACATCCTCGTCGTCGGCATCGGCGGCCAGGGCGTGATGACCGCCACCGAGATCCTCGCCCAGGCCGCGATCGCGCTCGGCCACGACGTCAAGAAGACCGAGGTCGCCGGCATGGCCCAGCGCGGCGGCGTCGTTTCCTCGCACCTGCGTTTCGGCCCCAAGGTGCTCTCGCCGCAGATCATGCCGGGCGAAGCCGACCTGCTGGTGGCCTTCGAGGCCGCAGAAGGCATGCGCTGGTGCCATTACCTCAGGCCCGGCGGCCTCGTGCTCGCCAATACCGCGCGGCTGGTGCCGCCGGTCGTCGATATCGGCCTCTACGAATACCCCGCCGATCCGCTCGCCGAGATCCGCGCGCGCGGCTACCGCGTGCACGCCTTCGACGCCATGGCCATCGCGCTGGAACTCGGCGACATCCGTCTCGGCAACACCGTGATGCTCGGCGCGATGGCCGACCATCTGCCGTTCCCGGCGGAAGTGTTGCTCGAGGCGATTGTCAACCGCTTCGCCGCGAGGAAGCCGCAGCTGGTCGAAGCCAACCGCAAGGCGTTCGAGGCGGGCCGGGAAGCGGACAGGGCAGCAGCAGAGGCGAAGGAGGCGGAAACGGCATGACGGCGAAAATCATCGACGGTAACGCGCTTTCGGCGAAGATCCGCGAGCGGCTCGCGGTCAGCGCCGAGGGCATGAAACTCAGTCACGGCGTGACGCCGTGCCTGGCCGTGATCCTGGTCGGCGAGGATCCGGCCTCGCAGGTCTATGTGAGGAACAAGGTCGCCGCCTGCGAGAAGGCCGGCTTCCGCTCGATCAAGGCGACCTACCCGGCCAGCGTCGAGCCGGTCGAGGTGCTGGCGAAGATCGCCGAGTTCAACGCCGATCCGGCGGTGCATGGCATCCTCGTGCAGTTGCCGCTGCCGAAACACTTCGACGCCCAGGCGGTGCTCGAGGCGATCGCGCCCGAGAAGGACGTCGACGGCTTCCATGCCGAAAACGTCGGCGCGCTGATGCAGGGCAACCCGCGCTTCATTCCCTGTACGCCCCACGGCGTGATGAAGATGCTCGAAGCCGAACAGGTGCCTTTGCGCGGCGCCGAGGCGGTGATCGTCGGCCGCAGCAACATCGTCGGCAAGCCGATGGCGATGCTGCTGCTCGCGCAGAGCTGCACCGTGACCATCTGCCATTCGCAGACGAAGGATCTCGCCTTCCATACCCGCCGCGCCGACATCCTCGTCGCCGCCGTCGGCCGCGCGCGGATGATCACCGGCGACATGATCAAGCCGGGCGCGACGGTGATCGACGTCGGCATCAACCGTCTCGCGGACGGAAAGCTCTGCGGCGACGTCGACTTCGAGTCGGCGAAGGAGGTCGCCGGGCTGATCACGCCGGTGCCCGGCGGCGTCGGGCCGATGACCATCACCATGCTGCTCGCCAATACCCTCGAATCCGCGGAGAGGACGCTGAAATGAGGAAGAAGGCAGCCGCTCCGGCCGCCCCGCTGGTCGGCGTGGTCATGGGCTCGGATTCGGACTGGCCGACCATGCAGGCTGCGGTGGCGGTCCTCGACGAGTTCGGTGTGCCCTGCGAGGCGCGCGTCGTTTCCGCCCACCGCACGCCGGACCTCCTGTTCGAGTATGCGCAGACGGCGCAGTCGCGCGGCCTCCGGGCGATCATCGCCGGCGCGGGCGGCGCCGCGCATCTGCCGGGCATGCTCGCGGCCAAGACCGTCGTTCCCGTGCTCGGCGTGCCCGTGCAGACGAAGGCGCTTTCGGGGCAGGACTCGCTGCTCTCGATCGTGCAGATGCCCAAGGGTGTGCCCGTGGCGACCTTCGCCATCGGCGAGGCCGGCGCCGCCAATGCGGCCCTCTTCGCCGTGGCCATGCTGGCAACCACCGACGCCGCGCTTGCCGCGAAGCTTGCCGATTTCCGCCAGCGCCAGACCGACAAGGTGCTGGCGATGCAGCTGCCGCCCCAGCCATGATCCTGCCGCCGGCGATCCTCGGCATGCTTGGGGGCGGCCAGCTGGGCCGCTTCTTCGTGATTGCCGCGCACGAGCTCGGCTACCGCGTCGCCGTGCTCGATCCCGATCCGCACAGCCCGGCCGGGCGCATCGCCGACCGCCACCTCGTCGCCGCCTACGACGATGCGGACGCGCTGGAGGAAATGGCCGGCCTGTGCGCGGCCGTCACCACCGAGTTCGAGAACGTGCCCGCCGATACCCTCGCCAACCTGGCCAAGTTCGTGCCGGTGCGGCCGGGCGCGGAGGCCGTCGCCATCTGCCAGAACCGCAGCGCGGAAAAGGGCTTCCTCAAACGGCACGGCTTTCCGCATGCGCCCTATGCCGACATCCGCGGCGAGGACGATCTGCGCGACGCCA
This sequence comes from uncultured Rhodocyclaceae bacterium, assembly GCA_964530115.1. GTDB lineage: Bacteria > Pseudomonadota > Gammaproteobacteria > Burkholderiales > Rhodocyclaceae > Fen-999. The sequence goes on along the minus strand of CAZGYD010000177.1, from coordinate 10,904 downwards.
ACGCCGGCCTGTTCCCGGGCATCCTCAAGGTCGCGCGCTTCGGCTACGACGGCAAGGGCCAGGCGCGCGTCACCGATCGTGACGAGGCGATCGCGGCCTTCCGGCGCTTTCGCGGCGAGCCCTGCGTGCTCGAGCAGCAGTTGAAGCTCGACTACGAGGTCTCGGTCGTCCTCGCCCGCGACGAGGCCGGCAACGTCAAGTGCTTCCCGACCGCCGAAAACAGCCATCGCCACGGCATCCTCGACGTTTCGCTGGTGCCGGCGCGCACCTCGGGCTGCCTCGCCGCCAATGCCGAGGAACTCGCCGAGAGCATCGCCCGGAAGATGGACTACGTCGGCACGCTCGGCGTCGAATTCTTCGTCGTCCGCGGCCAGCTCTACGTGAACGAAATGGCGCCGCGGCCGCACAACTCCGGCCATTACACGATCGACGCCTGCGTCACCAGCCAGTTCGAGCAGCAGGTGCGCGCGCTCTGCGGCCTGCCGCTCGGCGATGCCCGCGCCCATTCGGCCGCGGCGATGGTGAATCTCCTCGGCGACCTCTGGTACCTCGACGATCCCCGGCACGCGAAGGAGCCGGACTGGAAGAAGCTCCTCGCCGTGCCCAACCTCAAGCTGCACCTCTACGGCAAGCACCACGCGCGGCCGGGCCGCAAGATGGGCCATTTCACCGTCATCGGGCCGGATGCCGATGCCGTGCGAAACTCAGCCATGGTGGCACGCCAGGCCATCGGCATCGTCGATGACTGAGATCGAGCGGGCCGTCGCGCTCCTGCGCGCCGGCGAACTGGTCGCCTTTCCGACCGAGACCGTCTATGGCCTCGGCGCCGACGCCTCGAACCCCGCAGCCGTGGCAAAGATCTTCGCCGCCAAGGGCCGGCCCCAGGATCACCCGCTGATCGTGCACATTCCCGGCGCCGGGCATCTCGACCGCTGGGCGCGCGAGATTCCCGAGAAGGCCCGTGTGCTCGCGCAGGCCTTCTGGCCCGGACCGCTGACCATGATCCTCAAGCGCCGCCCGGAAGTCATCGACGCGATCACCGGCGGCCAGGACACCGTCGGCCTGCGCGTGCCGAACCATCCGCTGGCGCTGGAACTCCTCGCCGCCTTCGGCGGCGGCCTCGCCGCGCCCTCGGCCAACCGCTTCGGCCACGTCAGCCCCACGACCGCGCAGCACGTGCGCGACGAACTCGGCGATGCGGTGGCGATGATCCTCGACGGCGGCCCGTGCCGGGTCGGCATCGAATCGACCATCGTCGATCTGACCGGCGAGCGAACGACCATCCTGCGGCCCGGCATGATCTCGGCCCACGACCTCGGCAAGGTGCTCGGCCGCCTGCCGGCCATCGGCGGGGCGGGGGCACCGCGCGTCTCCGGCTCGCTCGCCGCGCACTACGCGCCGCGGACGCCGCTTTCGCTCCTCCAGCCCGATGTCGTCATCTTCGCCGTCCGCGAGGCGCTGGCGGCCGACGAGCGGATCGGCGTCATCGCGCCGATGGCCTGCCCGCTCTCCGACGAGCGGATCGTCTGGCGGCAGATTCCCGGCGACGCGGCCGGCTTCGCCCACGACATTTATGCGCTGCTGCGCGAACTGGACGGCCTCGGCCTTGCGCGCATCGTCGTCCAGAAGCCGCCGCAGGCCGAGAACTGGCGTGCGATCAACGACCGCCTGCAGCGTGCCGTCGCGGGCTCGGGCGGTGCCTGAAGGGTCGTCGCCCCTGGCTGGCGACACCAGGAAAAAGGCCAGCAAGCGCTCGACCTCGATCAGGAGGCTTTCATCGACGGGTCCGGAGGAGGCGACTCGCGCTCCGCGGCCATGATCTGCGATACCGGTTCGGGACGATCGCCGTCGTCGGATGAAATCACGAAAGGCGAGATCGTTCGCGGGTTCCGCAGGACTTCCACGACATGGTGACGAACGTTTGCTCGCGAAGGATGACGCGCAGACTTCCTGCCGTCGTCACGCCGAACGCGAGCGGTGGCGATCGCAATGCAGCACCCGCTCGGGGCGATTCCTGCTCCCGGACGACTGGAGAGCCGATCGCCCGGTGGCGTTCGGCCGCGAACGCCGTGACCGACATCGGTCGCAGGCTTGTCATGTGCGCTGGCTAATCTGCGTATCACAGCCGCCGATCGCTGTAGGATCCGGTTTGTTTCCAAAGGAGGTTGCCGTGCGCGTTGCCCGCTATCTTGGCCGTCCCCGCCACCCTGCTGCGCCCAAGGTGCTTGTCGGGACATTCTTTTTGGCGGCCATCTGGCTGACCTTCGGTCCGGCCCACGCGGCGCGCCCCATGGTCACCGACGATGCGCGCATCGTCGATGCCAAGGCCTGCCAGCTCGAGAGCTGGGCCAGAAAAAATCCGCACAGCACCGAAGCCTGGGCGTTGCCGGCCTGCAACTTCACCGGCAACCTGGAGCTGACTTTAGGCGGCGCATCCACCCGCGAGGGAGACAAGACCAGAACCACGGACGTCGTCGTGCAGGGCAAGACCCTGTTCAAGCCCATGGACACCGATGGCTGGGGGATTGGCCTGGCTGCGGGCACGGTTCGCCATCCTCTGGCGGAGGCCCGCGACTGGTACGCCTACCTGCCGGCGAGCTTCTCGTTCCGCGATGACGCCGTGATCATCCACGCCAATCTCGGCGGAATGCGTGAGGGCCTGGCGCGGCGTGACCGGCTGACCTGGGGACTGGGTGCCGAAGCCCGGCTTGCCGAACGCACCTGGCTGATTGCCGAAACCTTCGGCCAGAATCAAGGCAAGCCTTTTCATCAATTGGGCCTGCGTCACTGGCTGGTGCCGGACCGCATCCAACTCGATGCGACCTACGGCGACCGCAACGGCGGCGGGAGCGGCGAGCGATGGTTTTCGATCGGCCTGCGTCTGCTCCCGGCGCCGTTCTTGCCGTGACGGACGGGAAGAGGCGCCTCGCCACGCCGAACCGCAACTTGCATCTCCAACGCACGCGTGATGCGCAGCCCGGCATGATCCCGGCCCACGCCCCCGGCAAGGGGCTCGGGCGCGGCCTGGGTCACCAGGCCGGCGTTTCGACGGCCGCCGGCGCCGGCGGGGGCGGCAGCCAGGCGCCCGAGGCGGCCCAGGCCGCGGCCGAGGCGATCAGCGCGGCGGCGACGAAGGCCAGCGCGCCACCGCCGCGGGCCGACTCGCAGGGCTTGCCGTCGGCCCAGCCGACGAGCATCGGCCTGACGAGGTTCTGCTTCTTCACGCGCGCGTAGAAGCCGATCGCGCCGAGATGGAGCAGCACCAGGAGCATGACGAGCTTTTCGCCGGCCTTGTGGAGCGCCGTGATCCGCTCCGAGACATCCGCGCCGACCAGGCGATAGAGGTGGCCCTGGTAGGCGATGTCGTCGTTGGCGAAGAGGCCGGTGCCCCCCTGCAGGGCGAGCGCCGCGAGCATCGCCAGCACCGAGAGCGCGCCGAGCGGATTGTGGCCCTGCCCGCGCCATTCGCCGCGCAGGTAGGCGAGGATGGTCCGCGGTCCGCGCACGAAGCGCGCAAAGCGCGCGTAGGTGGAGCCGGCGAAGCCCCAGACGATGCGGAAGACGACCAGGCCGACGATCGCCAGCCCGAGCCGGCCGTGCCAGACCATGGCGTTGCCGCCGACCTTGGCGGTGACGAAGGCGGCGATCACGCAGGCGACGAGCAGCCAGTGGAAGAGGCGGACCGGCAGGTCCCAGACGTAGGCCTTGTCGGCCGGGCGGCTCGGGGCAGGGGCGCCGACGCACATGGTGGCGGCCTCAGAGCCTGCGAAAAAATTCGTCGCGAGCGCCGCCGAGACGCGGCGCGGGCGAGCGAAAGGCAAGACATATCGACATGGATAGGCGCAGCCTTGAGCGAGCGAGCAACAAAGTATCGGCAAGCGCAGCAGAATTTTTCACAGGCTCTCAGACGCAGGCGCCATCCTCGGTCATACCCTCGGGCTTCTCCTTCTTCGGCTTGACGAACTGCTCGCGCGAGACGCCCATCCACATCACCAGCGGGCTAGCGACGAGCACCGAGGAATAGATGCCGAAGAGGATGCCGATGGTCAGGGCCAGCGCGAAGTAGTAGAGCGCCGGGCCGCCGAAGATGAGCATCGAGAGCACCATCATCTGCGTCGAGCCGTGGGTGATGATGGTGCGCGAGATCGTGCTGGTGATCGCGTGGTTGATCACCTCGGGCGTGCTCATGCCGCGCTTCTTCTTGAAGGTCTCGCGCACGCGGTCGAAGACCACCACCGACTCGTTCACCGAATAGCCGAGCACGGCGAGCACGGCGGCCAGCACCGGCAGCGAGAATTCCCACTGGAAGAAGGCGAAGAAGCCGAGGATGATCACCACGTCGTGCAGGTTGGCGATGATCGCCGAGACGGCGAAGCGCCATTCGAAGCGGAAGGCGAGGTAGATGACGATGCCGACGATCACGAGCAGCAGCGCCAGGGCGCCGTCCTCGGCCAGTTCCTTGCCTACCTGCGGACCGACGAACTCGACGCGCTTGAGCTGCGGCGTGTCACCGCCGCTGAGTTTCGAAAGCGACTCCATGACCCGCTCGCCGACGCGCGCGGTCTCGCCGGCCTTGATCGGCACGCGGATCAGGATGTCGCGCGAGGTGCCGAAGTTCTGCACCTGGGTGTCGGCGAAGCCGTCGGTCTCCAGCTGCCGGCGGATCTTGTCGAGGTCCGGCGCCTGCGAATATCCCACCTCGACCAGCGTGCCGCCGGTGAACTCGATCGACAGGTGCAGTCCGCGCGTGGCGAGGAAGAAGACCGCGGCGGCGAAGGTGAGCAACGAAATGACGTTGAACACCAGCGCGTAGCGCATGAAGGGGATGTCACTGCGGATGCGGAAGAATTCCATGGCTTACGTCTCCGGTTTCCAGACCTGGCCGATCGACAGTGCGGCGAGCTTCCGGCGCCGGCCGTAGATCAGGTTGATCAGCCCGCGCGAGACGACCACGGCGCTGAACATCGAGGTCAGGATGCCCAGGCAGTGCACCACGGCGAAGCCGCGCACCGGGCCGGAGCCGAAGATCAACAGCGCGACGCCGGCGATCAGCGTGGTGATGTTGGAGTCGAGGATGGTGCCCCAGGCGCGCTCGTAGCCCGCGGTGATCGCCGCCTGCGGCGTGGCGCCGTTCCTGAGTTCCTCGCGCACGCGCTCGTTGATCAGCACGTTGGCGTCGATGGCCATGCCCAGCGTCAGGGCGATGGCGGCGATGCCCGGCAGCGTCAGCGTCGCCTGCAAAAGCGAAAGCAGGGCGATCAGGAACAGCAGGTTGGCCGACAGCGCCACCACCGAGACGAAGCCGAAGAGCATGTAGTACGCGGTCATGAACACGGCGATGGCGACGAAGCCCCAGAGCGTCGAGTTGAAGCCCTTGGCGATGTTGTCGGCGCCGAGGCTCGGGCCGATCGTGCGCTCCTCGATGATCTCCATCGGCGCGGCGAGCGAGCCGGCGCGCAGGAGCAAGGCGATGTCGTTGGCCTCGGTGGTGGTCATGCGCCCGGAGATCTGCACCCGGCCGCCGCCGATCTCGGTGCGGATCACCGGCGCGGTGACGACCTCGCCCTTGCCCTTCTCGACGAGCAGGATGGCCATGCGCTTGCCGACGTTGTCGCGGGTCAGGTCCTTGAAGATGCGCGCGCCGGCGGAATCGAGCGTCAGATGCACGGCCGGTTCCTGGGTCTGGCTGTCGAAGCCGGCCTGGGCGTCGGTCAGGCGGTCGCCGGTGAGCATCACCTGCTTCTTCACCAGGAGCGGCCGGCCGCCGCGCTCGACGTAATACTCGGTGCCGACGGGCGGCTGGCCCTTGGCCGCGGCTTCCATGACCGCCGGGTTCGCCGAATTCTCCTCGTCGACCATGCGCAGCTCGAGCGTCGCCGTGCGGCCGAGGATGTCCTTGGCCTTGGCCGTGTCCTGCACGCCCGGCAGCTGGACGACGATGCGGTCGGCGCCCTGCTGCTGGATCACCGGCTCGGCGACGCCGAGCTCGTTGATGCGGTTGGCGAGCGTGGTGATGTTCTGCTTGATCGCGAATTCCTGGATGCGCTTTTCCGCCTGGGGCCTGAGCGTCGCCACGAGCCGGAATTCCGCGCCGTCCTGCATCTCCGAGAGCATCAGGTCGGGCTGGGTATCGGCGATCGCCGCCTTGGCCTTGTCGCGCGTCTCGGCGTCGCGGAAACGGACGACGATGGTCTCGCGCTCGCGACTGACGCCGCCGTGGCGGACGGACTTGTCGCGCAAAAGCGAGCGCAGGTCGGCCGCGGTGGCGTCGAGCCGCTTGGTGATCGCGCCCTTCATGTCGACCTGGAGCAGGAAATGCACGCCGCCGCGCAGGTCCAGCCCCAGATACATGGGCAGGGCGTGGATCTTCGTCAGCCAGTTGGGCGAGGCGGAGAGCAGGTTCAGCGCCACGCTGTAGGAAGCGTCGGCCGGGTCCGGATTGAGCGCCCTTTCGATCGCGTCGCGCGCCTTCAACTGCGTGTCGGTGTCGGCGAACTTGACGCGGATGCTGTTCGGGTCGGTGAAGATGCCGTCATGGGCGATGCCGGCCTCCTTCAGTACGCCCTCGACGCGGGAGAGGAGCGGTGCATCGACCTTGACGGTCGCCTTGACGCTGGAGACCTGGACCGCCGGCACCTCGCCGTAAAAGTTGGGCAGGGTGTAGAGCAGGCCGAAGACCAGCGCCAGGACGATGAGCGCGTTCTTCCAGAGCGGGTAGCGGTTCATTACAGGGTCTTCAGCGTGCCCTTGGGCAGCAGCGCGCCGACGGCCTGCTTCTGCACCGTCACCTCGATGGCGCCGTCCTTGCCTTCGGCGACTTCGAGCGTGATGTAGTTCTCGCCGACCTTGGTGATGCGGCCGACGATGCCGCCCTGGGTGACGACCTCGTCGCCCTTGGCCAGCTCGCTGACCATCTTCTGGTGCTCCTTGGCCTTTTTCATCTGCGGCCGGATCATCAGGAACCAGAGCACCACGAACATCAGGATGATGGGCAGGAGGCCCATCAGGCCGCCGGAGGGGTCCTGCGCGGCGCCGTTGGCGGCCTGGGCGTAAGCATTGGCGATCAGCATGTCGGCTCCTAGAGGGCTAAAAAACAAAGCGGGGATTATACCGGCCCCCGGCCGCGGTCCCGGCGGAATTCGGCGGCGTAGCTCTCCAGCCTGCCGGCTTCGATCGCGGCGCGCAGCTCGGCCATCAGCGTCTGGTAGTAGTGCAGGTTGTGGATGGTGTTGAGCCGCGCGCCGAGAATCTCGCCGACCCGGTCGAGATGGTGCAGATAGGCGCGGGAGAAATTGCGGCAGCAGTAACAGTCGCAGCGTTCGTCGAGCGGCCGGGCGTCGGCCCGGTAGCGGGCGTTGCGGATGCGCACGTCGCCGTAGCGCGTAAACAGGTGGCCGTTCCTCGCGTTGCGCGTCGGCAGCACGCAGTCGAACATGTCGATGCCCTGCGATACGGCGAAGACGATGTCTTCCGGCGTGCCCACGCCCATCAGGTAGGGCGGCCGGTCGGCCGGCAGGCGCGGTGCCGTATGGGCAAGGATGCGGGCGAAATCCTCCTTCGGCTCGCCGACCGACAGCCCGCCGATCGCATAGCCGTCGAAGCCGATATCGAGCAGGCCCGCCAGCGACTCGTCGCGCAGGGGCTCGTACATGCCGCCCTGGACGATGCCGAAGAGCGCATTGGCGTTGCCGAGCCGGTCGTGTTCCGCGCGCGAGCGGCGCGCCCAGCGCAAGCTGAGGCGCATCGAATCGGCGGCCTCCTGCTCGCTGGCCGGCCAGGGCGTGCATTCGTCGAAGATCATCACCACGTCGGCGTTCAACGCCTGCTGGATCTGCATCGAATCCTCGGGGCGCATGAACAGCCGGTCGCCGTTGACGGGCGAGGCGAACTTCACGCCTTCTTCCGTGATCTTGCGCAGCTCGCCGAGACTGAAGACCTGGAAGCCGCCGGAGTCGGTGAGGATCGGCCGCTGCCAGCCCATGAAGCGGTGCAGGCCGCCGTGGGCGCGGATCACCTCGAGCCCCGGCCGCAGCCACAGGTGGAAGGTGTTGCCGAGGACGATCTGCGCGCCGATGCCTTCGAGCTCCGCGGGCGACATCGCCTTCACCGAGCCGTAGGTGCCGACCGGCATGAACACCGGCGTGTCGACGACGCCGTGGGCGAGGGCGAGGCGGCCGCGCCGCGCGGCGCCGTCGGTGGCGAGCAGTTCGAAGTTCATGGGCTGAAGGCGTCGAGAAGGGCGATCCGGCCGGCGTGCGCCGTACCGGCGAGCGCATGGGCGAAGCGGGCGTCGGCGGTGACCAGCGTTCCGTCGATCGCTTCGGCGAGCGCCAGGTAGAGGCCGTCGTAGAAGCTGCGCTCATGGCGGCAGGCGAGGGCCAGCGCCTGGCCGGCGAGATCGCGGGAATCGACCCGGTGGAGGCGGATGCGCTGGAACTCGGACATCAGGGTCTGCGCGGCCGACTCGCCGATCACGCCCGAGCGGCTCCGCTTCCACATCACGTTGCCGATTTCGCTGATCAGCAGATCGGGCGCGTAGAGCTCGTGGCCGGCCGCGATGAGGCCGATGGCCCGATCGGCACCGGGTTCCGCCAGCAGCCACTTGATGGCCACCGAGGCATCGACGACCAGACGCGGGGTCACCGCTGCCGGTCCTTGCGGATCAGCGGCGTGCTGTCGGGGAGCACCTGGTTGCCGAACATTTCCTTCTGCAACCCGCGCAGCCGTGCTGCCATTTCCTCGGGCGGCGCGAAGCGGGCCGCCTCGACGAGGATCGAGCGGATCTCGCTTTGCAGCGAGCGGTGATGCAGCTTGGCGCGTTGCTTGAGCGCTGCGACGGTGTCGTCGTCGAGATCGCGAACCAGAACCTGGGCCATGGTGTCGTGAGTGCTATCGAAACGATAGCATTGTAGCAGGTGCTCAGGGAATTCCCCGGCCGCGCTCGATCAGCATCGCGTCGCCGTAGCTGAAAAAGCGGTAGCCGTGCTCGATCGCATGGCGGTAGGCGGCGCGGATTTCCTCCATGCCGCCGAAGGCCGAGACCAGCATCAGAAGCGTCGATTTCGGCAGGTGAAAGTTGGTGAACAGCACATCGACCACCCGGAACGCGAAGCCGGGCGTGACGAAAAGCTCGCTCTCGCCGCTGCCGGCGACCAGTTCGCCGCCCAGCGCCGCGGTCTCCAGCGTGCGCAGCGTCGTCGTGCCGACCGCGACCACGCGGCCGCCGCGCGCCCGGCAGGCGGCGATGGCCGCCACCGTCGCCTGCGGCACCTCGTAGCGCTCGCGGTGCATGCGGTGGAGGGCGATGTTGCGCACGCGCACCGGCTGGAACGTGCCGGCGCCCACGTGCAGCGTCACCTGCGCGGTGGCGATGCCGCGGGCCGCGAGCGCCGAAAGCAGCGGCGGGTCGAAGTGCAACCCCGCCGTCGGTGCCGCCACCGAGCCCGGTGCACGGGCGAAGACGGTCTGGTAGCGCTCCTCGTCGGCCGCCGTCGGCGCGTGCGTGATATACGGCGGCAGGGGCAGACGGCCGTGGCGCTCGACGAGCGCGAAGGCATCGCCCGCGAAACTCAGCCGCCAGAACTCGCCGAGGCGGCCCAGCACCTCGGCGTCGAAGGCATCCTCCAGCCGCAGCCGGCTGCCCGGCTTCGGCGGCTTGCTGGCGCGGACCTGCGCGATCACCTCGCCATCCGCGGCGATCCGCTCGACCAGCACCTCGACCTGGCCGCCCGTCTCCTTCCTGCCGAACAGCCGGGCATGGATCACCCGCGTGTCGTTCATCACCAGCAGGTCCCCGGGGCGGAGGATCTCCGGCAGATCGCGGACGTGGCGATCCTCCAGCGACTCGCCGCGCATCACCAGCAGCCGGCTCGCCGAGCGCTCGGCAGGCGGCGCCTGGGCGATGCGCTCCGGCGGCAGGAAGTAGTCGAAGTCGTCGAGCGTGAGCATGCGGTTGTGGCTGGCGGACGAATCGCGGATAATGCGCGCCTTTCCGCGAAAGGCGCGCATTCTACGCGGCTTCGGAAGGCGATCCGCCGCCGGGCCGCTAGGCCCGCGTGATAATTCGGAGCAAAAGCCTTCCTAGCCGGGATGGCGGAATCGGTAGACGCAGCGGACTCAAAATCCGCCGCCGCAAGGCATGAGGGTTCGAGTCCCTCTCCCGGCACCAGCTGCCCGCCGTGAAACTGTGGGGCTTTGCCCCATCCCTCGCTTTGCTCGGGACCACCCCTTCGTGGTGTCCTGCGCCCTGTGGGCTGGTCAGCCGCCGTAACACGCCGGCGGTCATCCTGCCGCCGCGGCGCATGTTATCGATATCTCACGGTTTCGGTGCCCGGAGCAAGGCGGCGCGGCCCATAGTCCGAACGGTACATCGCCTTTTCGCGCGAACTTGGCATAATCCCGCGCATACCCAAGGGGCCGGCGCAAAGCGGCGCCCACCTCCCCAGCCCCGCATACCTCACCCCCAGCAGTGGAGCAGGTCATGACGAAGAATCCCGACACCCGCGACGACCTGAATGCCAACGCCGTCGCAGACACGCGCCCCGGCACGCCCCGGCCCGATCCCGCCACCGCCATCCCCGCCCGCCGCGGGCGCGCGGACGGCCGGCGACCCGGCCACGAAGACGAGGGCGAAGCGAACACCACGGCCGACGCCGCAACGCCGGCGGACGCGGAACTCGCGGCGACGACCGGTTCCGCCGCGGCATCGCCGTTCGGCCCGCAGGCCGAAGGCGAACCGCTGCGCTACGCCCAGCTCGACACCGGCGGCGCCACCGACGCCTCGCCCGCATCCTCCGGCCGGCCGGAGGAACTCGAGGTCGTCCGTGGCGAAGAAGAATCCGGCTTCGGCCGCACGGCCACCAAGGTCGCCCTGGGCGGCGCCGTGCTCCTCGGCGCCGCGGCCG
>CAZGYD010000176.1:0-19087 GCA_964530115.1 uncultured Rhodocyclaceae bacterium | reverse complement strand
CGACCCGACAATGCGGAGCCGAGGCAGAATGGTGCGATTATATATCTACTGATGCGTCGATAAAATTTATTTCTACTATTTCGGAATGTCCTTCGCCTTCGAATCCGGCGCCACGGGCGCCTCGGCCGGGGCCGCTCCGGCAGGAAGCGTCTTCACGGTATCCATGACACTCGCCGACGCCTTGGGCTTCGTGCTCGCGAGATAAGTCAGGCCCAGACTGGTCAGAAAGAAAACCGTCGCCAGGATCGCAGTCGTCCGCGACAGGAAGTTGGCGGAACCCGACGCCCCGAACAGGCTCCCCGAGGCCCCGCTGCCGAAGGCAGCCCCCATGTCGGCGCCCTTGCCATGCTGGATCAACACCAGACCGATGATCGCCACACCCACCAGGATATGAACTGTCAGCAGCAGCGGAAAAAGGATATCCATCGCCGTCTTCTTCCGAACTCAGGCGGCGGAACAGATGCCCAGAAAGTCTTCGGCGACCAGGGAGGCACCACCGATGAGACCGCCATCGATGTCCGGCTGACCGAAGAGCTCCTTGGCATTTGCCGGCTTGACGCTGCCGCCATAAAGAATCTGAAGGCCCGCGGCGACGCCGGGATCGACCTTCGCCACGTGCGCGCGAATGAGTGCATGCACCTCCTGGGCCTGCGCCGGCGTTGCCGTCTTGCCGGTGCCAATCGCCCAGACCGGCTCATAGGCCACAACCGCATCGGCCAGGGCCGCCACGCCAACGGTGGAAATCACCGCATCCAGCTGACGGATCACCACCTGCGCCGTCACGTTCGATTCGCGCTCGGCAAGCGTTTCGCCCACGCAAAGAATCGGAACCAGCCCGGCCTTCTGAGCCGCCGCGAACTTGGCGGCGACGATCGCGTCGGTGTCGCCGTAATACGATCGACGCTCGGAGTGGCCGACGATTACATAACGGCAACCGAAATCCTTGAGCATCGACGCGCTCACCTCTCCGGTGTAGGCGCCCTGTAAATGCTCGGAAACGTCCTGCGCGCCCCAAGCCACGTTGCTGCCCGCGAGGATCGACTGGGCCTGAGCGAGATACGGATAGGGGACGCAGACGGCGACTTGTGCCTTCAGGCCTGCCGCGCCGGCACGCACGGCTTCCAGAAGCGCCTGATTCGCGGACAGGCTGCCGTGCATCTTCCAGTTGCCGGCGACGAACTTGGTGCGGGGCATGATTATCGTTTTGCGAGCTTGCTGTTCTCGGAGTGGGGCGGATTATAGCGACCGTCCGGCCGCGCCGCAATCACGAATGGCACGCGAACGCCGACGTCACGGCGAACAGAAGGCGATCCGTGATGTCGGCCCGGCGTGAGCGTCCAAACGACGCCTCAGCCGAACCTGCCGGTGATGTAGTCCTCGGTCTGCTTTTTCTGCGGCTTGATGAACAGCTCGTCGGTCACACCGAACTCGACGAGCTCGCCGAGGTACATGTAGGCGGTGAAATCGGAAATCCGCGCCGCTTGCTGCATGTTGTGCGTGACGATGAGGATGGTCACCTTCTCCTTGAGCTCGGTCACCAGTTCCTCGATGTTTGCGGTGGCGATCGGATCCAGCGCCGAGGTGGGTTCGTCGAAGAGCAGGATCTCGGGGTCGGAGGCCAGCGCGCGGGCGATGCACAGACGCTGCTGCTGGCCACCGGAAAGATTGGCGCCCAGATCGTTGAGGCGGTTCGACACCTCGTTCCAGAGTGCCGCGCCTTTCAGTGCCTGCTCGACCCGATCGTCGATTTCCGATTTGGACTTGATGCCGCGCACCCGCAGACTGTAGGCAACGTTTTCATAGACCGACTTCGGAAACGGATTCGGCTTTTGGAAGACCATCGAGATGCGCATGCGAACCTCGATCGGATCGACTTCCTTCGCCAGCAGGTTAGTGTCGTCCGGATGCATGACGATCTCGCCCTCGTAGCGGTTACCGGGATAGAGATCGTGCATGCGGTTGAACGAACGCAGCAGCGTCGATTTGCCGCAGCCGGACGGGCCGATGAGCGCCGTGACCTTCTTCTCGTACACCTTGAGGTCGATGTTCTTGAGCGCATGGAAGGCGCCGTAGTGGAAGTTCAGGTTCCGGCATTCCGCCTTGACAGAAAGTTTTTCGTCGGCCGCCGTTGGGATCTTCGTATCGTTCATGGAGGTCACCACTTGATGTTCTTGCGCAGCCGGTATCTGAGCCAGATCGCCAGGCCGTTCATCGCCAGGGTCATCAGAACCAGCACGAATCCCGCCGCCGCGGCATTGACCTGAAAGGCGGCCTCGGGTCGCGAGGTCCAGTTGAACATCTGGATCGGCATCACGGTAAAGGGCGCGAACACCCAATCGAACAGTCCGGCGGGGGGATCGCCGGTGAAGGGCGCCGGCGGCAGGAAAGCGATGAAGGTCAGCGCGCCGATGGTGATGATCGGCGCCGTTTCGCCGATCGCGCGGGCCATGCCGATGATCACGCCGGTCAGGATCCCGGCCGAGGAATACGGCAGGATGTGGTCGCGAACCATCTGCCACGTCGTCGCGCCGCACGCATAGGCACCCTCGCGGATCATCTGCGGAATCGCGCGTATGGACTCGCGCGTGGCGACAATGACGACCGGAAGGATGAGCAATGCGAGCGTCAGACCGGCCGAAAGGATGCTCTGCCCGAAACCGAACTGATAGACGAAAAGACCCAATGCCAGCAGGCCATAGACGATGGAGGGAACGCCCGCCAGGTTGGTGATGTTGATCTCGATGAGATCGGTGATCCAGTTCTTTCGGGCGTACTCCTCGAGATACACGCCTGCCGCGACACCGAGCGGGACGGCAGCCACCGCGGTGACGATCATCACCAGTGTCGTGCCGACCCATGCGGAAAGAATGCCCGCCTGGCTGGGGCGCCGCGAGGGAAAGCTGGTGAAAAAGTCCGCATCGAGTCGGGGAATGCCCTGGATCGCCATGTCGACGAAGAGCGCCGTGAACGTCAGCACGCCGATCATCAGGGCGAGAATGCCGAGAACCCCGAAGAACGCGTCCCAGCGCTTCGCCCGTGTGATCAGCGCGCGAATCGCCTGGATGTCCTGCTGCTTCATCAATACACCTCGCGGAACTTCTTGCGCAGCCAGTAGCCGAGCAGATTGAACGCCAGCGTCATTAGCAGGAGGCTCAGACCGGCGGCAAAGATCGTCTGATAGCCGATGGAGCCGTGCGGCAGGTCGCCGAGCGCGACCTGGACGATGAAGGAGGTGATGGTCGCGCCCGGCTCCAGCGGATTGAAAGTCAAATTCGGCTGCATGCCCGCTGCGACCGCGAGGATCATGGTTTCGCCGACGGCGCGGGAAATGCCGAGGATGTAGGCGGAAGCGATCCCGGAGGTCGCCGCCGGCATGACCACCCGCAGCGCCGTCTGCAGGCGGGTTGCGCCCATCGCATAGGAACCTTCACGCAGGCTCATCGGCACGGCGCGCATCGCGTCCTCGGACAACGAGGCCACGTAAGGCACGATCATGATGCCCATGACCAGGCCGGCGGAAAGGAGATTGAAGCCCGGTAGCTCCGGATAGATCTTTTGCAACAGCGGCGTCAGGAAGACAAGCGCGAAATAGCCATAGACGATGGTCGGCACGCCGCCGAGGAGCTCGAGGAAGGGCTTGGCCACCTCACGGACCTTGTGGTTCGCGAATTCGGAAAGATAGACGGCGATGATCGTGCCCAGCGGGATGGCGACCAGCAGCGCCACCGCCGAGCTGGTGATGGTGCCGGAGAGCAGCACCATGATGCCAAAGTGCGCATCGTCGAAAAGCGGCGTCCACTGGGTGTCGAACAGAAAATCTTTCAGCGGGACATGCTGAAAGAACACCCAGGACTCCTTGACCAGGATATAGACGATCGCGACCGTAGTGAAGACGGACAGCAGCGCGGCGCTGAAGAGCAGGAACTCGATAATCCGCTCCCGGACGTTTCGGGAGGCTTTCCTGCGCAGGCGGTCGCTGATGTTTCCGGCAGCGGCGGAGGATACGGGCGGCTTGGCGGTCACGACGGCGGTCATGGGGCGAGATACTGAGGCGTTGAATTATGGCCGCCTGGACGGCCGGTTGCCAGTCGATCCGGCCGGCAGGCGGGATAGCCCCCTTCCGGCCGGGTACGGTCGATCACTCCTTCGGATCGCGCTTCAGCAGGTCCGAGATGCGCACACCGACCTCATTGTGGCCACCGAACGCGGTACCGGTCTTCTTTTTGGCGAAGTTATCTGCCGCGTGCTTGTAGTCCGCCTCGGTCAGGGGCACGTACTTGACCTCCTTGGCCAGCTTGCCGCCATGCTTCAGGTAATACTCGACGAACTCCTTGACCTCGGGCTTTTCGGCCGACTTGGCATTGACGTAAATGAAGATCGGCCGCGAGAAGGGTTCGTAGGAGCCGTCCATCACACTCTCGATCGAGGGCAGCACGGCCTTGCCCTTGCTATTGACGATGGGCACGGCCTTGAGCTTGTCCTGGTTCTCCACGTAGTAGGCGAAGCCGAAGTAACCGAGGCCGCCGACATCGCGCGAGACGCCCTGCACGAGGACGTTGTCGTCTTCCGAGGCGGTGTAGTCACCGCGGGACGACTTGGCCTTGCCGACCGCCGCTTCGGTGAAGTAATCGAAGGTGCCCGAGTCGGCGCCGGGACCGTAGAGCTTCAGGTTCTGGTCGGGCCAGGCGGGGTTGACCTGGTTCCACTTGGTGATCTTGCCCTGGGCCGCCGGCTCCCACATGGTCTTCAGTTCGCTGACCTTGAGCTCCTTGACGAAGGTGTTCTTCGGGTTCATCACCACGGTCAGAGCGTCGAAGGCGATCGGCAGCTCAATGTATTTGATGCCCGCGGCGCGGCAATCGGCCATTTCCTTTTCGAGGATCGGCCGCGAGGCGTTCGAAATGTCGGTCTCGCCACGGCAGAACTTCTTGAAACCGCCGCCGGTGCCGGAGATGCCGACGGTGACCTTGATCGCACCCTTCTTGGCCTTCTGGAATTCTTCGGCAACCGCTTCGGTGATCGGGAAGACGGTCGAAGAACCGTCGACCTTGATCAGGGTGTTGGCGAAAGCCGGAGCGGCTAAGCCCGCGGCAGCGAGCACTGCGGCGATGATCGTCTTGCGAGGGGTCATGTGGATGATCTCCTGTCTAGGGTTTCGGTTTCGGGCGCAGTCTAGGCGGCCTTTGTTACAGCTTCGTGACGCCCGACGACGCCCGCGCTACGGCGGCAAACGGCGGGTCGCCGTCACCAGACTGAAACATTGGCAGGGCATCTTCCGGCCGATGCAGCCCGACAATCGCGCCAAGGATCCGGTGGCGGCCCCGCTCACGGTCCTGACGGTTTCCGACGTCTTTTTCCCGAGAATCAACGGCGTCTCCACCTCGATCGACACCTTCCGCGCGGATCTGCCCCGGCACGGCGTGACGCTGCGCCTGGTGGTGCCGGACTACCCGGGCGCGGCACGCGACCCGGAAGTCCGGCGTGTGCCGGCCCGGCGCCTGCCCTTCGATCCCGAAGATCGCCTGATGAAGTGGCGCCCCCTGCTTCGCACCGCGCGCCGGGCTGCCGCAGACTGCTGCCTGGTTCATATCCAGACGCCCTTCGCCGCGCATTACGCCGGGCTGCGGCTCGCCCGCAGGCTCGATCTGCCGGTAGTGGCGACCTATCACACGCACTTCGAGGAGTACATCCAGCACTATCTGCCGGTCCTGCCGCGCGCAACGCTGAAGCTCCTCGCCCGGCGCATCGCCCGTCACCAATGCGACGCGCTCGATGCCGTGATCGTCCCTTCGCCGGCGATGCGCGACACGCTGCGCGATTACGGAGTCGCTGTCCCCATCCACGTCCTGCCGACCGGGATTCCGATCGAACAGTTCGCCGGCGGCCATCGCGACCGGTTCCGGGCCCGCTACGAGATCCCCAAGGAACGCCCGCTCGCGCTGTTCGTCGGCCGGGTCGCCCACGAGAAAAACATCGGCTTCCTGATCGAGGCGATGCGCAACGCCATTCGCACACGACCGGACCTGCTGCTCGTCATCGCCGGCGAAGGGCCGGCATTGCCCGCGCTCCAGCGGCAGGCGCGTGCCCTCGGACTGGAGCACCACGTCCGCTTCATCGGCTATCTCGACCGCAAGCGGGAACTGCCGGACTGTTACGCCGCAGCGGATGTGTTCGTCTTCGCTTCGAAGACGGAAACGCAGGGCCTGGTGCTGCTCGAAGCCATGGCCGCCGGCCTGCCGGTCTATGCGCTCGCCTGCCTGGGCACGCGCACGATCGTCGAGCCCGGACGCGGCGCCGTCGCCGCTGCCGATGATCCCCGGGCCTTTGGCGCCGGACTGGCCGATCTCGTCGGCGATTCACGGCGGCTGAGTTTCATGGCGGAGGAAGCGCGGCGGTTCGCTCGAGAATGGTCGGCACCCGAACGGGCCCGACAGCTCGCCGCCCTCTACCGCTCGCTCGTGGTTTAATCGGCGCATGCAAAATACCGCTCCGGGAAACGAAGAGAGCCCCTTCAAGGGCAAGACGGGGCTGCAGCGCGTCTGGAACGCGATGTTCTACTCGCTCGACGGGCTGCGCGCCGCCTACCGGCACGAGGATGCCTTCCGCCAGGAGGTCTGGCTCGCCGCCATTCTGGTGCCCGTCGCCTTCCTGTTGCCGGTCGGCGGCACGGGCCGCGCCCTGATGATCGCGAGCGTGTTGCTCGTGCTGATCGTCGAACTCGTCAACTCGGCGATCGAGGCGGCCATCGACCGCATCTCGCTGGAAAACCACAAGCTGTCCAAGCGCGCCAAGGACATCGGCAGCGCCGCCGTGATGGTCGCCCTGGTCAACGTCGTCATCACCTGGGCGCTGGTCCTGATCGGCTGAAACCAAAAGGAAACGCGGCCGAAATCTTCCGGTCGCGGCCATGCGCCAGCATGGCGGAATGGACGCCATCGCCGCCGCCGGCAGGTCGCAGGAAGCCCTGCTCGTCGCCATCGTCACCGAGACTTATCCACCTGAAGTCAATGGCGTGGCGCTGACGCTGGCTCGCCTCGTCGATGGGCTTCGCCGCCACGGCCACCGGATCCAGCTGATCCGGCCGCGGCAGGACAGCCAGCACGCGCCCGCCGACGAGCCGGAGTTTCGAGAGCTGCTCATGCCCGGCCTGCCGATCCCCGGCTATCCCGGCCTGCGCTTCGGCCTGCCGGTGCGGCGTGGCCTGATGAGGCACTGGCGGACGAACCGGCCCGACATCGTCCACGTCGCGACCGAGGGCCCCTTGGGCATGGCTGCGGTGGTAGCCGCGCGCAGGCTCGGTCTCCCGGTCTCCTCGGGATATCACACCAATTTCCAGGCCTACAGCCGCCATTACCGGATCGGCTGGCTCCACGGCCTCGTTTCTGCCCATCTGCGGCGCTTCCACAACCGGACGGCGCTCACGCTCGTGCCGACGCGGGAGATGGCGCAGCAGCTCGTCGCCTCGGGCTACTGCGGCGTCGACGTCCTCGCGCGCGGCGTCGATACCGCGCTGTTCAGTCCCGAGCGCCGCCTTGCCGGGCTGAGGCGAGCCTGGGGCGCCGACGACGAAACGCTCGTTGCCATCTACGTGGGTCGCCTTGCCCCCGAAAAGAATCTTCCCCTGGTCACGCGGGCGTTCGAGGCCATCCGCGCACGCCGGCCCTCCGCGCGCATGGTCTTCGTCGGCGACGGCCCCGCGCTCGCCGCGCTCAGGCACCGTCATCCCGATTTCGTCTTCGCCGGCGTCCGGCGCGGTGCAGAGCTCGCCGCCCACTATGCCTCCGCCGATCTCTTTCTCTTCCCGAGCCTCACGGAAACCTGGGGCAACGTCGTTCCCGAAGCCCTCGCCAGCGGTCTTTGCGTCGTCGCCTTCGATTGCGCCGCGGCCGCCGACCTGATCCGGAGCGACGACAACGGCCTCACTCTTCCTCCAGGGGATGATGCAGCCTTCGTCCGCGCCGCTGCCGACCTTGCCGAAGATCCGAAAAGGCTGGCACGCCTGCGCGCGCGGGCGGCCGGCTCGGTCGCCGACTTGCGCTGGGAGCACATCCAGGACCGGTTCATCGAGGCGCTGCGCTCGGTGGTCGCGGAGCACCATCTCGCCTGCGCCACGAAACTCAGCCGCCGTAACACGCCAGCCGAGAGGCACTCTCCCCCTCCCGAAGGCGGCAACGCGCCCTCAATGGAACGGCAAAACACCTGAAACACGCATGAGCGAACATCGCCTCATGCCGAAACCCGCAGCGCCTCTCGCATGAGCGACCCGGCCCCCGTCAAGGTCCGCTCGATCTTCATCTCCGACGTTCATCTCGGAACCCGCGGATGCCAGGCCGAACGTCTTCTCGAATTCCTCAGGAGCCACGAAGCCGAACATCTGTTCCTGCTCGGCGACATCATCGATTTCTGGGCCATGCGCCGCGGTGTGCATTGGTCGGCGGCGCAAAACACCGTGATCCAGAAGGTGCTGCGCCGGGCCCGTCACGGCGAACGGATCTTCCTGATTCCCGGCAACCATGACGAAGCGCTGCGTGAGCACGACGGCACGGCCTTCGGCGGCATCACCATCGTCAACGATTACGTGCACACCACTGCTGACGGCCGCCGCTACCTGCTGATCCATGGCGACGAATTCGACCAGGTCACCCGCCATCACCGCTGGGTCGCCCTGCTCGGCGACATCGGCTACAACGCACTGGTACGCATCAACGCCTGGCTGTCCTGGCTGCGCCGGCGTCTCAACATCCCCGGCTACTGGTCGCTCGCCGGCTACGCCAAGCGCAAGGTGAAGACGGCCGTCAATTTCATCTTCGACTTCGAGGATTCGGTGATCCGCGCGGTGCGCGAGCGCGGCCTCGACGGCGTGATCTGCGGCCACATCCACTGGGCCACGGTGCGCGAGGATGCCGGCATCACCTACATCAACTGCGGAGACTGGGTCGACAGCTGCAGCGCCGTCGTCGAGCACCTCGACGGCCGCATCGAGCTGCTGCGCTACGGCACCGCGCCGCAGATCGTCTGCGCGGCAAACCTGGCGCCGGCGGCGTCGCCGATCGTTCACGGCGGAGCAACCTGCCCGTAACGCGCCGGCGCGACACTCCACTCACTACGCCCGCACGACAAGGAGAGAAACCGACATGTTGCAGACCGAAAAACTGCAGGAACAGCACCGCCGCAGTCGCCACTACTCGGTGGCCTTCGCCCGCTCCGCCAGTGAGATCGAAGCCGCGCAACGACTGCGCTACCGCGTCTTCGCCGAGGAAATGGGCGCGCGGCTCGTCACCCGCGTCGCCGGCATCGATGCCGATTTCTACGATCCCTACTGCGAACACCTGATCGTCCGCGACGAGGAAGCCGGCCTCGTGGTCGGCACTTACCGGATCCTGACACCCAGCGCGGCGCGCAAGGTCGGCAGCTACTACACGGACAACGAATTCGATCTGACGCGACTCGAGCACCTGCGCCCCTCGCTCGTGGAGCTCGGCCGCTCCTGCATTCATCCCGATCACCGCAGCGGCGCGGTGATCACCCTGCTGTGGGCCAAGCTCGCCGAATTCATGCTCAAGAACGATTACCGCTACCTGATCGGCTGCGCCTCGGTCGGCATGGCCGACGGCGGACACAATGCGGCAAACCTCTACGTGCAGCAGATCGACGCCCATCTCGCGCCGCTCGAATACCGCGTCTTTCCACGCCACCCGCTGCCCTTCGAACGCCTGGTCACCGGCCACACGGCCGAAGTGCCGCCGCTGCTGAAAGGATATCTGCGCGCCGGCGCCTGGATCTGCGGCGACCCGGCCTGGGATCCCGACTTCAACACGGCCGACCTGCCGCTGCTCTTGCCGATGGACCGCCTCAACCACCGCTACGCTCGGCACTTCCTGAAGAAATAACCCCCGCGCATCGCTTCCAAGCCCGGCGTTGCCGGGCTTTTTCATTTTCGATTTCCCCCGAAACGCTGGAGCTTCGCCGCACCGCTCCCATTGCTCGGCACCGCCGCCGAGTGGAGCTTCGCTCCGTCCCTCGATGCCTTCAGGACCGCCGCTTCCCGGCGTCGTACGCCCTTCGAACTGGCCAGGCGTGGTGACTGGCCGGACGCAACGCCCGGTTTCACCTTGCCGTTCCCGCGCCTACCCGCACTAGGCGCACCAATAGTCTGTATGGACTATGTCGGCAGTGGTAGCGCTCGACAACAATCCACTTCAATGCCGCCGAGTTTCCGCGGTCGTTTTTTTTTGCCTCCGGGCGCTTCGAGGCCGTCCGCCCATATGCAGGAAAGACCGGAAAACAATACCAACGGGGAACGAACCATGCCCAACAGCCACACCCGCCGCCACGACCCCGCACTTTCGTACGCGAGCGAAGAGAGCAGCCTCCACGCGGGCGCGCCGATCCACGCGCGTAATGGCGACAGCGGGATCACCGAGGCGAGGGATCGCTTCCTCGATCGCGACATCGCCACAACCGCCGCTGGCCTGACGGTGATGTCTGCGGCCCCGAAGCTCGATGGCGCCGTCGGCGCCGCTCGCGAAGCGCTTGCGGCCGCCATGGCGCGCGACGATTTTTCCGACACACTGCGGACCGCCTTCGGTAACACCGTAAATTTCGCCACGGCACGCGCCGCGGTCTCCGACATCCTCGCCGGCTCCGGCCCACGCATCGAGGTCGTGAGCGAAAAAGCGCTCAACGGCGCCTTCGCGGCCTACGACGACACCGAGAAAACCATTTTCGTCTCGCGCGAATTCCTGATGGCGCCATCGACGGATCCGGCCGCACTCGTTGCCGTCCTGCTCGAAGAATTCGGTCACTACATCGACGCACGTGCCAACGCGACCGACGCGCCCGGCGACGAAGGCGAACTCTTTTCCCGGCTGGTGCTCGGCCAGACGTTGACGGCGGCCGACATCGACGCCCTCAGGGCGCAACAGGACCACGGGTTCATCACGATCGCAGGCCGGCAGGTCGCCGTCGAGTTCGCCACCACCGTCGATGGCAACCTCTCCGAGTGGACGGCGGCGGACCGCCTGGACGCCGCCGGCGGTGGCGTCAGCGGCTATGCCCTTTACGGCCGCTACGAGGCCGGCAACTACTACTTCGCCATCAGCGCGCCCTCGGGCGTCGCCATCGGCGCCAACACGACGCTCTGGCTCAACACCGACCTCAACACCAACACCGGCTACAAGGTCTGGGGCTTCGCAGTCGGCGCCGAGTACAACATCAACTTCGACGCCAGCGGCGTTCCGCGCCTCTATACCGGCGCCGACGGCCAGACCCTTGTATCGGGTGCGAACGTCGCCTACGCCTATGATGCCAGCCGGCAGATCGTCGAACTGTCCGTCGCCGCGAGCGCGCTCGGCAACACCAATGCGCTCACCGTCTACACAGACGTCAACAACAGCGTCTTCCTGCCGGGCGACTACTCGAGCTACGCCTACCGGGTGTCGGCACCGGTGGCGCCTCCGCCGGCCACCACGATCGGCAGCGTGACGCTTGACGGCTCACTCGCCGCGGACTGGACCGCCTCGGACCGCATCGACACGGCTGCGCCCGTCGCCGGCTATGAGGTCTATGGCAAGGTCACGGGCGATCACTACGTCTTCGCGATCAAATCGACCAACGGCACCGCCATCGGCGCCAACACCACGGCCTGGCTCAACACCGACCGGAACGCCAACACCGGCTACAAGATCTGGGGCTTCGCCGGCGGCGCCGAGTACAACATCAATTTCGATGCCGCGGGCGTGCCGCATCTCTACACGGGTGATGCCGGCGCGACGCTGGTCGCTGACAATATCGCCTACGGCCGCAGCGCCGATGGCACGGTCGTCGAATTCGCCGTGGCCAAGTCCGCCATCGGCAACCCGACCGCGATCGACACCCTCTACGACGTCAACAACGCCGTCTTCCTGCCGGGCAACTTCTCCGGCACGCCCTACACGGTCTCCGAGGCCATTGGTCAGCCGCTGCCGCCGCGCACCGACTTCACGAAGAAGGTCGCGATCGTCTACTCGGACACCACGGCGGCGCGCTTCTATGGCAACGCCGACGTCCGGATCAACGAAACCGGCTATTCGCAGCTCTTCATGGCAGCCCAGAACCAGGCGGCCATGGCCGGCGTGCCCTACGACCTGCTCACCGAGGCCGATCTCAAGGACCTGGCGAAACTCGTCAACTACGATGCCATCGTCTTTCCCTCGTTCCAGTTCGTCAAGGCCGCGGATGCCGCGCTGATCGCGGACAACCTCAGGCTGCTCGCCCAGAACTACGACACCAGCCTGATCGCGGCCGGCAATTTCATGACCGCGGACGAAAACGGTGCAGCGCTCGGGCCCGACCCCTACGCGCGCATGAAGGCGCTCTTCGACCTCCAGCCGCAGGCGGGCGGCTTTTCCGGCACGACCGGCGTCACCCTCAAATCGGTGGCGACGGGATTCGAGGGCATCGGCGGCTACGTCGCCGGCGAAACCATCAAGACTTACACGAACACCGGCGGCGTCGGCTGGCTCGCCTACGCGGATGCGACACCGAATTCCGGCGGCACCGTCACCACGATCGATACCCAGACCATCACCGGCACGGGCGCGGGCACCTACAGCGCCGTGGTGACGAGCACGATCAACGGAGACCGCAACGTCCACTTCTCGACCGAGTCGGTGATGGCCGACAACAACCTGCTCTGGCAGGCGATCCAGTACGCGGTCAACAGCGGCAGTGGGCCGACGGTCGGCCTGCAGATGGGCCGGCAGTCGCTGATCTTCGCTTCGCGCAACGACATGGACATTTCCATGTTCTCCGACGAGGTCAAGCCCGCCACTGGTCAGGGCATCTACGACAAGCTGCTGCCCATCCTGCAGCAGTGGAAGACGGCCTACAACTTCGTCGGCTCCTACTACATCAACATCGGCGACAACCCGGCGGCGGGCGAGCAGACCATCTGGGCCAACTCGCTGCCCTACTACCAGCAGATGCTCGCCGCCGGCAACGAGATAGGCTCGCACTCGCTCACGCACCTGCTGCATCTCAACCCGGCCGAGAACAGCAATATCCTGACGACAGGTACGGGACCGGGGACCTTCGACTACGAGTTCCGGCTGTCACGGGACATCATCGAAGCCAATCTCGGTCTGACCAGCCTGGGCGCTGCGGTGCCCGGCGCCCCCGAATATCTGACGACGGCCTCGCAGATCCTGCCTTACTATGACTATCTCAGCGGCGGCTACGCCTCGGTCGGTGCGGGCTATCCCGGCGCCTTCGGCTATCTGACGCCGGCCTGGGATGATCTCGGCAAGGTCTATCTCGCGCCGAACATGTCTTTCGACTTCACGCTGATCCAGTACCAGAAGCTGACCGCCGCGCAGGCGCTGGCCAAGTGGAACGCCGAATTCGCGGCGTTGACCAGTCACACCGACGTGCCCGTCGTCCTCTGGCCCTGGCACGACTACGGTCCGACCAACTGGGACAACGCCGGCTACACGCAGGCCATGTTCACGAACTTCATCGCCGCCGCCTACAACGCCGGTGCCGAGTTCGTGACGCTCGCCGACCTCGCGCAGCGCATCGCGTCGTTCGAGAAGGCCTCCGTCAATTACACCGTCTCGGGCAATGTCATTACTGCGACCGTCGTCTCGAACGACGCCGGCAAGTTTGCGCTCGACATCGACAACCTGGGGGGCCAGAAGATCGCCAGCGTCGCGGGCTGGTACGCCTGGGACGACGACAGCGTATTCACCGACCGTGATGGCGGCACCTACACGATCACACTCGGCACCACGGCCGCCGAGGTTACTCGCATCGTTTCCCTCGGTGCGCGAAACGAGTTGATTTCCCTGAATGGCGACGGTACCAATCTTGGCTTCACGATCTTCGGCGAGGGCAAGGTGGTCATCGATCTGAAGTCGGGCATCGAGGTCGATGTCGCCGGCGCCACGGTGGTGAGCCGCGTCGGCGATCTGCTCACCGTGGACATTGGCGCCATCGGCCTGCACGCGGTGACGATCACCGAAGCCGCCAACAAGCCGCCGGTCATCACCTCGAACGGCGGCGGCGCCACGGCCACGATCTCCATTGCCGAGAACACCACGGCCGTCACGACCGTCACCGCCACCGACGTCGGTCCCCTGCCCCTCGTTTATTCCATCGATGGCGGTGCGGATGCGGCGCTGTTCACCATCAACCCGGCGACCGGTGCATTGTCGTTCAAGATGGCGCCGGACTTCGAGATGCCAACGGATGCGGGCGCCAACAACGTTTACGATGTCATCGTGAAAGTCAGTGATGGTGGCACGCCGGCACTGAGCGACACCCAGGCGATCGCCGTCACGGTGACCAACGTCAATGGCATCACTGTCAATGGCACTTCGGCCAACGAGACGATCAATGGCACGCCGGAAGCCGACACCCTCAACGGCAATGGCGGCAACGACACGCTCAATGGCCTCGGCGGCAACGACACGATCAATGGCGGCGCCGGCAACGACATTCTGAATGGTGGCGACGGCGACGACCGGCTGATCGGCGGTACCGGCGTCGACACGCTGACGGGCGGCGCGGGACGCGACACCTTCGTCTGGACGACCGCCGCGGAATCCGGCACCGGCACGAGCCGCGACTCGATCACGGACTTCCAGCCGGGCGTCGACAAGATCGATCTTTCCGCCTTCGACGCCAACACCAATCTGCTGGCACTCGGACGCCAGGCCTTCATCTTCGACGGCCGAGCCACGACGACGGCGACCGCCACGGGCCACCTCCACTACCGCTGGGATACCGCCGCGAACGTCACCTACGTCGAAGGCAACATCAACAGCGACTCGACGCTGGAGTTCCAGATCAAGCTGGCCGGCATCCTGACACTTTCGGCGAGCGACTTCGTTCTCTGAAACCGGCGGCAAGGCCGACGGCGAAGAGGCGCCGTCAGGCCGATCCGCGACGGTTCAGTGCCCGGCGGCCTCGCGGGCGGCCGCGGCGACCGCCTCCGCCTGGCTGTTCGCCAGCGCCGCCTCCGGCGCCTCGACCATCACGCGCAGCAGCGGCTCGGTACCCGACGGACGAAGCAGCAGGCGACCCTTCCCGGCCAGTGCCGCCTCGGCGGCGGCCACGGCGGCCTTGATGCCCGGATCGTTCTGCCAGTCGAGGCCAGCAGGCAGACGGACGTTGATCAGCCGCTGCGGATACATCGTCAGGTCGGCACAGGCCTGCGAGAGCGTTTCGCCATCGGCACGCAGCGCCGCGAGCACCTGGAGGGCGGCGATGATGCCGTCGCCGGTCGTATGCTTGTCGAGGCAGATGATGTGGCCGGAATTCTCGCCACCCAGCAGCCAGCCCCGTTCCTGCATGAGTTCCAGGACGTACCGGTCGCCGACCTTGGCGCGCGCGAACGGGATGCCGAGACGGCCGAGCGCATGTTCGAAGCCAAGGTTGCTCATCAGGGTGCCGACCACGCCGGCGACCGGCGCCGTGCGCTGGCGGTGACGCGCGATCACGTAGAGGAGCTGGTCGCCGTCGAAGAGCGTCCCCGCGGAATTCGCCATCAGCACCCGGTCGCCGTCGCCGTCGAGGGCGATGCCGATGTCGGCGCCATATTCGAGCACCGCGCGGCGCAGGGAATCCGGCGAGGTTGCGCCGACGCCGTCGTTGATGTTGAGGCCGTTCGGATCGGTGCCCACGGTCATGACGTCGGCACCGAGCTCGTGGAAGACCTTGGGCGCGACGAGGTAGCCGGCGCCATGCGCGCAGTCGAGCACGATCTTCAGGCCGCGCAGATCCAGTTCCTGCGGGAACGTGCTCTTGCAGAACTCGATGTAGCGGCCGCGCGCGTCGTCGATGCGCTTCGCGCGGCCAAGACCTGCGGACGACTGGCAGACGATCGGCTTCTCCACCTGCTCCTCGATCGTCTCCTCGACGACATCCGGCAGTTTGGTGCCCCGTGCCGAGAAGAACTTGATGCCGTTGTCGTCGTAAGGATTGTGCGAGGCCGAGATCACCACGCCGGCCTGGAGGCGCAGCGCACGGGTCAGGTAGGCGATCGCCGGCGTCGGCAGCGGCCCCGAGAGCATGACGTCGACGCCGGCCGCGGAGAAGCCGCACTCCAGCGCCGCTTCGAGCATGTAGCCGGAGACCCGGGTGTCCTTGCCGATCATCACGGTCGGGCGCTCGCCGGCCGGCAGCGGCTCGTGACCGATCAACGCCTTGCCCGCGGCGTAGCCGAGCCGCAGCGCGAACTCGGGCGTGATCGGCGCCTCGCCGACCTTGCCGCGCACCCCATCCGTACCGAAATACTTGCGAGCCATTCAGTCTCCCTCGATTGCGTTGAACACGGCCAGCGCATCGCGCGTCGCCGCGACATCGTGAACCCGGACGATCGCTGCCCCGCGCTGGACCGCCAGGAGCGCCGCCGCGACGCTGGCGGGCATGCGCTCCGTCACGTTCCGTCCGGTCAGCGCTCCGAGCATCGACTTGCGCGAAACACCGACCAGCACCGGCAGGCGGGTAGCCGCGAAGCGGCCCAGATGGCGGAACAGTTCCAGATTATGCGCCAGCGTCTTGCCGAAACCGAAACCGGGGTCGATGACGATACGTTCCTTGACAATGCCGGCAGCTTCACACGCGGCCACACGCGCAGCCAGGAAACCGCTCACCTCGGCGACGACGTCGTCATAGGCGGGCGCGACCTGCATGGTGCGCGGCTCGCCCTGCATGTGCATGAGACAGACGGCCGCCGGGGTCGCCGAAACCGCCTCGAGCGCGCCCGGGGCGCGCAGGGCCTGGATGTCGTTGATCATGTCGGCGCCCGCAGCCAGCGCGGCGCGCATGACCTCTGGCTTCACGGTATCGACCGAGATCGGCACGCCGGCGTCGCCCAGCCCTTCGATCACCGGCAGCAGCCGATCGATCTCCTGCTGCGCGGAGACGGGCTCGGCACCAGGGCGTGACGACTCGGCGCCCAGATCGAGCAGGTCGGCGCCTTCGCCGACCATGCGCAGGCCCTGCTCGATGGCGCGCGCTGACTGGCCTTGCAGGCCGTCGCCCGAAAACGAGTCGTCGGTCAGATTGACGATGCCCATGATCCGCGGCCTGCCGAGATCAAGTGTGAAGCGGCCGCAGCGGAGCAGATGGCTCATAAACGAAAAGGGCCGCGCGAACGCGGCCCGCAAAGGCGTTCCGGCATCAGGCGGGCGCCGCGGCGTTCGGCTCGGCCCCCGGCGTGTTGCTGGCAGCCGGCTTCGACTGCGCAGCGCTCGGCTTGGGCGGCCGCGGCGGCCTGCCCGCCATGATGTCGTTGATCTGGTCGGCGTCGATGGTCTCCCATTCGAGCAGCGCCTTGGCCATCGCCTCGACCTTGTCGCGGTTCTCCTCGAGCAGCCGGCGGGCGAGCGCGTACTGCTCGTCGATGATGCGCCGGATCTCGGCGTCGACCTTCTGCATCGTCGCTTCGGAAACGTTTTTGTGCGTAGTGATCGAGCGGCCGAGGAAGATTTCGCCTTCCTCCTCGCCATAGACCATCGGCCCGAGGGCGTCGGACATACCCCACTGGGTCACCATGCGCCGCGCCAGATCGGTCGCACGCTGGAAATCATTGGACGCACCGGTGGTCATCTGGTGCATGAAGATTTCTTCCGCCAGCCGGCCGCCGAAGAGCACGGCGATGGTGTTGAGCAGACGCTCGCGGTCCTGGCTGTAGCGGTCCTCGGTCGGCAGCTGCATGGTCACGCCCAGCGCGCGGCCACGGGGGATGATGGTCACTTTGTGCACCGGATCGGTCTTGGGCAGTAGCTTGGCGACCACCGCATGGCCGGACTCGTGATAGGCGGTGTTGCGGCGCTCTTCCTCGGGCATGACCATCGAGCGGCGCTCGGCACCCATCATGATCTTGTCCTTGGCGCGCTCGAAGTCCTCCATGTCCACGAGGCGCTTGTTCGAACGCGCGGCGAAGAGCGCGGCCTCGTTCACGAGGTTGGCGAGATCCGCGCCCGAGAAACCGGGCGTGCCGCGCGCGAGCACCGCGGGATCGACGTCGGGCGCCAGCGGCACCTTGCGCATGTGCACCTTGAGAATCTGCTCGCGGCCGCGGATGTCGGGCAGCGGCACGACGACCTGGCGGTCGAAGCGGCCCGGTCGCAAGAGCGCCGGGTCGAGCACGTCGGGCCGGTTGGTCGCGGCGATGACGATGACGCCGGCCGAGGCCTCGAAGCCGTCCATCTCGACGAGGAGCTGGTTGAGCGTCTGCTCGCGCTCGTCGTTGCCGCCGCCGAGTCCGGCGCCGCGCTGGCGTCCGACCGCGTCGATCTCGTCGATGAAGATGATGCAGGGCGCGGCCTTCTTGGCCTGTTCGAACATGTCACGCACGCGCGCGGCGCCGACGCCAACGAACATCTCGACAAAGTCCGAGCCGGAAATCGAGAAGAACGGCACCTTGGCCTCGCCGGCGATCGCCTTGGCCAGCAGTGTCTTTCCGGTACCCGGCGAGCCGACCATGAGCACGCCGCGCGGAATGCGGCCGCCGAGCTTCTGGAACTTCGACGGATCACGCAGGAAGTCGACGAGCTCGGCGACTTCCTCCTTCGCCTCGTCGCAGCCGGCGACGTCGGCGAAGGTGACCGTGTTGCTCGATTCGTCGAGCATGCGCGCCTTGCTCTTGCCGAAGGAAAACGCGCCGCCGCGTCCCCCGCCCTGCATCTGGCGCATGAAGATCCAGACGCCGATCAGGAGCAGCATCGGGAACCAGGAGACGAAAATGTTCATCAGGAACGACTGTTCCTCTTCCGGCTTGGCGACGACCGTGACGTTGGAGTTGGGCAGGGCGGAGACGGGCCAGGGAGCGGCCGGCGCATAGGAGGTGATCTTCTTGCCCTCGACCGTCGTCGCATCGAGCGTGCGGCCCCGGATCACGACCTTGGAGATGCGGCCCGGCCGCACCTCCTCGAGGAACTGCGAATAGTCCATCGATGACGGCGCGGCCTGCCGGGTGTTGAACTGGTTGAAGACCGTCATCAGCACGATGCCGATCACCATCCAGATCGCGAGGTTTTTGAACAGATTATTCAAGGGCTTGTCTCTCTTCGTCGTGGGTGACCCATTCTAGAGCCGATTC
>CAZGYD010000175.1:0-27324 GCA_964530115.1 uncultured Rhodocyclaceae bacterium | reverse complement strand
GCCTTCGCGGTGGTCAAGGACCCGGCGAAGATCGCCACGCCCGAGCTGCGGGCGGCGCTGGAGGCCGAGGTGAAGAAGACCGTCGATGGCATCCTCGGCGCCATTGCCCGGCCGAAGCATGTGCACTTCGTCACCGGCCTGCCCAAGACGCGCTCGGGCAAGATGCTGCGGCGTTCCATTCAAGCCATTGCAGAAGGCCGCGATCCCGGCGACCTGACGACGATCGACGATCCCTCGACGCTCGAGCAGATCCGCCAGGCGCTCGGCGGATGAGCGCCGATGTTGTTCCGCGCCGCGAGTTCGGTTAGAATTCGCGGCTCTTTACAGGCGCGTAGCTCAGCTGGTTAGAGCACCACCTTGACATGGTGGGGGTCGTTGGTTCGAGTCCAATCGCGCCTACCAGACACGAAACGGGCCAATCGCGAGATTGGCCCGTCTGCTTTTCGAGGCCGGATCGGCGTGGGCTTGCGTTACGCGGCCTTGTCGGCGGTGCCGGCAGCGACGCCCATGCGGTTGAGGCCGCTGACGATGGCCTTGATCGAGGCGGTGACGATGTTGCCGTCGATGCCCACGCCCCAGCATTCGCGCTCGCCGGGCCGCGCCAGCTCGATGAAGGCGGTGGCCTTGGCATCGCCGCCGTCGCCGCTCGCGCCCATCGAGCGCTCCTCGTAACTCCTGACCTGCACCGAGATGCCGACGCTGCGAAGGGCGTGGATCGCTGCGTCGATCGGGCCGTTGCCCTCGCCGGTGAGCAGGTGCGGCCGGCCGTCGATCTCGACGCTGAGACGGATGCCCTGCGCCTTGCCGTGCTCGAACAGGTGGTGCTCGACGTATTTGACCGGTCTCGCCGTGTCGAGATAGGTGCGCGAGAAGAGCTCCCAGATGTCGGACGCGGTCATCTCGCGGCCGCTGGCGTCGGTCTCGCGCTGGACGACGCCGGCGAACTCGACCTGCAGGCGACGCGGCATGACGATGCCATAGCCGGTCTCGAGCAGGTAGGCGATGCCGCCCTTGCCCGACTGGCTGTTTACGCGGATCACCGAATCGTAGCTGCGGCCGAGGTCGGCCGGGTCGATCGGCAGATAGGGCACGTTCCACTTGCCGTCGGCACGGGCCTTCTGGGCGGCGAAGCCCTTCTTGATGGCGTCCTGGTGCGAGCCCGAGAAGGCCGTGAACACGAGGTCGCCGACGTAGGGGTGGCGCGGGTGGATCGGCAGCTGGGTGCAGTCCTCGAACTCGCGGGCGACGGCGTTGATGTCCGAGAAGTCGAGCCCGGGCGAAACGCCCTGGGTGTACATGTTGAGCGCGAGGGTGACGATATCCACGTTGCCGGTCCGCTCGCCGTTGCCGAACAGGCAGCCCTCGACGCGGTCGGCGCCGGCCATCAGGCCCATCTCGGCGGCGGCGACCGCGGTGCCGCGGTCGTTGTGCGGGTGCAGGCTGATGAGCACGCTGTCGCGGCGGGCGAGATGGCGGTGCATCCACTCGATCTGGTCGGCATAGACGTTGGGCGTGGTGAGCTCGACCGTCGTCGGCAGGTTGAGGATCACCTTGTTTTCGGGCGTGGCGCCCCATTCGGCGGTCACCGCGTTGCAGATCTCGAGCGCGAAGTCGAGCTCGGTGCCGGTGAAGGTCTCCGGGCTGTACTGGAGCCGGATCTTCGTTTCCGGCATGTCCGCGGCGAGTTGCTTGATGAGGCGGACGCCGGAGACGGCGAGGTCGATCACCTCCTGGCGGCTCATGTTGAAGACGATGTCGCGGAAGGGCTTCGAGGTGGCGTTATAGACATGGACGATCGCCTGCCGCGCGCCCTTCAGCGACTCGAAGGTGCGGCGGATCAGGTGCTCGCGCGCCTGGGTGAGCACCTCGATGGTCACGTCGTCGGGAATGCGCTTTTCCTCGATCAGCCGGCGCACGAAAGTGAACTCGGTTTCCGAAGCCGAGGGGAAGGCGACCTCGATCTCCTTGAAGCCGATGTCGCAGAGCATCCGGAACATGCGCAACTTGCGCTCGACATTCATCGGCTCGAAGAGCGCCTGGTTGCCATCGCGCAGGTCCGTGCTCATCCAGATCGGCGGCTTGGTGATGACGCGGTTCGGCCATTGCCGGTCCGTGAGGCCGACCGGCGGGAAGGGCGTGTATTTGCTCGACGGGTCTTTCAACATGATGCGGCTCCTCGTTTCCGATGGCGCCATGGTAGGCGAACGGCCCGGCAATGTGCTTGCGTTTTTTGCCGAACATGCGCGATCATTGGCAATAAAATATTGACTATTGCCGATTAAGGGGCATAAAAATGAATCTCGATCGTTACGACCGCCAGATTCTCGCCATCCTTCAGGAGGACGGCCGGATCAGCAACCAGGATCTCGCCGACCGGATCGGCCTGTCACCCTCGCCCTGCCTCCGGCGCGTCCGGGCGCTCGAAGAGGCCGGTTTCGTGCTCGGCTACCGCGCGCTCGTCGACCCGAAGGCGCTCGGCCTCACGCTGATGGCGCTGATCCATATCTCGATGGACCAGCACACGCCGGAGCGGTTCGAGTCCTTCGAGGCCGCGGTGCGCGAGATTCCCGAGGTGCTCGAGTGCCTGCTGATCACCGGCCAGGACGCCGACTACCAGCTCAAGGTCATCGTCCGCGACATGGATGCGTATCAGGAGCTGTTGCTCAACCGGATCACCCGCATCAAGGGCGTGACCGGCGTGCATTCGAGCTTCGTCCTCCGCCGGGTGGTGGACAAGACCGCGTTGCCGATCTGAGCGTCCCCGCGAAACTCAGCCGCGGTAACACGCCAGCGCGAATCGGCGAAGGGGCGCCACGGGGATACGGAGGGGGTTGAGGTAGAATCGCCGCCTTTGGCGCGGCCGGAGGCGCCGGAGCATGCCGGTGCCCGTCCCGTTCCGATACGCCCATCGATGATCAATCTTCCGCGGGGCCCGGACACGGTCGGGAATCCGCGCTGCCTGGAGTCGAGCAATGCCCGTAGTCACCCTTCCCGATGGCGCCGAGCGCGAATATCCCCAGCCGGTCACGGTCGCCGAGGTGGCCGCCTCGATCGGCCCCGGGCTGGCGAAGGCGGCGCTGGCGGGGCGCGTCGATGGCCGTCTGGTCGATACTTCTTTCCGTATCGAACGCGATGCGCGGCTTGCCATCGTCACCGACAAGGACGCCGACGGCATCGAGATCATCCGCCACTCGACCGCCCACCTGCTCGCCTATGCGGTCAAGGAACTGTTCCCCGAGGCCCAGGTCACCATCGGTCCGGTGATCGAAAACGGCTTCTACTACGATTTCGCCTACAAGCGGCCTTTCACGCCCGAGGATCTCGTGGCCATCGAACAGCGCATGGCCGAGCTGGCGAAGAGGGACATTCCCGTCACGCGCGAGGTCTGGCCGCGCGATGCGGCCGTGGAGTTCTTCGAGTCGATCGGCGAGCACTACAAGGCCGAGCTGATCGCGGCGATTCCGGCCGGCGAGGAAGTCTCACTCTACCGCGAAGGCGATTTCGTCGATCTCTGCCGTGGTCCGCACGTGCCCTCGACGGGCCGCCTCAAGCACTTCAAGCTCATGAAGGTCGCCGGCGCCTACTGGCGTGGCGACGCGAAGAACGAACAGTTGCAGCGTATCTACGGCACGGCCTGGGCCAAGAAGGAGGAACTCGACACCTACCTGCACATGCTCGAAGAGGCCGAGAAGCGCGACCACCGCAAGCTCGGCAAGCAACTCGATCTCTTCCACCTGCAGGAGGAGGCGCCGGGGCTGGTCTTCTGGCATCCGCACGGCTGGATCGTCTGGCAGGAAATCGAGCAGTACATGCGCCGCGTCTATCGCGACAACGGCTACCAGGAGGTGCGCTGCCCGCAGATCCTCGACCGCTCGCTCTGGGAGAAGTCGGGTCACTGGGAGCACTACAAGGCCAACATGTTCACGACCGAGTCGGAGAACCGCGACTACGCGATCAAGCCGATGAACTGTCCCGGCCACGTGCAGATCTTCAACACCGCCATCCGCTCGTACCGCGACCTGCCGCTGCGCTACGGCGAGTTCGGCTCCTGCCACCGCAACGAGCCCTCCGGCGCGCTGCACGGCGTCATGCGCGTGCGCGGCTTCACCCAGGACGACGG
This sequence comes from uncultured Rhodocyclaceae bacterium, assembly GCA_964530115.1. Taxonomy (GTDB): domain Bacteria; phylum Pseudomonadota; class Gammaproteobacteria; order Burkholderiales; family Rhodocyclaceae; genus Fen-999. The sequence continues at coordinate 23,204 of CAZGYD010000175.1, read as the reverse complement.
CCACATCTTCTGCACCGAGGACCAGATCCAGCCCGAAGTGACGGCCTTCAACGCCCTGGTCCGCAAGGTCTATGCCGACTTCGGCTTCACCGACGTCGCCGTCAAGCTGGCGCTGCGGCCGGAGGGCCGTGTGGGCGCCGACGAGCTCTGGGACAAGGCCGAGCACGCCCTGCGCGAGGCGCTCAAGGCGAGCGGGCTCGCCTGGGAGGAGCTGCCGGGGGAGGGCGCCTTCTACGGTCCCAAGATCGAGTTCCACATCAGGGACGCGATCGGCCGCTCCTGGCAGTGCGGTACCATGCAGGTGGACTTCTCCATGCCCGCGCGGCTCGGCGCCGAGTACGTCGGCGAGGACAATGCCCGCCACACGCCGGTCATGCTGCACCGGGCCATCCTCGGCTCGATGGAGCGCTTCATCGGCATCCTCATCGAAAACCATGCCGGTGCGCTGCCGCTCTGGCTTTCGCCGGTGCAGGCCGTGGTCATGAGCATCTCCGAGCATCAGGCCGATTACGCCGCCGAAGTGGCGGAAAAGCTGCGCGCGGCCGGGCTGCGCGTCGAAGCCGATTTGCGTGGCGAAAAAATCAACTATAAAATTCGCGAACATAGCTTGATGAAGCGGCCTTACCTCATCGTCATCGGCGAGAAGGAAAAGGCTGCCGGGTTGGTCGCCGTGCGTGCCCGGGGCAATCAGGATCTCGGGCAAATGTCCCCTGAAGCCCTGCTGGAGCGTCTGCTGAGGGAGCGGCAGGCGAGGGGCGCGGCGTCCTGAATTTTCGATTTTTAGGGAGAAACGCACCATCGCTCAGGAAAAGACGCAGCGCATCAACGACGAGATCACGGCCCAGGAAGTGCGCCTGGTTGGCGCCGGAGGCGAGCAGCTCGGTATCGTGAACATTCGCACCGCCCTGCAGATGGCCGAGGAAGCCGATCTCGATCTGGTCGAAATCGCCCCGCTGGCCAAGCCGCCGGTCTGCAAGATGATGGACTACGGCAAGTTCAAGTACCAGGAAGCCAAGCGGGCGCACGAGGCGAAGCTGAAGCAGAAGCAGGTGCAGGTCAAGGAGATCAAGTTCCGGCCCGGCACCGACGAAAACGATTACCAGATCAAGCTGCGCAACGTGATGAAGTTCCTCCAGGAAGGCGACAAGGCAAAGATCACGCTGCGTTTCCGCGGCCGGGAGATGGCCCACCAGGAGTTCGGCATGCGCATGCTCGAGCGCATCAAGGGCGATCTGGAGTCGGTGGCCCAGGTGGAGCAGTTTCCCAAGATGGAGGGGCGCCAGTTGATCATGGTCCTGGCGCCGAACCGGAAGCAGAAGCACTGATTTTGTAGCACCAGAAGCGGTCGCGGGTCGTTCAAGCGCTGCCGAAGCGGCAGCCACCCGGCACCGTGTCATAAGAAGGAGTCTCGGTCATGCCGAAGATGAAGACCAAGAGCGGCGCCGCCAAGCGCTTCCGCGTGCGCGGCAGCGGCAGCGTCAAGCGCTCTCAGGCGTTCAAGCGCCACATCCTGACGAAGAAGACCACCAAGGTAAAGCGCCAGCTGCGCGGTACGCTGACCGTGCATGCCTCGGACGTCAAGTCCGTTCGCGCCATGCTGCCCAACGCCTAAGGAGAAAACGCCATGCCACGAGTCAAACGCGGTGTCACGGCGCGTGCGCGCCACAAGAAGGTTCTCGCTCAGGCGAAAGGTTACCGGGGTCGCCGCTCCACCGTCTATCGCATCGCCAAGGAAGCGGTGATGAAGGCGGGCCAGTACCAGTACCGCGACCGCCGCCAGCGCAAGCGCCAGTTCCGTGCCCTCTGGATCGCCCGGATCAACGCGGCTGCCCGCGAGCTGGGCATGAAATACAGCACGCTGATGAACGGCCTCAAGAAGGCGGCCATCGACGTCGATCGCAAGGTGCTGGCCGATCTCGCCGTCTTCGACAAGCCGGCGTTCGCGGCCCTGGCGAACCAGGCCAAGGCCAAACTCGGCGCGTAATCCGATCCATCAACCGACGCGAACCGGAGGGAGGCCTCGGGCGACCGGGGACCTCCCTCCCTTGTTTTCAATGAACGATCTCGATCAACTCGTCGTCCGGGCGACCGCCGATTTCGCCGCCGCCAGCGAGCCCGCGAAGCTCGAAGAAGTCAAGGCGCGTTATTTGGGCAAGGAAGGCTCGCTGACCCTGCTGCTCAAGGGGCTGGGCAAGCTCCCGGCGGAGGAGCGCAAGAGCGCCGGTGCCGCGATCAATGCCGCCAAGCAGGCCGTGGAAGCGGCGCTCACGGCGCGTCGGGAGGCGCTGAAGCATGCGCAGCTTAAGGCGCAGTTGGCCGCCGAATCGCTCGATGTGACACTGCCGGGCCGGGGCCAGTCGCGCGGCGGCCTGCATCCGGTGATGCGCAGTCTCGAACGCATCGAGCAACTGTTCCGCTCGATCGGTTTCGATGTCGCCGACGGCCCCGAGATCGAGGACGACTGGCACAACTTCACGGCGCTCAACACGCCCGAGAAGCACCCGGCGCGCTCGATGCACGATACGTTCTACCTGCTCGGCGAGGATGGCCGCGTCCAGGAGGACGTGCTGCTGCGCACGCACACGAGTCCCGTGCAGATCCGCTACATGCAGGCGCACGTGGCCAAATACGGCCATCTCGATCCCATGCCGGAAATCCGCGTGATCGCGCCCGGCCGCGTCTATCGCGTCGACTCGGATGCCACCCACTCGCCGATGTTCCACCAGGTCGAGGGCCTGTGGGTCGGCGAGCACGTCAGCTTCGCCGACTTGAAGGGCGTGGTCGCCGACTTCCTGCGCCGCTTCTTCGAGAGCGACGACCTGAAGGTCCGCTTCCGGCCCTCGTTCTTTCCTTTCACCGAGCCGTCGGCGGAGATCGACGTCGCCTTCATGTCCGGCCCGCTCGAAGGGCGCTGGCTCGAGATCGCCGGCTGCGGAATGGTACACCCCAACGTGCTGCGTTTCGGCGGCATCGATCCGGAAAAGTACATCGGCTTCGCCTTCGGCATGGGGCCGGACCGGCTGACCATGCTGCGCTATTCGATTCCCGACCTGCGCCTCTTCTTCGAAGGCGACCTGCGTTTCCTTTCCCAGTTCCAGTAAAAGAACGTCGCCATGCAATTCCCGGAATCCTGGCTGCGCGCCCTCGTCGATCCGCCGCTGTCGACCGACGAACTCTGTCACCTGCTGACCATGGCCGGTCTCGAAGTCGAGGAACGGCGTGCTACCGCGGCTGAGTTTTCCGGCGTGGTCGTTGCCCACGTCCTCGCGGTCGACAAGCACCCGGACGCCGACAAGCTCAAACTCTGCCGCGTGGATACCGGCTTGGCTGCCGGCATCCTGCAGATCGTCTGCGGTGCGCCCAACGTCGCTGCCGGCATGCTCGCGCCCTGCGCGCTGGTCGGCGCAAAGCTGCCGGGCATCGAGATCAGAAAGGCGAGGGTGCGTGGCGTCGAGAGCTTCGGCATGCTCTGCTCGGCGCGCGAACTCGGCCTCTCCGAGGATCATGGCGGCCTGCTGGCGCTGCCAGACGATGCGCCCGTCGGCACCGACATCCGCGATTACCTCGATCTCGACGACACGCTGATCACGCTCAAGCTCACGCCCAACCGCGCCGACTGCCTGTCGCTTGCCGGCATCGCGCGCGAGGTGGCGGCGCTCACCGGCGTGCCGTCCGTGCTGCCCGACGTCGAACCAGTACCGGCGACGATCGGCGATGCCCGCGAGATCGTCCTCGAGGCCCCGGACGCCTGCCCGCGCTACTGCGGCCGGATCGTTCGCGGCGTCAACGCATCGGCACCGACGCCGGCCTGGATGAGGCGGCGGCTCGAGCGCTGTGGCATCCGCCCGATCTCCGCGCTGGTCGACGTCACCAACTACGTGATGCTCGAACTCGGCCAGCCGCTGCACGCCTTCGACGACGCGCAACTCGCCGGGGCCATCCGCGTGCGCTATCCCAAGCCCGGCGAGCAGTTGCTGCTCCTCAACGGCCAGACCGTCGCGCCCTCGTCCGACACCGCGCTGATCGCCGATGACGAAAAGCCGCTGGCGCTCGCCGGAATCATGGGCGGCGAGCACTCCGGCATCAACGACACGACGACCGACCTGTTCCTCGAGTGCGCCTTCTTTACCCCCGGGGCGATCGCCGGCAAGGCGCGCGCACTCGGCTTCACTTCCGATGCCTCGCACCGCTACGAGCGCGGTGTCGATTTCGAGCTCCAGCGCCACGCCATCGAGCGCGCGACACGGCTCATCCTCGACATCTGTGGCGGTTCGCCGGGGCCTGTGGTCGAAGCGCTCGCGCACGAGCACCTGCCGGTGCGCGCTCCCGTTCGGCTGCGCTCGGCGCGGGCCGCAAAGGTGCTGGGCATCCCCCTGTCGCCGGACCAGATCGGCGGACTCCTCTCCGGGCTCGGCACACAGGTCGAACGGCACGGCGACGATTTCCTCGTCACCCCGCCCTCGTGGCGCTTCGACATCGAGATCGAAGAAGACCTCATCGAGGAAATCGCCCGGCTGCACGGCTACGACAACATCCCGGCACCGCCGCCCACGGCCCGGCTCGCCATGCTGCCGCTGCCCGAAAACCGCCGCGGGCCGATGACCTTGCGCCGGCTCCTCGCCGAACGCGGCTACTACGAAGTGGTGACCATGAGCTTCGTCGACGCGGCGTGGGAGGCGGATTTCGCCGGCAACGCCGATCCCGTCCGCCTCGCCAACCCGATCGCCAGCCAGATGGGCGTGATGCGTTCCACCCTCGTCGGCGGCCTCGTCGAGGTGCTCGCCGTCAATCGCAAGCGCCAGACCGAGCGCGTGCGCATCTTCGAGATCGGGCGGGTCTTCCGGCGCAGCGCCGCGGCGGCGCCCGTGGCCGGCTTCGACCAGCCGTTGCGCGTCGGCGGACTCTGGGCCGGCCCCGTGCTGCCGGAGCAGTGGGGGGCGCCCACGCGGCCCGCCGATTTCTTCGATGTCAAAAGCGATATCGAGGCGCTGCTTGGCGTGTTACCACGGCTGAGTTTCGTCCGGGCCGAACATCCTGCCCTGCATCCGGGGCGTTCGGCCGAAGTCCGCCTCGACGGCCGGGTCATCGGCTTCCTCGGTGAACTGCATCCGCGCTGGGCGCAGAAATACGAACTCGGCACGGCGCCCGTCGTCTTCGAGCTGGAGCTCGAGGCGCTGCTCTCGGTGTCGGTGCCCGCCTACCGTGAAGTCTCCCGGCAGCCAGCGGTGACCCGCGATCTCGCCATCGTCGTCGCCCGGGAACAGCCTTTTGCGCCCATTCTCGAAGCGTTTTCAAACTGTGCGCCCGAGGTCGTCCGGGAGATCCGGCTCTTCGACGAATACCAGGGCAAGGGATTGCCGGAAGGGAAAAAAAGCCTTGCCTTCCGGGTAGTTATGCAAGATACTGCACGTACCCTGGCCGATGCCGAAGTCGATGCCGTGATGGCGAAACTGCTCGACGTCGCAGGCCGGGAATTCCATGCCGCCCTGCGCAGCTGATCACGCGAAAAGCACGAGAAAAACGGGGAAAGGGAGCGATCCGATGACGCTGACGAAAGCCGAGCTGGCCGACATGCTGTTCGACAAGGTCGGCCTCAACAAGCGCGAAGCAAAAGACATGGTCGAGGCCTTCTTCGAGGAAGTGCGCAGCGCCTTGCAGGCCGGCGAAGGCGTCAAGCTCTCGGGCTTCGGCAATTTCCAGCTGCGCGACAAGCCCCAGCGTCCGGGCCGCAACCCCAAGACCGGCGAGGAGATCCCCATCACCGCGCGCCGCGTGGTGACCTTCCATGCCAGCCAGAAGCTCAAGGCCGTCGTCGAAAAGGTGCAGGTGAATGGCGAGCAGCGGTCCGAAGGATGAGTTGCCGCCGATCCCGGCCAAGCGTTACTTCACGATCGGCGAAGTGAGCGAACTGTGCGGTGTCAAGCCGCACGTGCTGCGGTACTGGGAGCAGGAATTCAATCAGCTCAAGCCGGTCAAGCGCCGGGGCAACCGCCGCTACTACCAGCATCACGAAGTCCTGCTGGTGCGCCGGATCCGCCAGCTGCTCTATGACGAAGGCTTCACCATCAGCGGCGCCCGCAACCGGCTCGAAGACGCCGCCGCGCTGAAGGTTCCCGCACAGGAAGGCGCGCCGGCGCCACGGCCGTCAGCGGCGAGCCTCCGGCGCGAACTCGCCGAAATCATCGAACTGCTGCGGCCATGATGCCGCAGCTCGGGCCCCATCTGTTACAATCCCGCTCGTCGGGGCGTAGCGCAGCCTGGTAGCGCACTTGCATGGGGTGCAAGGGGTCGCGAGTTCGAATCCCGCCGCCCCGACCACGATCACCAAAGGCCTTCCGGTCGTCCGCCGGAAGGCTTTTTCCTTTCATGCCTGGTGGCTATTGTTTCGCCAAGCGCCGCACTATAATGTCGCCACTCCGATCAAGAATGCGTGGATATGCGTCGATCATGAATTCGAGCCAGCGCCCGCTCTATCCCGAACTCGAGCACTTGGGCAGCGCCCGGCGCTTCATGGACGACATTCTCCAGCTCATCGACCAGATTCCGTTCTTCGGCGGTTTCACCGACCAGGAAGTCGAGGCCCTGTCCGGCTACATGGGCTGTTACGGCGCGCCGCGCAATGCCCGACTGCTCAACGAGGGCGAAGTCGACGACCACATGCTCCTCCTGCTCACCGGCCGCGTCGCCGTCATGAAGAAGGATGAATCCGGCGTCGAGCGGAAAGTCGCCGAAGCGGGGCCGGGCACGACGCTGGGCGAGATGTCGATGATCGACGGCAGCCCGCGTTCGGCGAGCTGCATCACCACCGAGCCGACCGACTTCGCCGTGCTCACACGCGGCAGCCTCAACGACATCTTCATCGATTCACCGCGCCTGGGCAACAAACTGCTGCTGGTATTGCTGCAACTGACCATGCGTCGCCTGCGGGAAGCCAGCCGGCGGTTGTTGCCTCACGCCACCGATCCATTCGTCTGACCAGTCACGACCTAGGGGACCCATCTTGAGCAGCCAAGCACACCGACTCCACCCGAACCCGCCATCGCGCCTGCGGCCGGTTGTCATCGCCGTCGGTCTGCTGCTCGCCGGGGGTCCCGCAATGGCGGACGACGCCTTCCGCTTCACGGCTGGCGCCGGCATACGCTACGAGGACAACGTCTTCCGCCTGCCGACCGAATACGACCCACAGACCTACCTCGGCACGTCCAAGAAGTCCGATGTCGTGACGACGGTCAATCTTGGCCTCGGTTTCGAACAGACGTATTCACAGCAGCGCTTCCTGGTCATGGCGGGCATCACCGACAACCGTTACCAGAACTTCAGCCACCTGAGCTTCGTGGCCAAGAACTATCTGGCCGAGTGGCAGTGGTACCTGACCTCCCGTCTCACCGGCCGGATCGTCGCCGACCGGAACGAATCCCTCAACGACTTCCGCGACTATCGCGGCTATTCGGTGCGCAACATCCGGACGACCGACAATCGCCGTTTCGTCGCCGACTGGTGGGCGTGGGGCAACTGGCACCTGGTCGCAGGCGTCGGAGAGAACCGGGTCAACAACAGCCAGTCGTATGCCGAGGCCTCTTCCCGCCTGCGGTCGGCCGAGGGCGGCGTCAGGTACGTCAGCGAAGCGAACAACTCGGTGACCTTGCTGGGCCGGACCGGCCGGGGCGAGTACCCGGGCCGGGCAGTCGATACGGTCGCCTATTTCGACAATCGTTTCGACCAGAAGGAGGTCGAGATGAGCGTCGCCTACCAGGTCACCGGCAAGTCGCTCCTCAATGGCCGGATCGGCCGGCTCGAGCGCAATCACGAGCATCTGCCCCAGCGCGACTACTCCGGAACGGTCGGCCGCATCGATTATGTCTGGCGGCCCGTTCAGGACATCGATCTCAATTTTTCGCTTGCGCGCGACCTCGTCGCCTATCAGGATGCGCGCAGCAGCTACTACATCAACAATCTGGCGTCGATCGCTCCGGGATGGCAGATGTCGCCGAAGACCCGGATCGGCGCCGCCCTCCAGCACGCGCGGCGGAACTATCGCGGACCGGTGCCCACGCCCGTGCCTCTGACGGGCGGGGAACGCAACGATCGCTTCAACTCCTATGGCCTGAACCTCTCCTGGCTGCCGAACCGGACGATCACGGTGACGGGTGCGGTAACCCACGAGAAGCTGACGTCGAATCTTTCGGGCTATGCCTTCAAGGCCAACGTGATCTCGCTTTCCGCCGTAGCCCGCTTCTGATCATCGGCGGCGCCGGCCTCCCGGCACGTCGAGCGGCGGATCGCAATGATCCAGGAAATACACGAAGGGCGCCCGCGGGCGCCCTTCGTGTTCATCGGCAAGCCAGCCCTTACCTGCCGTAGCCGGCCCGGATGTAGTCGCCGATCGACTTCGCCCAGGCGCCCTTGGGATTGGCGATCATCACCTGCCAGAGCGCATCCTCGCTGGCGTAGCCATTCGCCGACGCGTACGTCGCCAGCGTCCGGTTGGGATCCGGGAAGGGCGTTGCCGGCGCGTTCCGGTTGCCGGTGCCCTGCGGATTGACGTTGGGCGTCGCATCGAAGTGGATGACGTTGTTCGAGTAGGTGAAGCGCACCTGCTCCGGATAGCCGGGATTGCCCCGGTTCTTCAGCGCGCCGACCAGGGAGTTTTCGTCGGTTGCATTCGCCCGGTATTCCCTGTTCCAGTTCCAGAAGATGTTGTTGGTCAGGTTGATATAGGTCGGCACGTTGAACTCGCCCGCCAGCCAGCTCGGAATGAAGCCGAGCGGATAGCCTGCGCTGTTGCCCACGTTGACGATCAGGTTGTCGTCGAAGGTGCCGCCATTCCGCGTGTTCGTCATCATCAGGCCGAATCCGCGCAACGTCGAGGAATCGATGTTGGCGCCACCGACGATGACATTGCGCCGGGCGTCATAAGGAACGCCATCGGGCCGGTAGCGCGCATACTCGTCGCCACCGCCGATCAGCAGGTTGATCGGGTTGTTGGCGAAGACATTGTCATGCGCGATACCGCCGCCGCGAAGCTGCAACCCATGGCTCGAGGCATGGCCATTCACGTTGCGGCGATAGACCACCCCCCAGGTATTGGTGCCGAAATAGGCATTGTGGTCGCGGATGTTGGGCCGCTTGGTTGCGGAATCGCGCGTTCCGTCGGCAGACCAACCGTTGTGGTAGAAGATCGAGTCCTCGATCGTGATGTCCTCCGCGTCCCACATGTACAGGCCCTGCCCGCGCGAGTAGGCGAACACGCAATGGCGGAAGATCACGTTCTTGATGTGCGGCACTTCGTCGGCCGCGTTCCCGCTCTGGATCGTCGCCTGGAAACCGAGCAGGCGGACGTTGTGGAAGAGCACGTTCAGCACCTGTTCGCGTCCCGGGTAATTGAGGATGCGCAGGCCCGAACCCTGGGCGCCGCCCGGGGTGGTGCTGATAAGGTCGATGTTCTCGAAGACGACGTTCTGGCCCGTGAAGTTGTAGAGATCGATGAGTCCGTAGTCGAAGGTGGCCGCCGAAGATTCGAATTTCACCGATCCCTGCCGCATGACCGCAGGATTGGCCGGGTCGTAGGTCGTGACCACGATCGGGTACTGGGCGCTCTTTCCGCTCCTGGCGGCCAGGCTGCCGCCGAACCCGCTGGGACTGTTGGCGCCTTGGGCCATGAGCAGCCAGTCGCCAGCGCCGCTGCGCAGGGCTTCCCAAGCGCTCTTCAGCGTCGCCTTCGGGGCGTCCGGGCTGGTGCCCGCGTTCGAGTCCCGGGCGTTCGGATGGTTCGGATTCCAGTAGATGTAGCGCGCATTGGCATCCTTGGCGAGATTCGGAACCCCGCTCGCATCGGAGCCAAGGCCCACCCGGTCATCATAGGTACCGCCACTGGCCACGGGGGCCGAAACGCCGCTGGCACTGCCCCCGGCACTGCTGACCGCAGTGGTAGGCGTTGTGCTGCCGCTCGTGCCGCCACCCCCGCCGCAGCCCATCAGCACAAGCGCGATTAGTGTCGCAGCCGTGCCGGCCATCCTTCTCCGTGATGCCGGATCACGAGTTTCGGCCGGCGTCACCCGAACGTCTTCTTCGCCCGCCGTTGCCCGGGCGCGGTTCTCCGCATCGGGAAGCAAGCGTTTGAAAAAATCAATCATGATAGTCATTTGAGAGTTCCAATCCCGGAATGATGATGAAATGCCGCGCCGGCGGATGGTTGCATGGTACTCCTCGCTTCTCCGCCGATGGCAACATTGGGCATCATAAAGGCGCCATATGACCTCTCGCCGTTGTCGCCCCTGCCAGACACCGGCCTTCCTCTTTGCTTGTTAGGCGAGCGCCGATTCTGCTGTCAAGTCGAAAGGCCAAAAAAATCGGCGGCGAAGCGCGTCGAACGTTGCGGCTCACGCGGGAATTGGATCGCTGGCCATGCGCTCAACGACCTGCGCCCGCCTCGCGCCGGGAAACGGCTTCGATCGTCCATTCGGAGCGGCGGCGATACCACGCTTCAGCGGCGTTACGCAATCCGGCTTTCCGGGCTTCGACCGACAGGGTGGTTAGCCGTGCCGGCTGGCGAGCCAGTTCCGCGAGGATGTCGGCGGATCGTGCGGGGTCGTTCCTCGGCAGCAAAACCGTGCCGCCATCCAGCTCGGCTCTTTCCCGGACGTAGGCGATGTCGTTCGCGATCAAGGGCAGTCCGGCCGCGTAGCCATCGAAAATCATCCTCGGCGTGTCCTCGGCGACCGGTGTGAACAGCAAGGCATCATAGGCGCGCAGCCGCTCGAGCAGTGGGGCGCCGTAAGTCGCAGGCCCCATGAAGCGAACGTTTCCGCGAAGACCGAGCGACTCGGTCAAGGCTTCGAGCCGCGCGGCTTCCGGGCCGTCGCCGATCACGTCGAGCCTGATCTCGCAGCCCCGTCGCATTGCCTCGCGAATCAGTTCGATGCTGCGATCGACTCCCTTGTAGGGGACCAGTCGACCGCAATAGACGGCATGGAGCGGCTGCGTTCCCGAGTTCGAACGCTGCCGGCGCTGGTCGAGTTCCTCCTCGGGGATCACGTCGTCGATGGTGTGGGAGGTGTCCTGGAACGATCGGGCGTTGCGGGCGTAGCGGCCGTAGCGGTTCATCAAGGCCGTTCCCTTGAGGAGGCTGAGATCGGCATGCCGCACGCCGAAGCGGACCATTTTCTCGTAGATCGCTCCATAAACACGGGCGCGAACGATTGGGCCGAATCCCTGTCCGGCGGCGAGTTCCCGCTGTTGGCGCACGATGTCCGTGTCTTCGACGAAGACCGTGGGCTTGCCGTGGCGCAGCGCCTCGAGGAAGCCGGCGAACATGATCGGGCGATAAACGTCGTCGACCCCGGCGTGGACCACTCGGGCCTCGGGCATCTCCCGGCGGACCGAAGCGAGCCAGCGCTGCCTTTCCCTGAGCCAATAATGCCGGGCGCGGCAGCGGAGATCGAATGACGGAATCAGGCGGATACCATCGTGTTGCAAGGTCATTTCCTCGACGGTGTGTTCGCAGCCGCCGGCTGTCAGCGGTATTGACGGTGCGAGCACATGCACGGGGCCGAAGTGGCCATCGAGCGAGTCGCGCAGCAGTCGAAGGGAATGTTTCCAGTCGGTGGTGACGAAAGTCTTGTCGCGATCGGTGTAGATCGGGACATGGGAAACGACGAGATACACGTTGTTTTTTGCCGAGCGGAAATGGCTGACCGTTACGGTCAATCATAGCGGCAGCCATCGGTGCCGATTTTGAGGGATTGTCAATTCCGGCCGAATCTTCGGCTCATCCTGCCGGCCGGCGTATCACCATGACGGGTCAGCCCGAAGGGGGTATGACGCCGCGAAGCGGTGGTCTGGAGGGGATTCGGCCCGACGAACGGGAGGTAGGGCGAAGCTCCATGGTTTCACCGCAAATCCCGCTGCCGCCGGGCGGCGAGGCCGATGAGTGTCGTCAGCAGGCCGCAGGCGAGGAGCGTCGGCTGGACGCCGAAGGCATGGGTGAGATGGCCGACGGCGAGCGCGCCCAGCGGTGCGATGCCGAGGAAGGCGGTCGAGAAGATGGCCATGACGCGGCCGCGGAAGGCGTCCTCGACCACGACCTGGATCAGCGTGTTGCTGCCGGCGATGACCAGGATGACGGCGAAGCCGAGCACCATGACGATGGGGAACGCGAGCGCCAGGTACTCGTTGGCGGCGAAAGCGGTGAGCGCCAGGCCGCTGGCGATGACCGCGCTCATGGTTCGTTTCGCCAGTCCGACCGTGCCCTTGCGTCCGGCAAGGTAGAGGCCGGCGAGGAGCGAGCCGGCGCCGGCGCAGCCGATCAGGAAACCATAGGTGCGGGAGTCGCCGCGGAAGATTTCGGAGGCGAAAAGGGGCATCAGGACCGCATAGGGCGTGACCAGGAAGCTGATGGCGGCGACGACGGCGAGGCGGCCGCGGATGCCGGCGTGGCCGAGCGCGTAGGCCAGACCTTCCGTGAAGGCGGCGATGGCGGAGCCTGGTGGTCGTCGCGCCGGTGCCGGGACGTCGATGGCGAGCAGCGCGGCGATGACCGCGAGATAGGTCGCCGCGTTGATCGCGAAGCACCAGGCCTCGCCGAAGGCGGCGACGGCGAGTCCCGCGAGCGCCGGGCCGACGAAGCGGGCGGTGTTCATGAGCATCGAGTTGAGGGCGACGGCGTTGGGCAGGTCGGCGCGGTCGCTGACGAGTTCGACCGAGAACGCCTGCCGTGCCGGCAAATCGAGCGCATTGATGCACCCGAGCATCAGCGCCAGCGCGATCAGCCATGCCGGCGTGGCCAGCCCGAGCCCGGCCAGGGCCGCCAGTGCGAGCGCCTGCGCCAGGGCGACGGACTGGGTGAAGAGGAGGAGGCGCCGGCGGTCGAAACGGTCGGTGAGAACGCCGGCGAAGGGGCCGAGGACGAGGATCGGGATCTGGCTGGCGAAGCCGATCAGGCCGAGCACCTGCGCCGAGTTCGAAAGCCGCCAGGCCAGCCAGACCATGGCGATCTGCTGCATCCACGTGCCGGCGAGGGAGACGAGCTGCCCGAGGAAGTAGAGGCGGTAGTTGCGCGAGGCGAGGGCGCGGCCGAAGACGGCGGAGAGGAAACTCATTTCCGGCCGCGTCTCACTGCTGCGGCCGCGGCGGCGGGCGTCACGGTGGCCTCGAGGTTCCCGGGCGTGCGCAACGCACCGGGGAAATACGTTGCCGTGAGCCGGTGGGAGTGCACGGGGGATTCGGCGACCGCGCCTGCGAGTCGGCGCCAGTCGCGCACGGCGAAGATGTCGTCGGCGATTTCGAGGAAGCCGACCGTCTCGCGGTCGCCGACGAGCACACCCTGGACGCGCAGACCCGTGTCCCGCTTCATGGCCGCGAGGCGAGCGGCGACGTCGGGCGTGGCGCCGAATTCACCGTCGGAGGCGACGAGCAGGTCGGCGTGTCGCCACGGCTGAGTATCGAGCATTGCGAGCGCCGCTTCGAGCGGCCCGCAGACGTCGGTGCCGCCGTGGAAACTCCGGCCGAGAAAGTCGATGAGGCGCGCGAGCCCCGCGCCGTCGTAGCCGAGTTCCATGCCGACGACCTCGCCGGGCCCGCCGAAGGCGAAAAGGTGGCAGGCGCGTCCCTGAGCGTGGGCAGTGCGCATCGCCTCGAGCACGACGGCTTTGGCGACGGCCTCGGCGCCGCCCTGCATCGAGCCCGAGGTGTCGACGCAGACGAGCATGGGCCCCCTCTCGGCGCGCTGGCCGGGTCGCCGAGCGGGCGTGGGCCTTGGCAGCGGCGCCGGGATGGAGCGGGTCTCCTGCATGCGGTCGTCGTCCTCGTAGCAAAGCAGCGTGCGTTCGGCGCGGCGCGCGTGCCAGACGAGGCGCAGGCGCGGATGTCCGAGCAACATGGCTTCGGCCGGCAACATTCGTGCGATGCGGTCGGAGCGCTGCACGCCGCGGGTCTCTCCGGGCATGTCCGGGATACGAACCTCGCGGCGGCGCGGCCGAAAGGCCGCGGCGGTCCCGACGATTTCGCGGGACTGCCGCCATTCCGGCTCCTCCCTCTCGGTGGGGTACGCGCGGCCCAGGCTGCGGATCAAGCGTGCCAGATCGGGGAAGTGCTCCAGCAGGCGGTGGAGGCGCACCATCTCCTGCCAGCCGGGCGAACGCAACAGGTTCGCCAGTTCGTCCCAGTACATGTTTTTCCCGTCGTCGGGGAGGCGGCCGAAGATCTCGATGAGCTCCTCGAGCTGGCGACAGCGTTCGCGCCAGTCACCGGAAAACGCGTCGACGGCCATGGCGACCGCTTCGGCGTCGTCGGCGCCGCGGTCCGTGTAATCGACGATGAAATCGAGATGGAAAAGGAGGCTCTGGATCACGGTATCGGCCAGTCCTTGCCGGCCGGCGCAGTAGCGGGGAAGGTCGAGCCGGTTCATGGCCTCGGCCAGCGAAGCGGCGATTGGCGGCGTCGGCCAGCACCAGTCGCGGGCCGGCGGCAGCCCGCCGGAGAAAAGCGCGCGCCGTAGGTCGGCGAGCATGGCGAGCCGCGCTTCGAGCGCGCCCACGGAATGGCTGATGCCGGAAAGCCAGTGCCCGCGCGGCAGGGCGTCGAGCGCGCGAAGTCGCGCTTCACGGCGCTCGAAAAGCAGGGGTGTCACCGCCGATGCACTCACGCGGCGAAGCCGTCGATGGCCACGGGTTCGGGCGTGACGCCGTCGTCCGCCTCGAGCCGCGGCAGATCGAGGAAGCCCTGGCGCGCCGCGCGCAGCCGCATCGCGAGAGACTCGACCGCCCGGGCCGTGCCCGCGAGGTTCCGGGCAACCGCCTCGACCAGTGGCTCGTCGATCCAGAGGTTGTCCTTCCGCCAGTCATCGAGGTCGCGACGCAGCGCGCCGATTTCCCCGAGGTAACCGTCGATGCGCGCGAGCGCATCGTCGATCTGGCGTACGCGCGCCTCGATGTGGCGCGGCCCGTAGCGCCGCCTGCGCGTGTAGGTCATGCGCGGGGCCGAGGCGCCGCCCTTGGCATCGCCGATGCTGCCGGCGATGTCGCCGGCGAGTTCCGCCGGCGAGAAGCGCAGCCGGCCGGTCTCGTCGTAGTCGAGGTCATTGGCCTGGCGTTCGGCTTCGAGCTGCGCCTCGAAGGCCTCGACGATGCGGGTGATCCGCGCCGGCGAGAACGCCTCGCGCACGCCCAGTCGCGCCGCGAGCCAGGCGGCGACTGCCGCCTGCCCCGCCGCCTCGGGGGCCGTCGCCTCGGGCAGGAGCAGCAGATCCCAGAGCGGGATGCTCCGGCGGCCGGCGGCCGCCGCGGCGGTGCGCAGGAGGCCGACGATCTTCACCCAGCGGCGGTCGGAGACGACGATGCCCTCGTCGTGACAGCGTTGCCTGAGCTCGGCGAGCAGCGCGGCGACACCGGAGGGCAGTTCGACGGCGCGAGCGGCCGCCTGGATGGCGGCGAGATCGTCTTCGTCGAGCGGTTGCGGCGGCCCGGACGGCGTGTTACCACGGCTGAGTTTCAGCAGCGCAGCGAATCCGGCCTCGCTGACCGGCTCGACATGGATGCGGAAGAGGAAGCGGTCGAGGAAGGCTTCGCCGATCTCGTCCTCCGGCACGGCGTTGGTGGCGCCGATCAGGCTTTGCAGCGGACAGCGCTGGCGCCCCGTGCCGTTGTCGAACTCGCGCTCGTTGGTGAGCGTGAGAAGCGCGTTGAGGATCGCGCTGTTGGCCTTGAACACCTCGTCGATGAAGGCGATCGTCGCCTCGGGCAGGAAGCCGGCCGTGTGCCGCTCGTAGCGGTCATCTTCGAGCGCGCGGATCGACAGCGGCCCGAACAGTTCCTCGGGCACGGTGAAGCGCGTGAGCAACCGCTCGAAATAGCGGGCGTCGCGGAAGGCCTGGTGCAGGCGGCGCGCGAGTTCGCTCTTGGCCGTGCCGGGCGGGCCGACGAGCAGGGTGTGCTCGCCGGCCAGCGCCGCGAGCAGGGCGAGCCTCACGTGTTTGCGGCGTTCGACGAGGCCGGCGCAGAGCGCATCGATCAGCGCCGCGAGACGGCGGGGAAGATCCCGTTTCATGGCGGCATGATAGCGGCTCGCCGCGGGCGGCGAAATTGGCCGAAAATGGTCGGGCAGCCATTGCCGGAGGACGCCGATGAAGCCGCTGAACTTCTCTTCGCTCGAGGATTACGATCCCGATTCGCTTTCCGTGGCGCGGGCGCGTGGCCTGCTCCTCGAACTCGTCCGGCCCGTCGAGGGGCATGAACGCCTGTTCGTCTGCGACGCCCTGGGCCGCGTGCTCGCGGAGGACGTGGTCTCGCCCGTGAACGTGCCGGCGCACGACAACTCGGCCATGGACGGCTGGGGCGTTCGCCATGCCGATCTCGCGCCGGAGGGCGAGACGCGGCTGCGCGTCATCGGCACGGTCTATGCCGGTCGCGCTTTCCGCGGCCGGGTCGGGCCGGGCGAGGCCGTGCGCATCATGACCGGGGGGCTCGTGCCCGAGGGCGTCGATTGCATCGTCGTCCAGGAAGTGGCGCGTGCCGAGGGACACGACGTGATCGTCCCGCCCGGCCAACGCCTGGGACAGCATGTCCGCCGCGCCGGCGAGGACTTGAAGAAGGGTGCGGCGGCGGTCCGCGCCGGCTGCCTGCTGCGTCCGGCGGAACTCGGCGTCATCGCATCGCTCGGCATCGCCGACGTGCCGGTACGCCGGCGCGTGCGCGTGGCGCTCTTTTCCACCGGCGACGAACTCTGCCCGATCGGCACGCCGCTGTCGCCGGGCACGATCTACGACAGCAACCGCTACACCGTGGGCGGCATGCTGCGCCGGCTGGGCTGCGAGGTGATCGACTTCGGCATCGTCAGGGACGATCCCCAGGCGCTCGAGGCCGCTTTCCGCGAGGCGGCGGCCTGCGCCGAGGCGATCGTCACCAGCGGCGGCGTTTCGGTCGGCGAGGCCGATTTCATCAAGCAGCTGATGGCGAGGCTCGGCGAGGTCGCCTTCTGGAAGATCGCCATGAAGCCCGGCAAGCCGATGGCCTTCGGACGCCTCCGGCCGGACGGCGAGCACGGGGCCTGGCTCTTCGGCCTGCCGGGAAACCCGGTCGCCGTCATGGTGACTTTCTACCAGTTCGTGCGGCCGGCGCTCATGAAATTGATGGGCGTCGATCCGGTGCCGGAGTTCCCGAGCTTTCCCGCACGCTGTCTCGAGCCCCTGAAGAAGGCCAGGGGACGCACCGAGTTCCAGCGCGGCGTGCTGGTCGCCGAGGGGGGCGAGTGGTGTGTCCGCCCGACGGGGGCCCAAGGCTCGGGCATTCTGACATCGATGTCCCGGGCCGACTGCTTCATCGTCCTCGAGGCGGAGCGCGGCAACGTCGCCGCCGGCGAGGTGGTGCGGGTCCAGCCGATGGCCGGCCTGGCCTGAGGGACTGTTGAAAGCCTGGAGCGGCTCAAGACTTACGCGGCGGCTGCCGATATTGGCGAAGAAGACACGGTCGGTTCGGCCCGTTGGTGGGTCGCCGGCCGTGAAACTCAGCCGCCGTGATACGCCAGCCCGGGTATCTCCGGCACCACCGGAGGGAGAACCAGCCGATGCCCCGATCAGGAGCCGCCGATCTGCGTGCCGGCCGCCGCCGCCTGCTCGCGGCCGTGCTGGGATTCGCCGCGGGCGTCGCCGTGACCCGCCGGGGGGTGGCCACCGCAGCATCGGCGCGACGGCCGATCGAGATCGGTCTGCTTCCCTATCTTCCGACGGCCCGGCTGCTCGCCGGCCATGAACCCCTGCGCCGGCATTTCGAACAGGCGTTCCAGCGCCCGGTCGTCCTCTCGACGGCGCCCGACTTCAAACGCTATCAGCAGCGCGTGCTCGCCGGGGACTTCGATTTCTATCTGATCGGCCCCGGGCCCGGCTGGCAGGCCCATGTCGACCGTGGCCACGAGGTCGTCGCGATGTCCCGGCGGCCTTTGCGGATCCTGATCGCCGCCCGCAAGGATGGCCCAGTGCGCGGCATCGGCGATCTGCGCGGCCGGACGGTCGCCGTGCTCGATCCGCTGACCGTGACTGCGCAGACGACCGTGACGATGTTGCGTGACCACGGCCTCGAGCCCGGGCGGGACGTGGCCATGCAATACGAGAAGATTCCCTTCAATGCCGCGCAGGCGGTCTCGCTCGGCGAAATCGACGCCGCCGGCCTGCCCGATGTGATTCTGCCGACGTTTCCTGAGTCGATCCGCGCGAAGCTCGCGATCGTCGCCCGCTCGGAGGAGATGCCCGCGGTGCTCTTCATGGCCCGATCGTCCCGCGAAGCCCCGTCGCCGGCGGAGTTCCGGTCGGCGCTGTTCGCCTTCGCGGAGACCCCGGGGGGCCGTGCCTTCCTCCGCGAGTTCAACCACGACGGCCTGATGAGGCCGGACCCGCGGATGCTCCGCCCGCTCGACCGTTTCCTCGCGGAAACCCGGCGGGCGATGAGCGAGCCTTGACTTCAGGACAAGGGACTTGCCTTTCCGACGTCGCCGATGATGCCGCTCCGATCATTCCGCTCCAGGCTCGCCGTCGCCACGCTGCTTTCCCTGCTGGCGATGTTCGCGCTCGTGGTCGCCCAGACCTGGACGATGCTCGAGGAGGAGCAGCGATCGGAGCTGAAGAACCGCATCGACCGCGCCGACACCCTGCTGGTCGCCGCGATCGCCGTGCCCATGGCCCAGCGCGATTACGGGACGCTCGCCGACATTCTGGCCATGGCCAGCTACGGCGCGGCCTTCGAGTACATCGTCGTCGAGGACCATCGCGGCCGGCGCATCGCCGCGCGCGACTGGCCCGAGCTGGCGCCGCTGCCGGCGGCGAGCGCCGATCACGAGGCTCTCGATCAGGCGACGCTCCATCTGCGCCGCCCGGTCCGTCTGGCCGGACAGGAACTCGGAAACCTGCAGTACGGTTTGTCACTGGCATTCCTGCGCGAGGCCCAGGGAAAGCTCGCGGCGAAGATGATGCGCATCGGCGCGCTCGGTCTCGCGCTCGGGCTGGCGCTGCTGCTGCCGCTGGGTTTCCTGCTCACGCGGCGGCTGCGGCTGCTCGAGGCGGCGGCACAGCGGTTCGCCGCCGGCGAACTGGACCGGCGCATCGACGTGAAAGGCGACAACGAGCTGTCACGCCTCGGCGAAGTGTTCAACCGGATGGCCGGCAGCCTCCAGGCGATGATCACGGATCTGCGTCGCAGCGAACAACGCTTCCAGCGTGCCGTGGAGGGGTCGAGCGACGGCATCTGGGACTGGGACGTCGAGCGTGACGAGTGCTATTTCTCGCCGCGCCACAAGGCCATGCTCGGCCTCGCGGCCGACGAGCCGCTCGACCGGCGGGTGATCGTCGACAAGGGCCTGATCCATCCCGATGACCGCGCGCGGTTCGATGAGGCGATCCGCCGGCACTTCAAGGATGGCGAGCCCTTCGACATCGAGTTCCGCGTCCGCCACCGCGATGGCCATTACCTCTGGTGCCGCACTCGCGGCCAGGCGGTGCGCGACGAGAGCGGGCGCGTGATCCGCTTCTCCGGCGCCACCATGGACATCACCGACCGCAAGCAGGTCGAGGCGGTGCTCCAGCACATGGCCCACTTCGATGCGCTGACGGAACTGCCCAACCGCGCGCTGCTCGCCGACCGGCTGCAGATGGCGATCGCCCAGGCGACGCGCAACGCGGCCCGCCTGGCCGTGGCGCTGATCGATCTCGACGGCTTCAAGCCGGTGAACGATCGCCTCGGTCACGAGGTCGGCGACCGCATCCTCATCGAAGTGGCGCGCCGGCTGCGTTCTGCCGTGCGCCAGGGCGACACCGTGGCCCGTCTCGGCGGCGACGAGTTCGTGCTGGTCCTCTCGGGCGGCCGCGACCAGGCCGATTACGAGCGGATGCTCTCGCGGCTGCTCATGCTCATCGCCCAGCCCTATCACCAGGCGGGCGAGCGCATCTTCCTCTCGGCAAGCATCGGCGTGACCTTCTTCCCGGAAGATGCCGGCGATCCCGACACGCTGCTGCGCCATGCCGACCACGCGATGTATGTCGCCAAACAGGCCGGCCGCAATCGCTGGCATGTCTTCGATGCCGTCGTCGACCGGAATCTCCAGGTGCGCCAGGAAACGCGCAAGCGTGTCGAGGCGGCGCTCGCGGCCGGCCAGCTCATACTCCATTACCAGCCCAAGGTGGATCTGCGCGCCGGGCGGGTCATCGGCGCCGAGGCGCTGCTGCGCTGGCAGCATCCAGAGCGCGGCCTGGTGCCGCCCGGAGAATTCCTGCCCCACATCCTCAACAGCGACATCGAGACGCGCATTTCCGAATGGGTGATCTACTCGGCCCTGGCGCAGATCGAGCGCTGGCGCCTCGGTGGACTTTCATTGGGCATCAGTGTCAATCTGCCGGCGCGGCACCTGCAGTCGCCGGGTTTCGCCGAGTTCCTGCGCACGGCGCTCGACCGGCATCCGGATGTGGACCCCGGCCTGCTGGAACTCGAGATTCTCGAATCGGCCGCCATCGACGACGTGAAAGGGGTGTCGGAGCGCATGCGCGAGTGCCGCGAGCTCGGCGTGCGCTTCGCCCTCGACGACTTCGGCACGGGCTACGGTTCGCTCGCCTATCTGCGCGCGCTGCCGGTCGATGTGCTCAAGATCGACCAGTCCTTCGTCCGTGACATGCTCGCCGACCCGGACGATCTCGCCATCGTCCGCGGCGTCATCGGCCTGGCGGCCGCCTTCCGCGCCCGGGTGATCGCCGAGGGCGTGGAGACCGTCGAACACGCGGCGATGCTGCTGCATCTGGGCTGCGACCAGGCACAGGGCTACGGCATCGCCCGGCCGATGGCGGCCGAGCGCATCCCCGGCTGGACCACGGACTGGAAGCCGCCGCGGGAACTGGTCGCTGCCGGAATCATGGAATTCGAGCGAGTGGACCTGCCGCTGGCGACCATGGAGGTGGAACACCGGCGCTGGGTCGATCAGATGGCGAGAGCCGTCGAAGCGGCACCGGAGGAGGGCATCGTCCTTCCACAGCTCGATCCGGCCGCGTGCAATTTCGGCCTCTGGCTCGACGGCGAAGGCCGCCGCGCCTATGCCCCGCTCCCCGAATACCAGGCGCTGCGCGGCCTGCACGAGGAAATCCACCGGCTCGGCCGGCGGCTCGCCGACCTGCTGCGCGAACAGAAGAGAACCGAAGCGGTGGCGGAACTGCCGCTGCTCTTCGCCCAGCGCGACCGGTTGATCGAAGGACTGCGACGGCTCACCGAGGCGGTGGCCAGTCAGCGTCGGGCGGCCTGAGCTCGCCCGCTTTCCGGCGGGCCGCCGCGATCACCCGCTGGCGTGTTACGACGGCTGAGTTTCAAACTGCAAACCGCGCCCATCATCTCCTCGACCGCGAGCGTGGGCGCAGTGCCCGGGGACATCAACCGCAGCTGCCGACGGCGCCGCAGGCGGTGCAGAAGTCGCAGCCGTCCTTCTTGATCACCGTCATGTTGCCACACTCGGCGCAGAGCGAGCCTTGGGTCACCTTGACCGCGCCCTTGTCGGTCGGGGTCTCGAGGATGCCCATTTCGCGCGTCGGGAAGCCGGCCTCGTCGAGGATGCCGAGCATCGAATAGCGGTGGATGATCAGCCGGGCGAGGTAGGCGACCGTCGAGGGCCAGTTCTGCTGCTTGTTCGAGCCGGGCACCCGGGCCATGAAATCGCCGAGCGGTTCGGCGTAGTTGGTCAGCTTCCTGAGCTTCATGCCGATCCAGGCGGGATCGAGCACGCGCATGTCGAGCGAGAGCAGTTTGGTCAGCCCGTCGAGCGCGCGCGGGTAGTTGCCTGAGAGCCAGACCGAATAGGGCCGGGTGACGCCGTCGGGCAGCGTGATCTCCTTGAGGCCGAGGACGAACTCCTCGTTGGCGGCCGGGTTGACGATATCGACCGTCCAGGAGAGCGTGCCGTCGGTGCCGGTCTTCGGCTCGTCGCGGCTGAACATGGCGTCGAGCACCGGCGTCGGCCCGTCGTCGTCGAGGGCGCCGAGCTGCTCGCAGCGGTAGCGGATGACTTGGGCCATGGCCGCGACGGCGCCCGGCATCAGCTTCTTCTCGCCGAGCGGCGGGAAGGGCATCTCGAACGGTTCCTCGCCGACGGTGCGCGCAAGCACGTCGCGCTTGAGCTTGAGGAAGGCTTTGTCGTTGGCTCGCATGTCCATCGACAGGGTCTTGGCCACGGCGCCCAGGCCGCGCGGCTGCTCGGTGCCGTTCACCCAGACCTCGAACGGCACCGGGCGGTGCTCCTCGTTTTCCGTCTGGCCGACGAAGAGGGCGAACTCTCCGTGCGGCGTCTCGATCATGTAGCTCCAGGCCATGTTGCCATCGGCGAGCCGGGGCCGGCCCGGCCAGCGCAGGCTCGCCAGCACCGGCGCGGGCAGCGAGCCGATCGACAGCCGCTTGTTGGTGCCGTCGATGGTGACGTCCTGCGGCTGCTTCTGCTGGCTGCCCGAATCGACCGAGAGCACGGCGCCGAGCACCTTGTTCGGCCGGTAGGTGGCGAGGCCCTTGAGGCCCGACTTCCAGGCCTCGAGATAGAGGTTCTCGAAGTCGGCGTAAGGGTAGTCCTCGGGCACGTTGACCGTCTTCGAGATCGAGGTGTCGATGTAGGGCGCCACGGCGGCGACCATGTCCTTGTGCGCCTGGGCCGAGATGGCGAGCGCGGTGACGAAGTAGTCCGGCAGGTGGCCGACGTCGCCACCCATGTGCTTGTAGAGCCGCCAGGCGTAGTCCTCGACCGCGTATTCCTTGAAGGTGCCGTCGGCCATGCGCTTCTTGCGCGTGTAGGTCCAGGAGAACGGCGGCTCGATGCCATTGGAGGCGTTGTCGGCGAAGGCGAGCGAGATCGTGCCGGTCGGGGCGATCGAGAGCAGGTGCGAGTTGCGGATGCCGTGCCGGCGGATCTGGTCCTTGACCTCCTGAGGCAGCCGCGAGGCGAAGTTGCCGCCGGTGAGGTAGAGATCGGCATTGAACAGCGGGAACGGGCCGCGCTCTTTCGCCAGCTCCACCGAGGCGAGGTAGGCGCGGTCGCGCATGTACTCGGAAATCTTCGCCGCCATGGCACGCGCCTCGGCCGTGTCGTAGCGCAGCCTGAGCATGATCAGGGCATCGCCGAGGCCGGTGAAGCCGAGGCCGACGCGCCGCTTGGCCTGGGCCTCGGCCTGCTGCTGCGGCAGCGGCCAGTGGGTGACGTCGAGCACG
>CAZGYD010000174.1:0-2282 GCA_964530115.1 uncultured Rhodocyclaceae bacterium | reverse complement strand
TGGAATGTTATTATTACAAAACCTGACAAAAATTATCGGTTTGCTTTCAAACCAAGATATTTCTTTATACTTTCTATTTCCACTTGCATAGCTTCACTCTTCGCTTTCATAGATTGATTCTCTGCTTTTATGGTTTCTATTTCTTTTTGCTGTGCTTCAATTATTTTTTTCTGACTCGCGTTTGAAGATTTTAAATTTGCATTTTCTGTTTTTAATTCTTCAATCATCTTTTGTTGTTCTTTGATTTGCAAATGTTGGTCCTGTACCACCAATACAAGTATGGGAATAAAACCATCATATTCCAAGCCCCTCGCAATACTATCAGGCATCCCACTATTTATTACAAGATTAGGAAAAATATCTTCTATCTCATTAGCAATAAAACCAAATCGCTTTCTCTCCGGATCATCAACTCGTAATCTCATTGGATCAATGAAATATGAAACCGGTCGTAGCTGCATAAACTTATTTATAAAATTATTTTTATTATCTGCTAAAGAAGTTATTTCTTTTTTGAATCTTTTATCTGAACGTGTGGAATATTCAACCATGTAAATACTTGCTCCACAAATATCCCATGTAGAAAGTCCTCCAGCCCAACCCGAAGGCCAATCATTATACCGAGATGTTCCATTATGACCGTCTGGAATAATTGCTTCACTAGGGGCATCGCTGCTCGCTCCGGTACCGGAACCAGCACCAGGATGTAGGCCTGCTACATGTAATTTTGTATTCGGCGTTGCCGTCCCGATGCCGACGTCGCCGTTTTCATTTATAACTACTTCTCCCGGTATTGAGCTCTGATTTTTGGCTGTTTTAATTCTGAACCTGGGAATACAACACGTAGGTATCCCATTCCCTGGGTATTCCCAAATTTCTAATCCACCTGGAATAACACCAAACCCACCATCTGGATCAGCAAGGTAATATCTCCAATAATCTCCAGTGGCTGAATTGCTCCAATTATATCCGATCAATCCATGAGTAGCATCTCCTGCTGGCATATTCCCTCTAACTGATATATATGTTCCATGTCCACCGTACACCTCCAGCTTATACGCCGGTGCCGTCGTCCCGATGCCGACATTGCCACTGGTTGTTATTCTCATCTTTTCTGTATTATTGGTTTTGAATACTAAATCCTGTGCATCGGTGGTGCCAATAAAATGTGTCCCTGCTGTTGTTCCCGCATTGCCTGATGTAAGCCATGCATCCGAAGGTGTATTCCCTACCAATAATTTGGTCCACCTCGTTCCATTCCAATAATAATATCCTTCTCCCATAGCACCTGTTCCTCCAATTGCCGCATTTGTGTTATATACCAACATAGATGTAGTAGGACCTCCTCCCACTAAACCATATGTCCCCGTATTTGTTAAGCTCACTCGGGGTATTAAAAGTCCTTTGTTTGTAAAATTTACATCTAAACCCGCATCTCCAGCCGGTGGCACGCCCGTAGGACTAATACCTACATTCTGTGCTGTTGCTGTGTTGTAGGTAATGGTTAGCAAAGCCATTACGGATGCGATATTCGGCAATCTCTTCATAACATTTGTTTTCAGAGTTTTAATTTTCTTTTTCATAGTTTTAATTTTTGTTACAAAAATAAGTAATATATTTCTTACATACAAGTGTTTTTTAAAAAAATTATCCACAACGGTAAAAATATTTATTGAACATTATGGTTTATTGAGTGAATGGTATGTTTTATTGAGTGAATATCTTATCAAAATAGGAAAAATATCTTGTTTTGCTGTCATACTGGACGCAGTGAAGCATCTTAATTCGCACACATTTGTTTAGTTTCCTCGCTGCGATCAAACCCTCCCCTATCTCCTCCCTACTTGTGTAGGGAGATTCTATGTCAAATTCCAAATTTTTTTGAAAATATTTTTTTGTCATCTTTATTCTATTTATCTTTGACCCTACTAATTGGCGACCATTGGGTCAGCCCGCGTTTCCCTGATGGTTTATGCCTGTATTTAGGGAAGCATCTATTTGGGCGAAGTTTTTTAACTTCGCCTTTTTATTTTATATCTCTTCTATATATGATTGCTCTTGATGATCGGCTTGTCTTTATTATTCATCCTTTGTATCCTCCAATTTTTAAGTAATACTCTCCCTTTTGCTTCATTTCACTCACTAAATTCAACTAATAAATGCAACTTTTGGAGTAAAAAAATTATATTTTTCAAGGAAAGGGAGAAAGAAAATATTCTTTCTCCTCTTTACCCTGATGGAGAGATATTATTTTTGTCCCTTTCCTTCCTAAAAAAGTTGCA
>CAZGYD010000173.1:0-1288 GCA_964530115.1 uncultured Rhodocyclaceae bacterium | reverse complement strand
GAGAGCCGGCGGCAGTCATGACGATCGTGAGTGGTGTGCGGTCGGGCGTGGCGGCGGGGGGGGTGGTCTTGGTCGTGGCGCCGCTGGCCGAGGCCCGGCGGGGGTGCGCGTGCGCGTTCCGACACGAGCGCCCGCGCGGGTGGTTCGCCGGCATCGAGGCCGCGTTTGTCCAGTGTGGCGGACGGCCGCAGACGTTGCTCATCGACAAGGCCCAGTCGCTGGTCGACAAGCACGACACCCAGACGCGCCAAGTTCGGCTCAACAGCCGCTTCGAGGCGTTCTGCCGGCACTAGGACATCCGTGCCAAGGCGTGCGCGCCGTTTCGCGCCCGCACCAAGGGCAAGACCGAGAACGGCGTGGGCTATGTGAAGAAGAACGCGATCGCCGGCCACGCCTTCGAGAGCTGGGCGGCGATGGAAGCGCATCTGGCGCGCTGGCAGCGTGAGGTCGCCGATGTGCGCATCCACGGTACAACAGGCGTCGCGCCCGCTGAACGCTTTGCCCTGGAGCGCGAGCACCTGCGCCCGATCGCTGGCGTCCCCCCCTTCCTGCAGGTGCGTGAGCTTGTGCGCCGGGTCAATGCCGAGGGCTGCATCGAGCTCGACACCAACGCCTACAGCGTGCCGTGGCGCTTGATTGGCGAGACCGTCACGGTCGTCGTCAGCGCCGACACTGTGGTGGTGGAGTATGCCGGTGAGGAAGTGGCTCGCCATGCGGAGCTCTCGGGCAGTCGGGGGCGCAGCATCGAGCGCAGCCATCTGCTGGGTGGATCGCCGCCGCCGACTGAGATCGAGGTGCCGCCGCCTACCGAGGCGCTACTGCGTCCGCTGGCCGAGTACGACGCCCTCGTCGGAGGCGGCTGGTGATGCTCGATACCGACCGACTCGACGAATTGCTCACCCGGCTGCGGCTTACGGCGATCCGCGATCAGCTCGACAGCCTGCTCGACGAAGCCAGCCGGGCGCAGATGACGCTGCGCGAAGCGCTGCTGTTCCTGGCCGAGCGCGAGGTCGCCCGGCGCGACACCCGGCGCATCCAGATGGGCATGAAGCTCGCCCGCTTCCCGTGCTTGCGCACGCTCGAAGGCTGCGACTTCGACGCCCAGCCCTCGATCGACCCGGGGCAGATCCGGGATCTCGCCACCGGCCGCTGGAGCGGCCACGGTCAGCCCCTGCTTCTGCTCGGTCCGCCCTGCTGTGGCAAGACACCCCTGGCGGTGGCACCCTGTCTCGAGGCGGCGGCCGGCGGCTCCACGGTCCCCTCCAACCCGCCGGCGGCGGTGCTGGCC